>NZ_CP076718.1:4146780-4502320 GCF_011682235.2 Rhodocaloribacter litoris | reverse complement strand
CGCAAGGGAGAAAAACGGTACGCCGGGGGGATACCGTTTGAATGATGTCGTCGCCAGGATCGGAGCGTGGTCGATACGATGGCCGGGAGGAAGCCGGTTTGTTTTTGCCGGCCCTGTTGAGGATGGTATGAAGCGTCTGGTCAGCCGTCATGTGAAAAAGCGGGTCTGGTGAAGATGCTGTGCCCCATGCTGGCTCACCTCCACACCAAAGACGAGGCCGACGAGGAGGTACGTGATGAGGGTGATCAGAATGATGAAGAGGAGGTTGAGCCACAGGCCAGTCTTCGACATCTCGCCGATCGTGACGTGGCCGGTGCCGTAGACAATGGCGTTCGGGGGGGTGGCCACGGGCAGCATGAAGGCACAGCTCGCCGCGAGCGCAGCGGGCACGGTGAACAGCAGGGGGTTCTGGTCCATGCCGAGTGCCACGGAGGCCAGGATCGGCAGGAAGGCGGCAGCGGTGGCGGTGTTGCTCGTGATCTCGGTCAGGAAAACGACCAGCGTTACGACGAGCAGCAGGACGGCCAGGGTTGGCCAGCCCGGCAGGCTGGCGATGCGTTCCCCCAGATAGGTGGCCAGTCCGGTATCACTGATTGCACCGGCGAGGCTCAGCCCGCCGCCGAAGAGGATCAACACGCCCCAGGGGAGGGCGCGGGCGGCCGGCCAGTCGAGCAGGAACGGCTTCTCGAGCGAGCCGGACGGCGCGAGGAACAGGGCTATGGCCGCCGTCATGGCGATACCGGCATCGGAGAGCATCGGCAGGGCATTCGCCAGGAGGGGGCGGGTCATCCAGAGCAGGGCTGTCAGTGCGAAGATGGCCGCTACGCGCTTTTCGGCGATGCTCATGGGGCCCAGCTCCTTCCACTCGCGCATGATGACGGCTTGCCCGCCCTCGAAGCTGCGGACACGGATCGGATAGAGGACACGGGTGAGCAGCAGGAACGCCAGCGGGATCGAGACGACCACGAGGGGGACGCCGATCATCATCCACCGGGCGAAGCCGATATCGATCCCGTAGGTCTCGGAGAAGAAGCCGGCCAGAAGAGCGTTGGGCGGCGTGCCTACGAGGGTGCCCATTCCGCCGATGTTGCACCCGTAGGCAATGACGAGCATGAGCACGAGCTCGAAGTTCGACCTGGTCCCGGCCAGGCCGATCACCCCCTGCCGTTTCATCAGGTCGATGATGGAGACCGCGATGGGCAGCATCATGAGCACCGTGGAGGTATTGCTCACCCACATGCTCAGGAACGCGGAGGCGATCATGAAGCCCAGCAGGATCGACGTGGGCCGGGTGCCGATTACCCGAATGATGGTCAGTGCGATGCGTCGATGCAGCCCCCATTCCTGCATGCCGATGGCAAGGATGAAGCCGCCCATGAAGAGGAAGATCACCGGGTTGGCGTAGGGGGCGGTGGCGTCGCCGATGCCGGTGATGCCCAGGTAGGGCAAGAGCACGATGGGCAGGAGGGCGGTCGCAGGGATGGGAAGCGCTTCGGTGATCCACCACACCGCCATGAGCAGGCCGACGGCTGCGGTGCGCCAGCCTTCGAGAGGCAATCCCTCGGGTGGCGGCAGCACGAGCATCACCACGAAGAGGGCCGGCCCGAGCAGAAGCCCGACCTGACGGGTCGTGCTCAGCGAGCCGAGCAGGGATTGCAGGTTGTCCTTATCGGTCTGTGTCTTTGCAGGCATGACACGAAAGCGGAGGACCCCACACGGGGACTACTGCCGGAAGCGGCCGTGTCTCAACGAAAATTCTACCGGCGGCGGCCGTTGGACATGATCACGCGGGCCGGCTCCGCGTGCTCGAGCCAGTATACCAGGTAGGGTACATTGTAGGCATGCGTCCAGCCGAACACCCGCAGGCCGTTGGTGATCTTCCAGATGGCGCCGCGGCGCGACTCGGACTCCGGCAGGTGGCTGACGCTTTCGAGGGCCTCTGCGAGTTCGCGCTGCGTCGCATAGGTCTCCGGCGCCTTCGGGAGCGGATCGGTCCGCAGCACCTGGGCCCGTTTGACGGCCTCCTCCAGGAGACTCGGTTCGCCTGAGAGCTCATAGCCGAGCAGCAGGCTGCTGATGGAGGAGAGGTAGGACTCCATCTCGTGGTTGAGCGGCGGCAGGTCGCGCACGTGGCGCGCGTGGCGGATCAGGGCCGTGCGGACACGCTCGTCACCCGTCATGCGGTAGTAGGCCCCCAGGCCCTGGGAGACGTACACCTGGGCATAGCCGTAGCGGTCGATTACCAGGCTGCCGCCTTGATCGGGGCTCTGCGCCAGGCGGAGCATACGGTCGACGCGGTCCTTCAACTCTTCGAAATAGCGCGGATCCTTCGTGGCGTCGTACACCTCGGCGAGGTTCCACACGGAGAGGTAGAGGCGACGGCCGGTGAGCCCGTGGTCGCCGAAGATGCGGCGCAGGTAGTAGCCCGCGGTCTCCTCGGCGACCTCGAGGCCGCGATGGTTGCCGGTAAGGTAGTAGGAGGCGATCCACCCGGGTACCCACACATGGGCGCTCAGCAGCGCCGTCCAGTGTTGCCGGGCATGCCGGCGTCCCATGCCCAGGTAAGGCGTTCCCGGAGGGTATTCTTGCACCTTGAAGAAGTCGAGTGCGTCGTTCGTGTCGCCCACGTACTCGGGGTAGGTGGGCCAGTGGATGTTGTCGACGTCCATGGTGTGGCGGCTCGTGGCCTCTGCGGTGAGGTAGTACTCCCGCTTTCCGGTTCGCATGAAGGCCATCCACCACATGAAGTCGGTGGCAGGCTCGTTGTTGGTGAAGAGGTGCCAGTCGTCGTTGAAGTAGTAGGTCTTGCCGTCGCCGTAGTCGATCAGGCCGTACCACGGTTCCCATGCCTGGTTGAAGCGCCACCAGGCGAGCTTGTAGTCGATGCCACGCTCAAACTCGGCGAAGTGCTCGGCGTAGGGCGCCATCCTGCCGTAGACGTTGCTGGCCGTGTACCACGCCGGATCGACGTGCGGGGCGGGGGGATCGAGGAAGTACTCCGCCACCCGGGTGAGCGCGGCGCGGTCGTCGGTCGCCTCGTGGAAGTGAAAGAAGAACTCGGTGGTCTTGGCGGTGCCTTCGGCGAAGTTGCCCATCATGCCGCCATCCAGTTCGAGCGAAGCCCGGGCGAAGTTCATCGGCTCGACGCGGGGCGACCAGATGTAGGCCTGTACGCGCTCGCCGGCGACGTCGAGGTTGATCTCCTTGGGGTATTCCTCGAAGAAGTGCCGGGTGCCGACGCTCACGCCGCGCCGTGCGTCGGAGACGTCCATCCAGCCGCCGGCCCGCGGGCCTTCGACCTCGGTGTGTCCGTCGGCGACGATACGGACGGCGAAGCCGTCGATGCGCTCGGTGGCGGTCGAGTTGGCCACCGGGGGCTTGCGGGTAACGTCCGGGCCGATCTGCAGGACGTAGAGTTCGCCGCGACCGCCGGCCTCGGTGCTGTAGTATTCCGTCTTTCCGGGCGCCCACCAGGTGCCGCCGTGGTAGGTCGTGAGATAGGTCAGGGCGTCGTCCAGGTGATAGTTGAGCTGGAGGCCGGCGCCCCGGATCCGGTCATTGGGTTCCAGGAAGCCGGTATCCTGCTGCGCCATCTCCTCGTCGAGGATGGGCCCGTTTCCCGTGGCGATGGCCGCGTGCTCGCCTTCCTGCGGGGTGTGCTTGTCCGGCACCCCGGTGTAGACGATCGTGTGGAGGACGCGCACGTAGGTCTTGCCCGCGTAGGCGTGGATGCGGGTGATGAAAGGGGCCTCGCGGTTGTCTTCCCGTCCGTAGCGGTAGACGCCCTCGACGCGGAGGATCGTGTGCAGGGGCCCGGATCCCTTCTCTTTGACGGTGCGGGTGACGACGGCGTGCGAGGAGTCCACCCCGGCGTCGTCGAGCAGGTCGAGGAAGGAGCCGCGGCCCGCGGGGCCGGTGGCGATCACATCGTCCTCTTCGAACCCGTCGCCCTCGAGGTCCAGCTCGACCGTTTTGAAGAAACCGTTGCCGCCGTTGTCGATCCGGAAGCGCAGGGGGCCGGTGTCGACCTCGGCGAAGCCGTACGACCGCTGGTTGTTGACCACGCGCAGCGTGGGCCCGGTGAGCGGGGCCCTGCGGACGTCCGGGCCGTACTCGAGCACGTAGTCTTCGCTGTCCTCGGCAAAGAAGAAGACCCAGATCCACTTGACGCTCGGGTCGACCGGCTCCCAGGTGGTCACCTCGGTGATCTGGGAAGGGATTTCCCGGCCGTCCGTGCTGAGGACCCGCACGTGGTCCGGCGAGTGCAGGGTGCCCTTCGGGAAGGGGACGCCGAGCGTGATCGGCGCGCCGGCGACGGCTTTCTCGACCCGTATGGGTACCCGTTCCGCGGCTTCGCAGTCCGCACCGAGAAAAGCGAGCGTGAGGAAAAGGAGGAGAATGCGCATGAGAGGGAGCTGTGGTGAAGGGGTGAATACCCCCGGCATGCCGGAAACCGTAGTGCTTCCGGCATGCCGGAGCGGTCTACCAGGGAGGGGAAGCCAGGCTGGATGCAACGAGTCACTTCCTCTGCGGAGGACGTGCGACTGCTTTCGTCACGGCCGGCGTTAGCCCCGTTGGCCGTAGCACGGGTTTCTTCCGGCTCGGGTGCTTGGGCGGTGACGAAACGATCTCCTGCATGGACCCTTCATCAACAACGCTAGCGGCCGATGCCGTCCGGGACGCCCTTGTAGTGCCGGAAGGCCTCTACCGGCTTGCCGTCCCGCATGCGGATGCGCCGTTGCAGGCGCTCTCTCACCAGCTGCTCCTGTTCCGGCGTGAGGGTCGGGCCCTCGTAGCGGTTCTGGCCGTGAGGCCCCCACTGGCTCACGTACTGCAGGCCGGCGTTGATCTTGGCGTCGACGTACCCGGTGATGTCGACCCACGTGTTTGCGTCGGCCGTGTCGAAGAAGAGATACTCCTCGACCTGATGCGCTTCCAGGTTGTGGTTGACGAGGTGGCCGGGGAAGAGGAGGGGCCACTCGGCGGCGCGGGCGGCGTCGGCGGCCAGGTAGGAGGCGGCGCGGTGGTCCGCCTTGTGCCACCGCTGGGCCCCCTTGCCGGGATCGAACGCCATGAGTACGTTCGGGCGGAGGCGGCGGATGTGGAAGACAATGCGCTCGATGATCTCTTCCCGGTCAGCGTATTCGACGCGCCCGTCGTCGTAGCCCAGGTTGATGTAATTCTCCTCCGGGATACCGAGCTGGGCGAGGGCATTGACTTCTTCCTGACGCCGGATCTTGGCCAGTTCGATGCGCGAGAGGTTGGGATCTTTGGTGCCGACGTTGCCGAGCGTGAGCAGCATCACGTGGACGTCGTTGCCGTTAGCGACGAGGCGGGCGAGCGTGCCGTGCGCCTGCGAGTCGTCGTCCGGGTGGGCGCCGATGAGCAGGATGGTCTTGCCGGTCCATTCTTCGACCGGTTGTTCCGGCTGGGCAGACACAACGAGTACGGGCAGCATCAGCAAGCCGAGGAGGAGGGAGGATTTCCGGTACATGGTGGTCTCCGAAGTGGGTTATCGGGGAGGGCAAGGAAATGGTGGCGGAGAGGGATTGCCTCCCCGCCACCCCCGGCGCATGCGTCAGAAACCGGGATTCTGGGTCATGACGTCCGGTGCGACGTCGATCTCGCGTTGCGGGATCGGAAAGAGGGGCCGGGCCTGCAGGCCCTGAGCGGCCATTCGGGATTCTGCGACGCCGAAGCGGAGCAGGTCGGGCCAGCGATGGTTTTCGAAGGCGAGTTCGACCTGCCGCTCGTGCAACAGCTTCTCTGTGAACGTGCCCGGGGTGGAGTCGTCGATCGGGGCGAGACCCGCCCGGGCCCGTACCTGGTTGATCAGGGCGTAGGCTTCGGGGCTCTCGCCCAGGGCCTCCGCCAGCATGAGCAGCACGTCCGCGTAGCGCAGCACGGGGAAGTTGTTGTCCGCGTCGAACTGGCTGAAGGGGTCGCTCGGGAACTTGGCGCAGAAACCTTCCTCTGTGATCGAGGCGGCCTTGCGGAGATCGCCTGCTTCGTAGGCGGCGATCAGGTCCGGGGTGGGGCGGTTCTGCGCGTCGAACGTATCCGTGAACGGGCTCCCTTCGCCGATGCCGCCGGCCTTGTATTGGACCTCGAAGATGGATTCGACGTTGTTCTCGTTCTGCGGTCCCCAGAGGTCGGCGTAGTTTTCTACGAGCTGGTAGTCGAACTCGTCGACGACGCGCCGCAGCACCTGAGCGGCGGTTCCCTTGTCGCCGGTCGTCAGGTACACCTTGCCGAGCAGGGTGAGAGCGGCTCCCTTCGTGGCGCGGCCTATGTCGGCACCCGAGTACGAGGCAGGCAGGCGCTCGGCGGCAGCCTGGAGGTCGGCGATGATCTGCTGGTAGATCCGGCTTGCCGGCACCTGCTCGAAGGGCTGGTTGGGCGAGCGTGTCTCCTCGAGCACGAGCGGAATGTTGCCGAAGAGGACGGCCAGGTTGTAGTAGAAGAGGGAGCGGAGGAAAAGGGCCTCACCGCGGATGCGCTCCTTTCTGGCGGCGTCCATCTCGACGTCGTCGAGGCGGGCCAGCAGGGTATTGGCCCGGTTGATTCCCTTGTAGGAGTCCGTCCAGGCATTGCCGACGAATTCGCTGGTAGGGATCTCCTGGAAGTCGTTGATTACGGCCAGTTCGCGGGCCAGCCCCGTGACGTCGGCGCCCTGGTCGGTGTTGTCGCTGCGCATCTCGAGCATGATCCAGTAGCTCTGGCTGTAGGTGCCCGCGAGCTGGAGCGCGTCGTAGACGCCGTTGAGGGCGACTTCCATGTCGGTGGGCTGGTCGTAATAGGTCTGCGCGTTGCGCTGGGACTCGGGGGCGAGCAGCGTAAAGTCATCGCCGCATGCGGTGAGCCCGAGTAAGCAGATCAGGCAAAGATAGGTCGTTCGCATGATATCGCGTGGTCTGTCCGATGGAGACGGTGATGGTGCTCGAAACGCACCCCCACTCAGAACGTCATGTTGAGGCCGACGGTGAAGGTCCGTGCCAGCGGGTAGGCACCGTAGTCCTCGCCCGGCGTCGTGTTGTTGCGCTGCAGGCTCACCTCCGGGTTGAAGCCGAGGTAGTCGGTCCACGTCTTCAGGTTGTTGCCGGAGACGTAGATCGTGGCGTTCTGCACGTGCCTGCCGAGCAGGGAGGGCGGGAGGGAGTAGGCCAGGCGCACCGTGCGCAGGCGGATGTAGGAGCCGTCCTCTACCTGGAAAGAGGAGGGACGGTTGTTATTGCCGTGCAGACCGGACTGCCGGTCGGCTCGGGGGACCTTGCCGTTGCCGGGCTCCTCGGGTGAGCGCCAGCGCTCGTTGAAGATGGCGTAGCTGTTGAAGTTGGCCTCGCCGTTCTTCAGGTGGCGTGCGGTCAGGTTCAGGACCTCGTTGCCCTGCACGCCGTGCAGGAAGATGCTCAGCTCCAGCCCCTTGTAACTGAACGTGTTCGTGATGCCGAAGGTATAGTCCGGCATGTAGTTGCCGATCACCGTCCGGTCGTCAGCGTCGATCACGCCGTCGCCGTTGATGTCCTTGAAGCGGAAGTCGCCCGGTGCGGGATCCGGCGCCAGCTTGTCCTCCGGTGCGGCGGCGATCTCCGCTTCCGACTGGTAGATGCCCTCCACCACGTAACCGTAGTAGCTGCCGATCGGGTCGCCGACGCGCGTGATGTGCCGCAGGCCGGCTGCGCCTACGCTCAGGATCGGATCGCCGCTGGGGCCCAGCTTGAGCACCTCGTTGTAGTTCGTCGAGAAATTCAGGTCGGTCGACCACGAGAAGTCACCCACCAGGTTGCGCGAGGTCAGCGAGAATTCGAAGCCCCGGTTGAGTACTTCTCCGATGTTGGTGAGCGCCGCGGTGAAACCGAGCGCCGACGGCACGTTCACATTGAGGAGCAGGTCCTTCGTGATGCTCCGGTACCAGTCGAGCGTGAAGTAGATGCGGTCCTGCAGGAAGGCTGCGTCCAGGCCGGCGTTGAGCATGTTTGTCCGCTCCCAGCTCAGGTCTTCGTTGCCGAGCGTGAGCGGAGCCACACCGTTGACGAGGTTGTCGTTGAAAACGTACCCGTTCTGCTCGAGCAGGCTGACCGAGCCGTAGTTCGGGATGAGGAAGTTGCCCGTGCTGCCGTAGCTCACGCGCAGCTTCAGGTTGTTGATGTAGTCGAACCGGTCCATGAACGGTTCCTCCGAGAGCCGCCATCCGACCGAGACGGAGGGGAAGATGCCCGTCTGGTTGCCCGGTCCGAAGCGGGAGGAACGGTCGGCACGGACGGTCGCGGTGAGCAGGTAGCGCTCGAGGTAGTCATAGTTGACGCGGGCCAGCCACGACTGGAGTGACCACGCCTCGCGGAGGCTGAAGCCGCCGGTGACCTGGCCGCCGTTGACCGTCTTGATTTCATCGTCCGAGTAGTTCTGGGCGATGACCTCGTTCATCTCGATCGTCTCTTTCTGGGCGGTATAGCCGACGACGGCCGAGACGTTGTGATGATTGCCGAAGCTGCGGTCGAACGAGAGCGTGTTTTCGACGATCCAGTTGACGCTGTTGGACGAAGAGGACTGGCCATAGGGCTCCGGCTCGGGGTCGGTCCGGTACAGCAAGGCGAAGCCGCGGTAGAAGGAGCGGCTGTAGTCGATCAGGTCGGCGCCGAACATCGTCTTGAAGCGCAGCCCGTCGATGAGTTCGTACTGGCCGTAGAGGCTCCCGATCGTGCGGTGCATGCCCAGTTCTTCTTCGACGGCCTCCATAATGGCGAGCGGGTTGCTTGCCGAGGTGGTACCGCCGCCCAGGTAGGATTGCCCGTCGAGCTGGTTCGGTGTGCCGTCGGCGTTGTAGGGCTTGATGACGGGCGAGTGGACCAGGGCCGAGTAGACGATACCCGGCGGCCGGGCAAAGTACGGTGCCGAGGCCGGAAGGCGATCCTGCTTGCTGAAGGCCGCATTCAGCCGGGCGCCCACCTCGAGCCGGCTGGTGACGTTCGCCACCAGGTTTCCACGCAACGTGTAGCGGTTGAAGCCAGAGCCTTCGATGATGCCCTCCTGCGTGAGATAGCCCCCGGAGAGGTAGTAGCCCATGTTGGAGGTGCCGCCGGTGATCGAGAGGCTCGTGCTTGCAATCGGCGCACGCGAGAAGACCAGGTCGAGCCAGTCCGTATCCGTACCATCCCAGTTGACGTATTGCTCGGGGATGAGCACAAAGTCGTCGTCTTCGGGGCGCCCTTCGTTGGTTCGCGGATTGGGCGGTGGTGCGCCGTACTTCTGGATGTAGTTGTTGTTGCGCGCGTCCAGGGTGAATTCGATGAGCTCCTCGGCATTCATCAGATCCGGTTTGTTCGAGACTTCCTGAATGCCGACGTAGCTGTTGAAGCGGACGACCGGCTGGCCGTCGCGTCGCCCGGAGCGCGTGGTGATGAGCACGACGCCGTTGGAGCCGCGCGAGCCGTAGATGGCGGCCGCCGAAGCGTCTTTGAGCACCTCGATCGACTCGATGTCGCCCGGGTTCAGCATGGCGAGGGGGTTCCCCGGCGGCGGCCGGAACGAGGCTCGCCGGCGGGACACGGTTCCCTGCACATTCAGGTCGTTCGAGATGGGTACGCCGTCGATCACGTACAGCGGGTCGCTGCCGGCCGTGATGGTGCCCGTGCCGCGAACCCGCACGTTGGGGGCGGCGCCGGGCTCACCCGTCGGTTCCTGCACGACCACGCCGGCAAGACGGCCCTGGACCGCATTCTCAAAGCTGGCCACCGGCAGATCCTGCACCTCGGCAGCGCGGATCGAGGTGATGGCACCGGTCACCTTGCTCCGCTGCTGGGTGCCGTAGCCGACGACGACCACCTCGCCGAGTGCCGCCACATCGGGGTCCAGGGCGACGTCGATAACGGAGCGGCCGTCGATTGCTACCTTCAGGGTACGGAAGCCAATGAAGGAGAAGACGAGCGTGTCAGCGTTGGCGGGGACGATGAGCGCGTAGCGTCCATCGAGGTCAGTTGCCGTGCCGATGGTCGTATTCTGCACGAAGACGTTCACGCCGACCAGCGGCTGGTTCGTCTCACTTTCGATCACCGTACCGGTGATCTGCCGCGTATCCTGGGCCCGTGCATTCGACGGTGCCAGCAGGAGGGCCAGTGCGAGAAGCAGGCCGGAGACCGTAGCAGCTCTAAACATGGTTCTGAGGTGTTGTTGATAGGGCGTGTGGTGTGTGGCTCGGGGCCACGGCGTTCGTCTCTCCTCGACCTTCTCGCACGGAAGGATACCCGGTCTGGGGTGTTTCCAGCGGCGATCGTCCGATTGCCCGGCGCGGAGCGCCTTTCCCCGTGGACGGTGCCGCTATGCCGGCAAAAAGGTCCGTCTTTCTCGGCAGAGCGCGTATGCAACCGGTTTCATTGCGAACGGAACGAGATCTTCGCTTTGCAACCGGTTTCATCGCGACAGCAGCCAGTATTTTCCCTGATGCAACCGGTTTCATTGACAACGACGTCGTATCGGCAAATGAAACCGGTTGCATTCCGGGCCATGACCAACACCTCCCGCGGCAACACCCACGAGAGGCGCCGCCAACATAGCGAGGCTTTAAAAAATAGTCAAGTCGTAACGAATCTTAGGGGAAAAGGAGGGGGCGGAAGAGGCTGGAAAACACCGAGACACAGCGTTGTAATCAAAGGATATAGAATGGGTCGACACCGTGGAAGGCGTCGTTGCCGGGAGCAATGGGCTGCATCCTTCACGGGTACGCCCCATGGCCCGCCGGAGAGCCCGGGTTGACGGGACACGTGTAACACGACCTGTGCGGCCAAACGCGTCCTACACGGTTGGTTCGGTTAGTCAGGGGCAGCCATGCCCTCAATAGCAAGGACCTCCGCTATACGTTGACTTTCAAAAGTCTTTATCCTAGGTTATCAGGGATTGCCCTCCACATAGCGGGCTGCCTCCCCGAGCAGCCTCTCCTCTCCATCTTTCTCTGGTCGAGCGCGACCCTACGTCGCGGCCCGGGTGGTTTTCGGTGCCTGCACACGGTACCGGAAACCATTCGTGTACACTAACCGAACCAGAGATGCTCACGAAACTGCCCCTCCTGTTGTCCAGGGCAACCTGGCGGCTGCATCGTGCCGTTGCTCGTTGCAGCCATAGGGATCTGCCTATCCGGTCGTATCCGAACGCCCGGGCTGCCAGTACCGGATATCCCAGCCGCGCAGCTTTGCTGCCCCGCATAGCCGGGTGCTTTGCTTACGGGCATGCGCATGCCCCTCCGTACCCGTCACACCTCTTCTCCGTTCTTCGGTCAATCGCGAGAGTGTGCTATGGCCAGGGCATCCGCTGTGGAGCCGGCGGACGATCGGGTGAAGCCGGAACACTTGCCGGGCCCGGCGCGCTGACCGGTGACCCGAACCATTTGGCATGGACCGGGAGGCGGCATCCCGCGCTGCCGCCCTAGGCGCAGCCATTGTCGGTGTGGTTGTGTACGTAGGCCTCTGTCCCGCCGTGCGCCGGTGTATCGAACGCCGCGGCGCGAGACGGGCGGCCAGGTTCCTACAACAGGTCCCGGGAAGTTGGTTTACGTGCCTTTGCAGCGGCTATCCCCTTTTCCCCTGTTTTCCCTTCCCAGGAGGTATTATGCAGCGTAACCTGTTTATCGTCGGTCTCATCCTGCTGATCTTCTTCGTGATTTCGTTTCTGACGAACATCATCGGGCCGCTCGTCCCGGAGATCATCGAAGACTTCGATCTCAGCCTGACACTGGTGGCCGTCTTGCCCTTCGCTTTTTTCATCGCCTACGGGGTGATGTCCATTCCCTCCGGCCTGCTCGTGGAGCGGATCGGTGAGAAAAAGACGATGGTCGGTGCTTTCGGCGTGGCCTTCGTCGGTGCCCTCGTGTTTGCCCTCTTTCCCAACTACCTTGTCGCCGTCGTCTCGCTCTTTCTGATTGGCTCGGGTATGGCGGCGCTCCAGGTGGCCATCAATCCGCTGTTGCGGGCGGCGGGAGGAGAGGAGCACTTTGCCTTCAATTCCGTGCTCGGTCAGCTCTTTTTTGGTCTGGCCTCTTTCCTGAGCCCGCTCGTCTACTCGTATCTCGTGCTCAACCTGGCCGATCCGGTGGCGTCCTCCGGTGGCATTCTGGGGTTCCTCTCGGACATCGTGCCGTCGGAGCTTCCCTGGATCTCACTCTACTGGATCTTTGCGCTGGTGTCGGCAGTGATGGTGGTCATCATCGCCGGCTCACGCTTCCCGGCGGTAGAGCGCAAGGTCGACGAGCAGGTCGGTGCCCTGGCCACGCACCTCAAGCTGCTCAAGAATCCGATCGTGGTGCTCTACTTCCTGGCGATCTTTGCCTATGTAGGCACCGAACAGGGTGTCGCCAACTGGATCTCCGAATTCCTGTCATCCTACCACGGCTACGACCCACAGACGGTTGGTGCCCGTACCGTGTCGTTCTTCTGGGGTGCCATGACGGCCGGCACCCTGCTCGGACTGCTCATGCTGAAGTTCATCGACAGTCGCCGGGTACTGATCTGGTTCACGCTCGGGGCCATTGTTGCCCTGACGGCCGGACTCTTCGGCTCGGGGGCCATGGCGCTCGTGGCCTTCCCGGCGGTCGGGTTCTTCGCCTCGGTCATGTGGTCGATCGTCTTCTCGCTGGCACTCAACTCCATGGATCAGCATCACGGGTCCTTTTCGGGCATTCTCGTTACGGGCATCGTCGGGGGTGCCGTCGTGCCGCTCATCGTTGGATGGCTGGGCGATCTTGCCGGTCTTCGCTACGGCATGATCTTTCTGTACGCCACGCTCGGGTACATCCTGAGCGTCGGGTTCTGGGCGAAGCCGCTCGTGACGAATAAGACGATCGACCTTTCCAGGAAGAAGATCACCAGAAAAGCCAATCTCTGAGTACATGGGAGCTAGAAATAGTAGTCGCAATACGCCCCCCCGGCTCGTCGGCATCGACCTGGGGGCGACGAACGTACGCGCCGGTCTGGTAGCGGATGGGCGCGTCGTCGAGCATGCCGCGACGACGATCGTCGCCGGCGGGTCCGTTTCGCAGGTATTGGATCAGATCTTCGGCATCGTCGACCGGCTCGATCTGACGGACGTGACGAGCTTCGGCATCGGCGTGCCGAGCGTTGTAGACACGAAGAAGGGCATCGTCTATGAGGTGCAGAACATCCCCTCATGGAAAGAGGTCCCGCTCAAGGCCATCATGGAGGCGCGTTACGATCTCCCGGTGTTCGTCAACAACGACGCAAACTGCTTCGCACTCGGCGAGCAGCGTTTCGGAAAGGGACGTGGTTGTAGCAGTGTGATCGGGCTCATCCTGGGCACGGGCTTCGCCGGCGGCATCGTAATCGATGGAAAACTCTACGAAGGCGTGAACTGTGGGGCCGGGGAATTCGGGATGATTCCGTACCTCGACGGCATTTACGAGGATTACTGCAGCGGGCAGTTCTTTCTGAAGCGCTACGGGCGAAGTGGTGCACAGATGTACGAAGACGCCCTGGCGGGCGACCGGCAGGCGCTTGCAGCCTTCTCGGAGTTCGGCAACCACCTGGGGCAGGCCATCAAGACGGTCCTCTTCGCCTATAGTCCGGAGGTGATCGTCTTGGGCGGTTCCATCCGGAAAGCCTTCTCGTTTTTCGAAGCAGACATGCGCTCCGCGCTGGCGTCGTTCGCCTACCAGAGCTCGCTGCAGCAGATCAGGATCGAGGTTTCGGCCAATGATCACATCGCCATTCTCGGCGCCGCCGCGCTGGGACTCGACGCGGAGCGAGCTTCCCATGTCGAGACGTGGCGATAGTTGTGTCCGGGGGTGTCACGTGCCGGGGGAGTGCGTGCTTTGGGCGCGTGGAGGGTTCGGGTCAGTTTCCTGCGGTGCTGGCTCGGATCACCAGTTCGGCCGGTAGCTCGATCGTCTCGGGCGTCCGGTGGTCCCAGGTGTCGAGGAGTTCGATCAGGCGATAGACTGCCTGCGCTCCCATGTCGCGTACGGGCACGCGGACGGAAGAAAGGGGGGGGATGGCCAGGCGGGCGCTCATCACGTCGTCGAACCCGATGATTGCCACGTCGTCCGGCACCGAGAGGCCCGCCTCCCGTATCGCCCGGAGGGCGCCGATGGCCATGTGGTCGTCGAACGCAAAGATGGCGGTGGGGCGACGGTCGAGCTTCAGGAATTCCACGCCGGCCCTGTAGCCGCTCTCCTGGGTAAAGGTGCCGGTGAATTCGAACGTGGGCTCGGGTGTGATGCCGGCTTCGCGAAACGCGTCGTAGCATCCCTGCAGGCGTTCACGGGTCTCGAAGTTCTGTTCTTCACTCTTGATCAGAGCGATCTGCCGGTGACCCAGGTCGATCAGGTGTTTGACAGCAAGGTAGGCGCCCCGGCGGTTGGCGATCCGGAAGCAATCGAACGGTTCGTCGTCTATGGCGGACTGCAGGAACACCACCGGAAGATCTTCCGGCAGCAGGTGCGACAGCGTCGCCACGTCGTGATGCGGGGAGTTGATCAACAGCCCGTCGACCATGCCGTGCATGGTCTGGAGCGCGCCCACGACGTCCTCGAGCCGGTTGTTCGTGCTTGAGATGAGCAGCTTGTACCCGGCCTGCGAGGCGGCCTCGTCGGTGCCGCGGATGAGTTCCAGATAGAATTCCTCGCGCGGCTTGGGCAGGATGAGACCCAGCACCTCCGTTTTCTGGAGTGTCAGGTTCCGGGCGGTGGCGTTCGGGACGTACCGCATCTTGGCGGCGATGCGGAGGACGTGCTCCCGCGTCTCGGGTTTGACGAGGGGACTGTTATTGAAGGCGCGTGACACCGTGCTCGGTGAGACTCCGGCGGCACGTGCCACGTCGCGAATCGTAACGGGCATGGCCAATAGCCTCTCGACTTTGTCCATTTGAACGCAAACCGGAAAGTCGTGGTCGGCTGATCCTCGCTCGCCAGAGTGATGATGGGGTGCCGGTCAAACCTCCCGAATTTACTGCTCTCATGATAGCTTTTCGTCCGCTGTTCTCCAAGCCTGTTTTCCGGCACGCTCAGGTGCTCCCCGCCGGGTCGATCGGGTGCCGGGGTTCGTCCATTGCCAGGAAGAATGTGGTTGCACCCGCTAGAGGTTAAGTCGCCCCGACGGTTCGTCGTGCACGTGCATCCGGCCTGCCGCGGCCGATCCCGGGGCGTGCTGGCTGCTGTTGCTTCGAGTCCGTGGTCGCCTTGAACCGGCGGCAACGCCTCGCCCGCAGCCCGGGTGAGCGGATAGCTCAGCGGGAGGCGGCTTGTGATCAGGCTGATGGGGGGGGGCCTCGTTAATGGGAGGCGCCGGTCTTTGCCTGAATGACCGGGCTCACCTCCGCACCCGCACCGCCGGCGCTGTGGCGTGCGGCTGCACAACCGCGGCACTTATGCGCGCGCATGCACATCCAGGGGGGAGGCCGCCCGACCCGCGCAAAAAAGGCCGCCCTGGCTTTTGCCGGGACGGCCTTGAAAAGTGCGGGTCGGTGCACACAACGTGCACGACCGGCGTCTTTGTCGTTCTCGTAACGTACGCGTTTTGCAGCGCTTACGAGGAGCACGGAGCGGTCCGGACGGGACTCGAACCCGCGACCTCCGGCGTGACAGGCCGGCGTTCTAACCAAACTGAACTACCGGACCGTGCTTTTGAACAGGCCCGCAAGATACGCAGGCCCTGAAGCGGATGCAATGAACGAATTTTGAGATTTTGGTGTGGTCAGGGAGGGAATCGAACCCCCGACACCAGGATTTTCAGTCCTGTGCTCTACCAACTGAGCTACCTGACCCGGAAGGGCGGCCAATATACTGTGGGACCTGTTGCTCTGTCAACAAACGTTCTATGGCTTCGCCGGTTTCACGACGAGTTTATGAAAGGGCGGGCGAGCGCCGCAAAGCCCTTCCCGTTCAGGTGCGGGCGGGCCGAACCCGCCTACTCTTTCCGGGCGCCCCACATGAGCTTGCTCCGCAGGTTCTGGAAGAAATGCTGTTCGGGGAGTTTGATCAGGTTGACCGTGTGGGCGGCCCGGCGGATGGTGAGCCGGATCGAGGGGCCGGACAGGACGGTGCTCGTGCCGTCGGCCGTGAAAACGTAGGGCTGGTCCTCGTTCAGGACGCGGGCCTCGATGCGCACCGTGTCCGGCAGGACGATGGGGCGGGCCGTGAGCGCGTGCGGGGCAATGGGCGTGAGGACCACCGACCCGCATCCGGGCACCAGGATCGGCCCACCCACCGAGAGTGAATAGGCCGTCGAGCCGGTGGGGGTGGCGATGATGAGGCCGTCGGCCCAGTACGTGTTGAGCGGCACGCCGTCCACCTTCACCTCGATGGAGACCATGCCGGTCTCGCCCCGGCGCAGGAGCACGAACTCGTTGAGTGCCCACCGGCCTTCGAGTGCCGTCCCGTTGTCCGCCTCGGCTTCGAGGACCATTCTCGCTTCGAGGCGGTATTCTCCCCGGAGCAGGCGTTCGACGGTTTCCCGGACGTGCCCTACCTCGACGTCCGCCAGAAAACCCAGCCGCCCGATGTTGACGCCCAGGATCGGGGTGCCGTGGCGCCCCACCTCGTGCGCCGTATTGAGCAGCGTGCCGTCTCCACCGAAGGACAGCACCACGTCGGCATCACCGGCCAGGTCGGCGGAGGTGTGGGCCTTGCACACGCCGGCCTCCAGCAGTCCCCGTGCCTGCAACCCTTCGGCCACGGCCGGGTGCAGGCAAAAGCGGAGCTGCCGGGCCTGCATCCACGCAAGCAGCCCGGCAACGGGACGCCACAGCTGCTCCTTGCGGGTATTGCCGGTGATACCGAAAATCATGGCCGGGAAGCGCCTGCACGCCAGGTGAAGGAGGAAAACGAAGATCCAGCCGAAACTACCGGGGGACCATGCGAAAAGCAAGCCGTCCCCGCCCTGTCCCGCTGTAACGTCTTGCAGGCTTTGGAGACGGACGCTTGAACCCGCGCACAACGTGCCATGCAGCGAACCCACATCGTCATCGTCGGCAACGGCATCACCGGTATTACCACGGCGCGCTTCGTGCGAAAATGGAGCAACCACCGCATCACGGTGATCTCGGCCGAATCCGACCATTTCTACTCCCGCCCGGCGCTCATGTACCTCTACATGGGCCATCTGACGTACGCCCAGACGAAGCCGTATGATGACGGATTCTGGGAGCGGAACGACATCGAGCTGCTGCGGGATTACGTCCGGTCGATCGACACGGAGGCCCGGCGGCTTCACCTGAGTTCGGGCAACACCCTGCACTACGACAGGCTGGTGCTGGCCACCGGCTCGAAGTCGAACCGGTTCGGATGGCCGGGGGAGGACCTCGACGGGGTACAGGGGCTCTACGGCCTGCAGGACCTGGAGCGGATGGAGCGGAACACCCGCGGGATCGAGCGGGCCGTGGTCGTGGGCGGCGGGCTGATCGGGGTCGAAATGGCGGAGATGCTCCACAGCCGGGGCATCCAGGTAACGTTCCTGGTACGGGAGCGCAGTTATATGGATTACCTCCTGCCGCCCGAGGAGTCCGAGATGGTGAACCGGCACCTGTGCCGGCACGGGATCGACCTGCGGCTCTCGACCGAACTCCGGGAGATCCTTCCGGACGAGGCGGGACGCGTACGGGCCGTCGTCACCACGGGCGGTGAGGAGATCCCCTGTCGCTTCGTCGGGCTCGCCGTCGGTGTTCACCCGAACGTGGATGTGACCGAGGGTTCCGGCATCGAGACGAACCGGGGCATCCTGGTCAACACGTACTTCGAGACGAATGTCCCCGGCGTCTACGCGGCCGGCGATTGCGCCGAGTTTCGGGAGCCACCGCCGGGACGCAAGCGGATCGAACAGCTCTGGTACACGGGCCGGATGCACGGCTACACGCTGGCCCGGACGCTCTGCGGCGAGCGCACCCCGTACCGTCCCGGCGTCTTCTTCAACAGTGCCAAGTTCTTCGACATCGAATACCAGACCTACGGCGACGTGGCACCGGTACCCCGCGAGGGCGAGGAGACGCTCTTCTGGCAGCATCCTTCGGGAGACAAAAGCATCCGGATCAACTTCCGGCGTGACGACCACCGGGTCCTCGGGTTCAACCTGATGGGCGTGCGCTACCGGCACGAGGTCTGTGCCGGGTGGATCCGGCAGCGGCGCCCGATGCCGTACGTGCTCGCGCACCTCGGGGCGGCCAACTTCGACCCCGAATTCTTCGCACGGTACGAGCGGGAACTCGTCGCGCAATACAATGCCCGGTATCCGGACCGGGCCGTCAGGTTGAAGAAAAAGAAAGGGCTATGGGCCTCGTTAACCACGTAGAACCGGAGGTGCCGGTCTATTCGGACCGGTATGACCGCAGCCTTGCGCTGGGCGAGGGGGGCGCGTTGCTCACCAGCGGGCAGAAGGTGGGCATGGCGCTGGCCGGTTTCGGGCTGCTGCTTTTCGTCGTGGCGGCGTTCGGAGCCGGTCCCATCTCGCCCGTGAAGGCGTTCGTCGCCGGGCTGCTGGTGCTGGTCTTCGGGCTGGTGTTGTACTATACCCGGAGCCTGGCCGCCCCGACGACCCGTCTCTCGAAGGGCGCGCGCACCGGGCTGGTGCTCTTCGGTGCGGGGTTGCTGGGGTTGCTCGCGGCGGCAACGGGGGCGGGCAGTCTGGCGCCGGTTTTCTTCTTTGCCTGGGGCATCGGGCTTACCTGCCTGGGCGGGTTGCTCTACTTCCGGGCACGGTACGCGGGGCACCCGGCCGGCATCCGCAACGACGGGCTGATGCACTCGGCGACGACGGCCCGCGGCGCCGTCGGGTGGCTGCTGGGGATCGTCTTTACCGGTTTCTACGTGCTGCTCTACTGGTTTCCCGGCGCCCTCGAAGGACTCATCCGCACCGTGGATCCGCTGAGCCACCTGCTGCGCGGCGGTCCGGCGGACCAGTGGTTCCTCTACGGCACTTTCTACACGCTGGCCGTGCTCGTCATGGGCGTGCGGGCTCTCTACCGGTACCGTCACAGCCGGTATCAGGTCCTGCGCACCCTCTCGGTGATGTTCTTCCAGCTCGTCTTTGCCTACCTGATCCCGGCGATCCTGGTCGTGCTCAACCAGCCCGAGTTCTATTTCAGCTATTTCTGGCCGCTCAAGTACTCGTACCTCTGGCCCTCGGATGTGGGGTGGTTGATGGCACACCCGGGTGGTCTGGGGGTCTTTATGGTGTTCTGGGGGGTAGTGCTCTCGTTCGTTGCCACCCCGATCCTGACGTATTTCTTCGGGAAACGGTGGTACTGCTCGTGGGTGTGCGGTTGCGGCGGGCTGGCCGAGACGTTCGGCGATCCCTGGCGGCACCTCTCGGACAAATCGCTCAAGGCCTGGCAGATCGAGCGGTGGATGGTCCATGGCGTCCTGGTCTTCGTGGTGGTGACGACGGCGCTGCTGTGGATCAACTCGGCCACGGAAGGGGCGATCTTCGGGGGGCTGTCGCAGGCCTACGCGCGGGCCTATGGTTTCCTGATCGGTGCCGTTTTTGCCGGGGTCATCGGGGTGGGCTTTTACCCGGTCATGGGCTCGCGCGTCTGGTGCCGCTTCGGCTGCCCGATGGCCGCGATCCTGGGGCTCTTTCAGAAATACTTTTCCCGCTTCCGGATCACCACCAACGGCGGGCAGTGCATCTCGTGCGGCAACTGCTCGGCGTACTGCGAGATGGGGATCGACGTGCGATGGTACGCCCAGCGCGGGCAGAACGTCATCCGGGCTTCATGCGTCGGGTGCGGCATCTGTTCGGCGGTCTGTCCGCGCGGCGTGCTGAACCTCGAAAACGGCCCGCGCCGGGGGCGCTACAACGGGCCGGTGCTCGTCGAGCGCGACGCCCTGACACTGCTCTCCGAGGAGGACGTCGCCGGGTAGGGTGAGAGGAGGCCGGGCGGTGGGTTCCCGAAAAAATTTCGGGCGGGGGTTAGATTCCGGGCCGTTCGGTGTCTTAAAGGTGGAGCCTGAGACATCGGACGCATGGGCTATGTTGTCGCACGTCTGGAGCAGCACCACCCTCGGGGTGGATGCGTTGCCCATCGAGATCGAGACGCACATTGATCAGGGGTTGCCGTCCTACACGGTGGTAGGGTTGCCGGCCGGAGCGGTGCGGGAGTGCCGCGACCGGATCTGGGCGGCGCTGAAGAACACCGCGCTGCCGGTGCCGCGCGGGGCCATCACGATCAACCTGGCGCCGGCCGACGTGCGCAAGGAGGGGGCCTCGCTCGACCTGCCGATCGCCCTGGGGCTTCTGGCGGCCGGCGGCGACCATTTCGACCCCGCGCGGCTGGACCGCTACTTCATCACGGGCGAGCTGGCGCTCGACGGCACGGTGCGGCCGGTCAGCGGGGTGCTGCCGATGACCCTGCGGGCGCGTCAGGAGGGGAAGCGGGGGGTGCTCGTGCCGGCCGAGAACGCGCCGGAGGCCGCCGTCGTCGAGGGGATGGAGGTCTATCCCATCGCGAACATCGTCGAGGCGTTCCGGCTGCTGGCCGGGTACGACACGGCGCCGAAACCCTTCCGGCGCGATCTCCGGCGGCTCTTCGAGGAGGCGCGGCGCGAGACGGTGGACTTTGCCGACGTGCGGGGGCAGGAGAACGTCAAGCGGGCGCTGGAGGTGGCGGCCGCCGGCGGGCACAACGTCATCATGATCGGCCCGCCGGGGGCCGGTAAGACGATGCTGGCCCGCCGCCTGCCGACGATCCTGCCGCCGCTCTCGCCGGACGAGGCCCTGGAGACGACGAAGATCCACTCGGTCGGGGGAAAGCTGCGGGGCGGACACGGGTTGATCGCCACGCGGCCGTTCCGGGCGCCGCACCACACGATCTCGGACGCGGGACTCTGTGGAGGCGGGGCGCATCCGCGTCCCGGCGAGATCTCGCTGGCACACAACGGCGTGCTTTTCCTGGACGAGTTGCCGGAGTTCAAGCGGCAGGTGCTGGAGGTGTTGAGGCAGCCGCTGGAAGATGGGTGTATCACCATCAGCCGGGCGCAGCTTTCGGTCGAGTACCCGGCGCGGTTCATGCTGGTGGCGAGCATGAACCCCTGCCCGTGCGGGCATCTGAACGACCCGCACCGGGCCTGCGTGTGCGCGCCACCGCAGGTACAGCGCTACCTGGCGAAGATTTCGGGGCCGCTGATGGACCGGATCGACCTGCACATCGAAGTGACGCCGGTGCCGTTCGAGGAGCTGAGCCGGCGGGGGGAGGGGGAGCCGTCGGCGGCGGTGCGGGCGCGTGTGGTGGCGGCGCGGGAGCGGCAGGCGGCGCGTTTTGCCGGGGAGCCGGGGGTGTACTGTAACGCGCAGATGGGTTCACGGCTGGTGCGCCGTTATTGCAAAACAAAAAAAGAAGGGCAGCAACTCCTCCGGCTGGCCATCGAGCGGCTGGGACTCAGCGCCCGGGCCTACGACCGCATCCTGAAGGTGGCCCGTACGATCGCCGACCTGGCCGGGGCCGAGGACATCGGCCCGGAACACCTCTCGGAAGCCATCCAGTACCGCTCACTCGACCGGGGCTGGTGGCACGGGTGAGGCGGGGTCCGTTTCCGTTATTGCAACCCAAAAAACCGCCGGGCGGCCTCCCCGGGCAGCACACGGGGGCCGGTGGCCTCGCCAAACACCATGAGGACCCCCGCGGACGGGTCGTAAGCCGGCCAGGCCGGCAGATCCTCGGCGCCGCGCACCGGGGCGGCGGGGTCGCCGGTGGCGGCGAAACGGGCCCAGTAGGACGACATCAACCCGGCCAGGTGCCGGTCCAGCGGCTCCCAGGGACGACCGAGCAGCCGGAGGTTGTCGAACACGTAGGGCAGTTCGGCGCTGTGGAATGCCCCGTATTCCGGGTGCTCTGGCCACGGGATCGCCCGCTCGAAGAGGTAGAGATAGGCAGGGGTCCGGCTCGTGGCAGCCCGCTCGTCGGCCACCCGACGCATGGCCGCCAGGGCCATGTCCCGCGTGCTGTGTTTCTGTGCCAGCCCGGCTTCTTCGTCCGTGGCAGCCGGGTAGAGCGCCAGGAAGTCTTCGGCCCGGTCGCCGTAGCGTGTGCGGGCCTGCTCCCGAAAGGCCCCGGCGGTCATCCGGCCGTAGCCGGGGAAGGCGCTCGGCTCATCGGCGTTCATGCCCATGAGGAGTGGCACGTCGTGCTGCTGCCCGCGCGCGTAGAGGTCGGCGGGGTTCTCGGGCAGGAACCACCCGTCGACGACGGGGCCGAAGCGGCCCGGCGGGTCTCCCTCGGTCGGGGCCAGCAGGGTTTCGACGGGCATTTCCCGGAGCGCCTGAAGGGTTTCGGCGCCGCGTGCGCCGGCGAACAGCTCGCCCTGCCGCTCCGCCTCGGCCAGCGGGCGGGCCAGCTCCCGCGTGGTGGCAATACCGAAGGCGGCAAGCGCCCCCGGGCCGCTCTGTACGATCGCCCGGTGAAACAGCCCCCCGGCCAGCGGCGAGGCCGTCAGGAGGTAGACGGACATCGCCCCGGCCGACTGCCCGGCAATGGTGACGTTTCCGGGATCACCACCGAAGGCGGCGATGTTTCGCTGCACCCAGCGCAGGGCGGCGACCTGGTCGAGCAGCCCGTAGTTGCCCGAGGCCCGGTGCTTGGAGGCGGCCGTGAGCGCCGGGTGGGCCAGGAAGCCGAGCACCCCCAGGCGATAGTTGAACGTGACGACCACCAGCCCCTTGCGGGCCAGGGCCTCGCCGTCGTAGAGGGGGACCGAGCCGGAACCTTCGGTGAAGCCGCCCCCGTGGATGTAGACGAGGACCGGCCGGCGCTCGCTGCTGTCCGCGGCGGCGGTCCAGACGTTGAGGTAGAGGCAGTCCTCGTCCACGGGGCCCTGGTGCATGAAGGGTTCCGTCCACGGCAGCCGGGAGCGGGGCAGCGGCTGGGGACAGCCGGGAGCGAACCGGTCGGCCGCCCGCACGCCCGTCCAGGCGACCGGGGGTTCGGGCGGCTGCCAGCGCAGGGGACCCACGGGCGGCGCGGCGTACGGGATGCCCCTGTAGACGTGGACGGCCGGGTCGGCGCCGGGGGTACCCGTCACCAGCCCGCTCTCGGTGCGGAGCGGCGCCGCAGGCTGGGCCATCGCGACGGGCCCGCAAAGCCCGAAGGCGAGCAGCAGCCCGAGGCAGGCTGTGCGGACCGGCGCTTTCATGGCAGCTCCAGCCCCCGCTCGGTCGCCATGAGGACGCGGAGGTTGAGGGCCTTGGCGATGGCGGCAACCCGGGCAAAGTCGCCCACGGTGGCTTCCCGGTCGGCACGGAGGACCAGGGCGGCGCGGGTGCCCCGGGCCTCCCGGATGGCGTCCAGGAGTCCTTCACGGGGCACCTGGCGCTGGTCCACGTAGAAGCGCCCGTCGTCCGTGATGCTCACGGTGACGTACTGCTCCTCCATCGGCGCCGAGGCGCTGGCCTGCGGCAGGTTCACCTGGATGCCGAACTGCGGGATGAAGCTGGAGGTGAGCAGGAAGAAGATCAGCAGCAGCAGCACGATGTCGGCCAGGCCGGCCAGGCTGTAGGCCGTCAGCGGCTTCTTGGAGGTGGAGAAGTTGATCGAGGACATGGCAGCGGTTCGTCAGAAGGTGTCTTCTCCGCGCGTGGCGTACCGGGGCTGGCGGGAGACCGGCGCCGGTGCCTGCAACAGGTCGATGAAGTCGGTCGCCGTCCGTTCCAGGTCGTTGACGAGGCGGTTGATGCGGTTCAGCAGGAAGTTGTAGAAGAAGAAGGCGAGGATGCCCACGATGAGCCCGGCGGCGGTGCTGATGAGGGCTTCCCAGATGCCGCCGGCCAGCACACTCGGGTTGACGTTACCCTGGAGATTCTGGATCTGCTGGAAGGCCTTGATCATGCCCGTGACGGTGCCGAGGAAGCCGAGCATGGGGGCGATGCCGGCGATGCTGGCCAGCAGGTCGGTGCGTCGCTCCAGCTCGAACGCCTCGTGCTTGCCGGCGGCGTTCACGGCATCCTGGATCTCGGAGATCGGGCGCCCGAGGCGTTCCAGGCCGTGTTTGAGGATACGGGTGATGGGCTTGTCCTGCGCGTCGCAGTAGGCCTGGGCTCCGTGGATGTTGCCGGCCTGCACGTATTCCCGGATCCGCTGCATGATGGCATTGGGATCGCTGGCCGCCCGGCGCAGGGTCAGCATGCGTTCGACGAAGAGGTAGATCGTCAGAATCGAGAGCAGGAAGATGGGGATGAGAATCCATCCACCCAGCATCACGGTGTCGAGAAGGGAGGTGGTTTCCTGCAGGCCGGCGGCCCGGGCCGTGTCCGCCGCGAGGGCACCGGCTTCCTGAATACGTGTGATCATATCGGTTGGGAACGGATAGGGACGCGGTCGGCGTCCGAGCGGTTGAAGGAGTGTTACCTTTCGGGGCGGATACGGAGCGGCCAGCTTCCTTCCGGCAGGCGGTCACCCATCCGGGTGATGGCTTCCTGGGCCGCCTCCTGTGTCGGATACTGGCCGACGGCGACACGATAACGTGTGACGTTGTTGGTTGTTGCCGTCAGGATGTCTACAGGCAAATTCAGGTCCAGATAGCGTTCGGCGATGGCCTCGGCGTCGCGGCGTGCGGTGAGGGAGGCAACGACCACGGTCCAGCCGCCGGCGTCGAGGTCGAGGCCTTCGCGGCCGGGGGCCGGTTCCGCCGGTGGGGATGGCGGGGGCGTTTCGGGGAGGCGGCGGGTGGTGTCGGCCTCCGGCGCGGGTCGCTCGGGCTGCGCGGCGGTTGTGGTGTCGGCAGGGGCGGGTGCTTCGGTGAGGGGGGGCGGGGAGGGAGACGGGGCCGGCGAGCGGAGCAGGAGGTAGGCGACCACGGCTCCTCCGGCGATCCCCAGCAGTGCCAGTGCCAGGAGTCCCGCCGGGAAAGGCCGGCGGCGGGCCGCCCGGGGCGCCTGCGAAGGGGGGGCTGCCGGCTCGTCCCGGTCTCCGGCCGGTTGCAGGGGCGGTTCGGGGCCGGTCAGGACCGGCGCGATCGCTTCCCGTTCTTCCTCCTCCTGTTCCGCCTCTTCCTCTATGCCGGGTTCGTCCGCCCCGGCTGCCGGCTCCGTTACGGCCTCTTGTTCTTCCTCTTCGTGCGCTTGCTCACCGTACTTGAGCAGGCTGAACGGATCCTCGGTCTCCGGCGCCGGGGTCCCGGCCGTGCCCTCCTCGTCGACGACGGCATAGTCGGCCTCTTCGAACGGCTCGGGCGGGGGCGGCCCGAGCGGGTGGTCATCGGTTTCCTGGCGTGGGGGTGCCCAGGTGCCGTCTTCGAGATCGTCGGTCTCCCGGGAGGCTTCCGGTGCGACGTCCGGTTCGTCCCCGGCGACGGGGGCTTCGGCGGGTTCATCCGGGGGTGGCGCGGCCGGGAGCGGTTCGAGCCCGGCATACCGGTGGTTCGTGGCCAGGTCCAGGGCCGGCGCCGGCTCGAAGGTGATCTCCCGGTCCTGAAGCCGGAATGTGCCGAGCGTCGGGAGGACGACCGTCTCTCCGTTGTGGAGCCGTTCGCGAAGCCTTTCGACGAAGGCCCGGAGGGTCTGTTCGGCCTCCGGGGGGGTCAGGGAAAGGCGGTCGGCGAGCTGTTCGATCAAGCGGGCAGGCATAGGGCTGCGGCGGCGTTCAGGGTTCGGGCTTGAAGACGACGACGTCGCGGGGCGGGAGGACGACCGAGAGGCCGCCTTCTTCCATCACCTGGCTGGGCTGGTGCCGGACTTCGAAGGTTCCCAGGCCGGGGACATGCACGGATTCGCCGCGCACGAGGGCTTCGCGGAGGATGTCGGCCAGAGCCCGGGCGACGGGTTCCATCGGTGTTTCGGGCATAGCGGGCGGAGGATGGGCTTCGGGGCGGCGGGGTGCCGCCGGGTTGCTTAAAGATACGTTAAGTCGGGGCGGATGGAAAACGGCGGTTCGGGGGCGCTTATTCCGTTATTGCAAATCAAAAAAGAATGAACAGCGTGCCGCGCACGACACCGGGCATCTGGGGGTAGTTGTCCCAGCGCTCGCGCCGTCCTCCGAGCAGGTTGTCCACCTGAAGACCGGCGCCGACCCAGGGGGAGAAACGGTAGCTGGCGCCGGCATCGAGGTCGAAGAAGGTGTCGACCCGGTTCTCGGGGGTCCGGTCGAAGTCGCGGTAGCGGGGGCTTTCGAGGGTGCCGCGCAGTTGCAGGAGTCCTTTGCCGCTGGCGAAGGCCAGCGAGAGCATGGTGTGGGCGGTGAGGGCGGGAAAGTAGGGGATGTCGGCCTCTTCGTCCGGGAGGTGACCGTCTTGCAGGGTGACCCCGGCCGAGGCGTGCAGTCCTCCCGTGAGGGAGAACGCGGCCTCGCCGCCCAGGTGCAGGATGCGGGCGTCGCCGTACTCGGCCGTGGTGAGGCCCCGGTCGTAGATGGCGGTGCCGGTGCCGCCTGCGTTCCGGAAGTAGAGGAAGTTGGGAGCCTGGACGTAGCCGGCGCGGCCGGTCAGGTGGAGCCGGCCGACGAAGTAGTGCACGCCGGCTTCCGCGTTGACGGTGCGCAGGGTGGGTTGCAGGCGGGGTTCGTCGACCAGGTAGGGGCTGAGGCGGTAGAGTTCGGCGAGCGTGTGGACCTGCATTGTGGGCCGGTGCTGCAGGTAGACATTGAGGCCCGGTCCGGGATACAGGTCGATGCGGACGTCCGGGGAGAGGTAGCCGGCCGTGCGGTTGCCGCCGCCGGGGGTCTGGCCCAGGGCCCGGAAGCCGAGGACGGTCAGGCCGAGGCGGACGTGGTAGGCGTTTCCGTAGAGGAAGCGGAAGGCGGCGCCGGCCTCGTAGGTTTGCACGGTGTTTCCGGGGAGGGCGTCGGTGTCGAGCCCGGCGGTGGAAAGGCGGGCGGTCAGGTCGAGGTCGCCGGTCGGGAAGGGGACGGTTCCGGTGGCGTCGAGGTCGAGCCGCCGCTCGCGCCGGCTGAAGAGGCCGGTGTCGGTAGCCTGGTCGGTCAGGACACTGGTTTCGAAGCGGGTGCTGCCGTAGCGGAGGCGGGCGTCGAGGGCGATGTCGGCGGCGGCCCGGGTCTGGAGCCAGACGCCGAGCCCGCCGCCCCGGCCTTCGCGCTCGGGATTCTCGGCGTAGACGGAGCGCACGGGCCGTTCCGTTCCGTAGAGGGTGTACCGGTCGAAGAAGGCATCGAAGGTGAGGCCGGTTGCCAGCACCGCCGAGGCGGTGTGCAGGTCCAGTTCGGCTTCGAGGGCGTCGAACGGAGTTTTCAGGCCGGGGCGGGTGTCGAACGGTTCGAAGCCGTCGGCGCCCTCGTAGTCCAGCCGGCCGGTGAACAGGGCGGTTTCGGAGACGGGCAGGCCGAGGCGTCCCCGGAAGGACCGGCTGAGGTAGCGGCCGGCACCGGCCTCGAAGACGCCGCGCAAGGGGGGCTTTCCGGCCAGCAGGTCGGCCCGGGGGGGATCGGGGCGTTGCAGCGGGCCGGGGGGCAGGTCGGCGCTGTCCTGTTTGTATGGTTCGATGTAGGGACGGCGGCCTGCCGGCAGGTCGGGCACGCGTGGCGGCGGGTTGAAGCCGATCAGCGGCTGGCGCTGGAGCGAGGGAAAGACGATCTCCAGTTGCCCGCGGATCTCTACCTCGCGCGGGGCGAGGTCCGGCAGGGCCGGGTCGTCCTGGTGCTGCTGTGCCTGCGCCGGGACGGCGGTGAAGAGGAGGAGCAGGCCCACAAGGGTCGGTAGACCGCGGTGGGCGGCGTAACGTGGCTTCGATGTCCTGCCGGTTCCGGTGGGCCGGCACCGGGCTTTTTCGGACGCGTTGGGCCGTGCGTCGCGGCCGGGCGTCCGTTTCATTCCGTACGCTGCTGTGGGCAAAAGGGCCATCGTCATGGGATGTCGCAATCGGACGCGGCATGCGTCCGGGTTATGGGCAGAGGGCCGGGATAGCTCCGGGGGTTACAGGGCCGCCTTTTCCCGGGCGGCGATGTCGGCATAGGGCGTACCCGCATACTGGCTGATGACGAGGTCGTAGATGCGGGCGGCTTCGCCTTTCTGGTTCATCCGGGTGAAGGCGCGGGCCTGGACGAGGTATCCCCGGGCAATCCAGTCCGTGTAGGCCGGATAGAGCACGGGCAGGCGGCCCAGCTCTTCGGCGGCGGCGCGGGCATTGCCCTGTTCGAGAAGCAGGGTGCCCAGCCGGACGAGCGCCTCGGCGCCCGTTTCGTCCTTGCTCTGGTCGACGACCTGGCGGTAGAGCCGGAGTGCTTCGGCCGTGCGCCCGGTGCGTTCGTAGAGGCGGGCCAGGCCGAGGCGGGCCGGGATCACCTGCGGGGCGTCCGGGGCGGCCTCCACGGCTTCCCGGAGGAGCCGTTCGGCTTCGGCTTCCCGGCCCAGGTTGAGCAGAGCCTGGCTCTGCCCGTACTGGGCCTGGGCCACCAGATAGGCATCGCCGAGCTGCCGGGCCACGGTCTCGAGGGTGTTGAAGGCTTCCAGGGCTTCCCGGTAACGCTCCTGTTCCAGGTAACGCTCGCCGAGCTGCCGGGCCGCGTCGGCGCTGCGTGCGTGCCGGGGATAGCGCGCCAGCAGTTGCCGGAGGTAGCGCTCGGCTTCCTGCTCTCGCTGGCGTTGCAGGTAGATGGTGCCGAGGTAGAAATAGGCTTCCGGCAGCAGCCGCTCGTTCTGGGTCGACTGGACGAAGGACTGAAAGTCGGCCAGGGCGGCATCGAGGCGACCGCTCTGGAACTTTGCTTCGGCCAGGCGGAACCGCAGTTCGTCCACGACCGGAAGGCCGGGATTCCGCTCGATGAAATCCTGGATGATCCGCTCGGCCCGGGCCTCGTCGCCGAGGGCGACCAGGGCGTACTGGATCCCGGCGGCGGCGTCGGCGACAAAGGGGGAGGAGGGGTAACGGGTGAGTACTTCCTGATAGGCTTCGATGGCTTCTTCGAGGCGCCCGGCATTGAAGAGGGCATCGCCGATGCCATACTGGGCCTTGGCGGCCAGGGGATCACGGGGGTAGGCCTCGATCAGGGAACGGTATTCCTGGACGGCCCGGTCGTAGTCCTGGTTCAGGAAGTAGAGGTAGCCGAGGGAATACTGGGCCTCCTCGCGGTATTCGCTCTGCGGGTATTCGACGAGCAGCCGGCGGAAGGTGGTGATGGCCTCGAAGGCGTTGCCGGCGTTGGAATGGGCCTGGCCGATCTGGTAGAGGGCATAATCCTCTCCATCTTCTGCCACGAGGGTGTAGAGGCGGATGGCCTCCGGATACCGCTTCAGGGCGTAGTAGCTGTCGGCCAGGCGCAGGCGGGCGTCCGTGCGGTAGGGGACGGTGCCGGACTCCTCGCGGTAGGTGTTCAGGAAGCGCTCGAAAGCCTGGATGGCCTCCTCGTACCGGCTTTGTTTGAAGTAGGCCCAGCCGAGCGCATAGTGGGCGGCGTCGACCTGTTTGCCGGTGGGATACTGCTGCAGGTACTGGCGGAAGAGCCGCACGGCGCGGTCGAGCTGGCCGGTCTGGTAGAAACTTTCGGCGGCCCAGAAGAGGGCCTCGCCGGCTTTGGGGCCCCGGGGGTTGGTTTCGTGCAGGGTCAGGAAGGCCGGAGCGGCGTCGTCGTAGCGACCGCTGCGGTAGAGCAGCCAGGCTTTCTGGAAGACGACCTCGTCCTTGAGGGCGGGCGGGGCGGCTTCGAGGGCCACGGCCCGGTCGAAGTTCCGGAGGGCCTCGTCGAAGCGGCCCAGGGCGATGGCGGTGTTGCCGAGCTGGTAGTGGGCTTCGCCGAGCACCTCGGAGTCCGGATAGGCCCGCAGCAACTCGCTGAAGGTGCGGTTGGCGGCTTCCCACTCCCGCATCTCGTAGTAGATCAGGCCGAGCTCGTAGAGGGCGCGGTCGGCCAGGGCGCCCTGCGGCCACCGGTCGGCGACTTCCCGGAAGAGGGCGAGGGCCTGGCGCGGCTGGGCGGAGAGGTAGCGGTTGACGGCGGCATAGTAGGTGGCCTTCTCGGCGAGGGCGTCATCGTGTCCTTCCCGAACGCGGTCGAAGGTGTCGGCGGCCCACTGGTAGGCGCTCTCGAAATGGTAGTTCCAGGCGAGCCCGTAAAGGGCCTGCCGGTAATAGGGGCTTTCGGGGTTACCCTCCGAGAAGCGCCGGTAGTAGACGATGGCGTTCTCGCTGTCGCGAAGCTGGTTGTAGGATTCGGCAAGGAGGAAGATCGCACGCTCTTCGGCCTCGCCGGAGAGGTTGGGCAGGCGCCGGTGAATCTCGCGGACGGCCCGGTCGTAGTCGCCCAGTTCGTAATACACTTCGGCCAGCGCCAGCCCGATGTTGAGGGCATAGGGCGACTGGGGGTAGCGGGCAGCCAGCACCTCGAACGCCCGTGCGGCGGCGTCGTAGCGTGCGCGGCGCACCTCGGCCACGGCGATGGCATACAGGGCCACGGGAGCCGTGGCGGTGTTCGGATAGTCGTCGGCGGCCCGCTGGAAGTGGCGGATGGCTTCGTCGTGCCGGTCCAGCCGCAGGGCGGATTCGCCCATCCAGTAGAGGGCCTGGGCGCCCTGCTCTCCGGACGGGTTCTCGGCCACGACCTCGCCCAGCGTGCGCAGGGCCCGCTCGTAGTCCCCCGACGAGAAGAAGTATTTCCCGAGCGCCAGGCTGGCCTGGTAGGCCAGCGGGTGGGCCGGGTAGGACCGCTGGAAGGCGGCGAAGAGTTCGACGGCCTCGTCTTCGCGCCCGGCGGCCAGGGTGGCCTCCGCCTGGTAGTAAAGTGCCTCCGGCGTGCTGACGTGTTCGGGGTAGTCGTGCCGGAAGCCGGCGAACGCCCGCGCGGCCTGCTCGTAGAGCTGCTCGTTGTAGAGCCTGAACGCTTCGTTGAAGGCCGTCTCGGGACGGGCCGGCTCGCGCTGGGCCCGCACCGCCGTGGCGGAAAGCAGGAGCAAGAGAAGCGACAGGAAAAGCCGGAGCGGGCTGTGTGCGGTCGGCATACGCGCAGGATCGTCGGGGTGGAAACGGGAAGGCCGGGCCGGTACGACCGCCGGCCCGCCTCTATGAATCGTCTTCAGCATGGGAGGTTTCGTCGGCGATCACGGATCGCGCTCAAGTTACTCCATTTTGAGGAACGTTCTGGCGGTTGATCGCTTAGATTTTGGGTGAGGATGTACGCCGGGCCGGAGGCCGTGGCGTGCATCGACCGGACAACAGGCAATTTTTTTACCATTTTTGAGGAATCAATCCTATGGCTAACCAGGAAACGGATCAGAAGACGATGCCGCCCCGGGAGACGGGGGAGACGGAGGAGGCGGCCGGCGCGGCTGCGGAGGTCGAGGCGCAGGCCGATTTCTCCGCGCGGGTGAACCAGATCCGCGAGGAGATCGGCCATTCGATCCGGCAGTTGCGTGACGGCCTGGCACAGTTCGACGTAGCGGAGACGACGGAGCGGACCCGTGCCTGGGTCCGGGAGCATCCGGGGCTTGCGATGGGGCTGGCCCTGGGAGCCGGCGTGCTCGTCGGCGGTCTGGTGGGGCGCCTGTTGACGCCCCGTCCGGTTCCGTTCCCGGTGCGGGCGCGGCGCAAGGCGGAGCGGCTGGCACGGCAGGCGGGCCGGCGGGTGCGTACCGCGGGGGTCCATCTGGCGGCTCAGGCTGCCGAGGCCGGCCAGCGCCTGGCGGACCGTGCCGGCGATACGGGCAGCGAGGTGTTCCACCGGGCCGAGCACGCCGTGGAGGAACAGGTGTCGGAGTTGATGGAGGCGTTGCGAAGCGGGGCCCATCGCACGTACGGGTTCTTCGAATCCGTCCTGAATACCATACGAACGGCCGTGCTGGTCGTCTTCGTGAAGCGTATAGCCGACTGGTTCCGGCAGGCGGTCCGGTAACGACGGATCGATCAGGCCGGGTATTTCACCGAAGTCTCACGGGTGGAATACCGGGACGGGGAAGGACCGTTCGTATCTTCGCCGGGTTTTTTGTCGATCAAGCGCCTTTTGCTTCGTGCACGTTCTCGTTGTGGGTACGGTCGCCCTGGACTCGATCGAGACGCCTTTCGGGGCCGTGGATCGGGCGCTGGGGGGGAGTGCCACGTATATTGCCATGGCGGCGCGGTACGTCAGCCGGCCCGTGGGGGTCGTGGCGGTGGTCGGAGGGGATTTCCCGGCGGCGTACCTGGAGACGCTTCGTGCCTGTGACCTGGACCTGGAGGGTGTCACGGTCGAGCCGGCGGGCAAGACGTTTGCCTGGGGCGGTCGTTATCACTACGACCTCAACGACCGGGAGACGTGCTTTACCCACCTGAATGTGCTGGAGCGCTTCGAGCCGGTGGTTCCCGTCGCATTTCGGGAAGGCGGGGTCGTTTGTCTGGGGAACCTCGATCCGGGTATCCAGGCGCAGGTGCTGGAGCAGGTACGGTCGCCGGCGCTGGTGCTCTGTGACACGATGAACTTCTGGATCGAGCACACGCCGGAGGCACTGCGGGCATTGCTCCGGCGGATCGATGTGCTGATCGTGAATGACGCGGAGGCGCGGGAGCTGGCGGGGGAGCCGAACCTGGTGAAGGCGGCGCGGGTCATCCGGGACATGGGGCCGCGTATCCTGGTCATCAAGAAAGGGGAGCACGGGGCGTTGCTGTTCTACGACGAGGTGGTCTTCAGTGCACCGGCTTATCCGCTGGAGGACATACAGGATCCGACGGGGGCCGGGGATGCGTTCATGGGCGGTTTTGCGGGCTATGTGGCACGCTGCGGGCGGGTCGATGAGGACACGTTGCGGCGTGCGGTCGTCTTTGGCAGTGCGATGGCGTCCTTCACGGTGGAGCGGTTCGGGCCGGCAGGGTTGCTGGGGTTGAGCGGTGAGGCGATTGCCCGGCGACTGGAGGCGTTTCGGACGCTGGCGCACATTCCGTTCGACCCGGCGCAGGTGGTGCCATGAGGCGTTCAGGGCGTTGGCGGGTCAGGCTGGGGGTGGCCGGGTGCCTGGCGCTATTGCCGTTATTGCAATGCAAAACTCCCCAGAAAAACAACCCTCCCCCAGACAACCTGCTCTCCCTCGAAATTGACAAATCCGATCCCCAGACCTTCCTTCGCTACTACTTCGGCCCTTTCACCAGGCCACGCGGGGAGGACCCCTTCCGGGCGGGCCTGCTGGTGGAACAGGGGGGAAGGTACTTCCTCAACCTGGATTCGCTCGCCGCATTCCCGGATGCCCTCGGCCTCCTGAAACAGGCTGCGGAGGCGGGCAGCATAGGGGAGGAAACCCTGGAGCACCTGCTGGAACGTGCCTATTACGCGGCCGTCTCGCCACCCGAAAACCTGGACCTGTTACGCCAGACCCATGGCTATCTCGATTCCACCGATGCATGGTTCTGGGTGGAGATAGACGGGGTGATGACCACGGCCCGGCGGCACGTCTACGTTCCTCGAACTGCACTCCGGGATGCGCTGTCAAACTATGCGAAATATGATAGCCGGATTGTCTATCCGGTCGGAACGATCCTCATCGGTGAGCATCACCAGGACGGGCAACTCGTCGAGACGACGGTAATGCGGAAAACATCGGATACATACTGGGAGTTCTTTGTGTATGGTCCGGACGGTGCGTTGAGCCATACCACCCGCACCGCGCCCCGGCGGCTGAAGGTGCCGGTCCAGTGCGTCGGCTGTCATACCGGCTCCCGGCTTTTCGAGCCGGAGAAGAGTTTCCCCGGCATGGCCCCGCCGGGTCCGGAGGGGAAGCGACACCTCTATGTCGATGAGGCACTCCGTAACGGCGAGGTCGTCGCTTTCTTCAACGAGCATCGTCGCCGGGGAGACGCCGTGCTGGGCATCTATGCCACCCTGTATGTTGCCGATCTGCTCCAGCGGTCCCGGTCCGGGCGCTTCGTCGCCCCCGAGGACCGGTCCGTGCTGGCCAGGATCGGGGTAGAATGACTATGGCAAAAAACAAGGTCAATCTCATCAATGCCGTTTTTTACGCGCACCACGGTGTGATGCAGGAAGAGCACCGGATAGGAGGGCGTTACGAGGTAGACGTTTGCATGGAGGTAAACTTCGAAAAAGCGGCTGCTGAAGATGATCTATCCAAGACGGTCGATTACGAGAAGATATATCACGTCGTCAGAGAGCTCGTAACACAGAACCGGTTTTATCTCATCGAAAGGCTTGCCTATCTCATAGCCAACAATATACTCAGCAATTTTCCTGTAGTTGAGGCGGTGGAGGTGACGGTCAGGAAACCCAACCCGCCGGTGGGGGGACCGTGTGACCGGGCTGAGGCGGTGTTCTACAAAAGCAGGTCATAGCCGTTATTGTAAGAAACAAAACCATACCGGCGAAACCAAGTCATCTGCCGCTTCGCATACCGGCGGGTGTTCCGCTTGATGAGCCGGACCATCTCCCCGAAGGGGATCTCCCCACGCAGGTGTGCAAAAACCTCCCTGTAACCGATGGTGTTCAGGGCATTGATCCGCTCGTCGTATCCCTGTGCGGCCAGGGCGCGCACCTCGTCGACGAGACCGGCCTCGATCATGGCATCGACGCGCGCGTTGATGCGGGCATACAGTTCTTTCCGATCGCGGCACAGAACGACGACCCGATACCGAAACCCGGGTTCCGGAGGCGTCGTGGGGAAACTGGACAGCGGCCGGCCGGTGGCGTAGTACACCTCGAGCCCGCGCACGAGCCGCTGCGTCTTCGTGGGATCGAGCGTGGCGGCAAACCCGGGATCGACCCGCTGCAGTTCCCGATACAGCGCCTCGCCGCCCTCGCGTGCCAGCCGCTGGTTCAACGCGTGCCGGAGGTCGGGATCGGCCTCCGGAAGGTCGGGCAGGCCATGGATCAGGGCATGCAGGTAGAGGGTCGATCCGCCGACGACAACCGGAAGACGGCCACGCTCCAGGATCGAGCGGATACGTTCACGGGCCGCCGCCGCGAACCGGCCGGCTGAGAAGGGGACCTCCAGCTCCAACTCGTCGATGAAGTGGTGGGGAATGCCCCGGCGTTCCTCGACGGTCGGTTTGGCCGTTCCGATGTCCAGACCACGGTACACCTGGCGGCTGTCCGCCGAGACAATCTCTGCGCCGACACGCTCTGCGAGCTCGATGCTCAGCCAGGTCTTGCCAGTGGCCGTCGGCCCTGCAATCACGGGTATTTCCAGATCTACCGATATATCACCCATCAAACCGGTACGATCAATAAGGCGTGAGCGTGGGATCGATGCGTTCTATCCAGGCCAGAATACCTCCTTCCAGATTTACCACGTTCCTGTAGCCCATTGCCCGCATGTACTCGACAGCGCGGGCCGAACGCGAACCCGAGCGGCAGTAGACAACGATCCTGGTTTCTTTGTCTTCAACTACGTCTTCTATCGTGTCCGGAAGTTTCTGAAGCGGCACGTTCGTTCCGCCAATGCTGGCGATGTTCCTCTCGTTCGGTTCTCGCACATCAATAAGAACAAATTCTTCGCCATGATCGAGCATGCTTTTGAGTCGTTCTACCGGGATACCGGGAACCGGTGTGCGGAAGAAGTTGAGTGCCATGGCTACACGTCGTCGATGTGGATGAAGTCGGCGGCGCTGTCCCGCAGCCGATCCCGCTGATGGACGTAGACCATCGTCGTTTCAATGCTCTTATGGCGGGCATGGTTCTGGACCTGCTGGATGGAGGCCCCCGCCTCGATGGCCAGTGTGCAGCCGGTGTGCCGGAGCGTGTGTGCTCCGATGCGGGGCAACCCGGCCCGCCCGGCCGCGGTGCGAACGATGGTGTAGATGGAATGCGGGGAAAGCCGGCCGTCGCGGTTGTTCGGGCTCAGGGAACGCCAGAGAGGGCCCGTCGTGATCCCGTAATGCCGTTTCATGCGCTCGATCTCCTCCACAACGTGATCCGGGACCTTGACGTACTGGTCGGCTCCACCTTTCGCGTGCGGGATGTCGAGCACCCAGTACCGCCCGAGCGGGCGCAGATGTTCCACGTCCATCGCGGCGGCCTCCGAGCGACGCAACACACAGTGCAGCAGCGTCAGGATCAGGGCCCTATCGCGCAGGTGGGCCGCCCCGCTGGCCGCCGTGGCCTCGACCAGGCGGCGGGCCTCCTCGGCAGAGAGGAAAAGAATGCGCCGGTTCTTCCGGTCCACCTGGCGAACCTTGCGGACGAGTTGCCGGTGCGCCGGGTTTTGCTGTAGTACGCCAAGCGCAATCAGCCAGTCAAAGAAACCACGTATGGCTGCAAGTTTTCGTTTTATCGTGGAGGCTTTATATCCGCTCCTTTCAAGAGCGCCGACATATTCGTTGACCCGGACGAAATCAACAGACATTGTAATATTTAAATCGACAAATTCAGTGCCAAAAAAATCCTTCAAATCACGCCGGTAAGCTTCTTTCGTTCTGGCCCTATCGAACTTCAGGAGGTAAAGTTCCAAGAGGTTCTGATCGCCATAGGCCGGGGTCAAAAGTGATGCAGGCGAACCGCGCGGAACAAGAGCATCGTCTTTCATCATGCTTCACATTTTTCCGTGAGATAGTCAAGCACTTCGCCGAGTACCCGGTGGACATCGCGCCGGCCGTCGAGCGCTTCCCGGACGGCCTGTCGCAACTGCCTTTCCCGGTCGCACACGCTCCCGGCCACACCGGCGTGCAGGCGGGGCGATGCCGGGCCATATTCGAGGTTGTCCGCCGTGTTGTTGCCGGGGTTGCCGTCCCGATGGCGGATGACGTGACCGGGTGGCTGCGGGCCGAGAAATGTCCAGGCCACGAGCTGGTGCACGTAAAACGGCTCCTTCCGGCCGTCCCGGTACAACACCACGGTACGGAACCCTTCGGGATGGCGACCGGGACGCAGAAACCGCCCGGGCTGGAACTTGCGGTGTGCGACACGGGACGAGCCGGAGGCCGGGCGGTAACGACGGTAGCGCGGCAGAGAAAGCACGTGCCCGCCGGTGGAGACCACGTAATCCCGGAGCAGCCCGTCCGGGGTCTCAACGAACCGCCAGTCGCACGCGGCGGGGTCGGGCTGCGCGGGGGCTGTCTCCGGCGGTGTCAGGCGGGCCAGCTGGGCACGGCAACGGTCGTCTTCAAGGAGGGCTTCGATCTCGCCGAGATGCATGGGCTTTTTTGAGTTAGTAGATATCAACCCTTGATAACTATCCTTATCACAGGTACAGGATACGATCTTTTCCGCAGCCTGTCAACCCCGCACCGCCGTAGTCTCCAGCAAGGCCGCCAGCTCGCGTTCCACCTCGAGCCAGCCGCCGGACTCGTACCAGGCGATCGTCGCCTTCGAGAGCTCATGTCCCTCAATGCCGCGGGCTTTCCAGTCTTCCCGGAGCCGGTACAGCGCCGCCGGCTTCGCACCCCAGCGGAACAACTCGTCACCGCGGGCGCCGAACACCACCAGCTTCGGAATCGCCCGGGCGCCGTTCGTCAGATAGCGGTCCATCACCTCTGGATGCTCGTCGCGGCGGACAAGGCGCAACCAGACCTGCCGGTTCGTTTCGGCGGCCCGTGCGAACACCGGCAGGCTGTACGCTGCGTCGGCGCACCAGTCCTCGGTGATCACCAGCCAGTCCTGCGGCGACGTGATACGCTCCAGCACGGCCCTGAACGCCTGTGACGGCTCATATTGCTCGAAGACCCGGTGATAGCGTTCCCAGTTGTAGCGGGCATAGTGCAGGTAGCGCCGTGCGGTACGGTCGAGTCCCCGCAGCGGGCGTGCCAGGTCCTGCTGCCACCGGGCGCGGTATACGTCCAGTGAAACCCCGCGTCCGACGATGTCATGAACCGTCAGTTCGTCCTGCATAGACTGCGTCACGTTTTACTCGTTCAAACGGAGATAGAGTCCCTTAGTATAGCCGGGACGCATCCGTGTTTCATCCCGGCAAGGTCTTTTCAGAAGTGCAGCACCAGTTCGAAGGAAGCCTGGCGTCCCAGGTCATACACGTCGACGGGGACGAACGCCAGTCGGCCGGGAAGGCGTTCGCCCACGAGGGCCAGCACGGGAGTCCGGTACCAGGGATTGGCACGGTCGAACAGGTTGAAAAGCCCCAGGCGCAACTCGGCCGTCGCGAAGTGCAGGCGGTGGCGACCGGCCAGTGCCAGATCCATGCGGTGGTTCGAGCCCAGCCGTGCCGGCTGTCTCTGATCCGTGAAACGCTCGGTGTTGGGTGGACCGGTGGCCGAAAACCAGGCTACCGACAGCGTGGCCGCTCGCCCGAGCGGTACGTCCAGATAGACCCGAACCTGGTGCCGCCGGTCCCAGGGCGCCGGATACCAGGCCCCCCCCGCCAGGGCCTCATGCGCCAGATCGACCCGGGCCAGTGCATAGGCCAGCGTGGTCCGCAGCGGGCCGAGCGGCTGATCCAGGAGCACCTCAAGCCCGTAGGCCCGGCTCCGGGCGCCGGTGAGCCAGGGCGTCGAGGTCTCCCGGTCGCGGGTGATCAGAAAGAACGGCGCCACCACCTCGTGTTGCCACACGTTCGCAAAACGCCGGGTGTAGGCATCCACCTGCAGGCGCGAGCGTCCCGGCCTCAGTTGCACCCCCACGCTCAGGTGGTCGACCACGGTGGGCGGCTGGTTGCGTCCGGTCAGCAGCCATACGCCCGTGCTGTTCATGTTCTCGAAGGCCAGATGGTGCAGGAACTGGTAGTTCCGGCTGAAGCCGAGACCCGCAGACCAGCGTCCCTGCGGATGCACCGTAAGCTGCAGGCGGGGCGAAAGCCGCACGTACGGGCCCGTCGAGAAGGCATGGAGCCGGGCACCTGCCAGGAACCTCAACTGCGGATGCGGCCGGCCCTCGTGCTGCACGAAGGCATCGGCCTGCACGGCCCGCTGGTGCTCCGCAAACGGCCGCGACCGCAGGGCGGACTGCTCCTGGTAGGAAAGTGCCAGCTGCTGCAGGGCATACCCCAGCGTCCAGTAGCCCCGGTCGGTTCCGGCGTCTACTGCCTGTTCCCAGTACCACCCGGCCAGCGTGTTGGTATAGGCGAAAGGATCCAGACGCCGGAACAGGTTCTGCAAGCCTCCTCCGGAAAAAGCATACAGAAAATCGTCCTTCGTGTACTCGCTTTCGTAAGCCGTGGTGGCCAGCAGGGTCCGCAGGCGCACGCGCTGGGCGAGCCGGTGCGTGGGCTGCAGGCTCAGCATACGGTTGCTCCATCGCTGGCGGGTTACCACCTCGGTCCACTCGAGCACGGTGGGTTCTCTTCCCGCCCACCGGGGCATCAGGCGCCGTGCCTGCTGGCGGGCATCGTCGCCCCCCAGGTAGCCGCTGGCGGTCAGGTGCACGCGCCGCCCTTCCAGCCTCAGCTTGCCGTGCAGGTCATAAAACGAAGCGGTCGACGGTCCCACTTCCAGCAGGCGTGCCCCCAGGTCGGCCACGTTCGGAGGCAACGGTCCTGTGGGGCGCCCCACATCCAGGCCATAGGAAATCAGCCGGTCGTTTCCGGGCCAGGCGAACGCATCCAGCCACGAACGACGGGCGGCCAGCAGCCAGCTTCCCGGGCGTCCCAGCGGCCCCTGCAGCAGCAGGCGCCCGGCCACGTTGCTGAGCCCGGCCACACCTTGCAGGTGGGCCGGATGGTCGTTTCGCGTCACGAACGCCAGCGTACCGCCCGGTGGTGCTGCATAGGTGGCCGGGGCCACGTCGTAAAAGAAACCGACAGCCTGCAGGGCGTCCGGGTTGAAGGCATCGAACAGGCCAAAGAGATGTGACGGGTGATAGACGGGCACGCCGTCGAGCAACACCTGCAAGCCGTCGGTCCGGCTACCGCGCACGGTGAACCCGTCGAGCCCGACCGCCAGGCCGACGGACGGCAGGGCCTGCAGGGCCTGCAGCACACCACGCTCGCCGAAGGGTGCAAACCGCTCGGGCCGTACCAGCCGGTGCCAGGTCGTGTCCACACCGTCCAGCCAGACGGCACTGCCTTCGATGACCACGGCCGGCAGCGCTTCGACCTGCGGTTGCAGAAACAGGTCGACCGTGTGCGCGGCATCGTGCAGCGGCAGCCGGACGGTCTGCGGCCCGTAGCCCACATACGAAGCGGTCAGCTCCAGTGTATCGCGGCCGGTCGCCGGCGCCGTCACCACACGGAACCGCCCGTCGGCACCGGCCATGGTGCCCTGGAGCCGGGTTTCCGCCTCCCAGGAAACCGTCGCGTACGGGAGCGGCCGGCCGGTGTCCGCATCCCATACCCGCCCTTCGATCGACACTTCTCGCGGGGGTGGCTCCAGGAGGAAGAGCAGGCGCCGCGCCGTGTCGGCTTCCAGCACCAACCCCTGGCGGGCCAGCTCGCGCGAGAGGGCTTCGATCAACACGGAGGCCGGTGCCTGCAGCGTGACCGTACGGCCCTGCGCCAGCGCGTCGCGGTAGAGCACCCGGTAGCCGCTGCGCCGGGCCACGTCGTCGAGTACCTGGCGCAGCGGCACCTCCTGATAGACCACCGGCTGTGCCCGGGTGGTTGCCGCCAGGCTCATGAGCCCGAACCAGACCAGCAGGCACGCAATCCTACCGCACCGCATCATCCTCGAATCGGTAATGTCCCGGAGCGACCTCGACGAAGCGGCCTTCCAGCACCCGCCCCAGATCCTGCAGGGCCGGCGCCAGGCTGTCCAGCAACAGCGTTCCGCTTAGTTGCTGGGACGCGTGGGGTTCGGGCAGTTCGATCCGCACGCCGAAATGGTGAGCCAGCTCCGCCGTCACCCGGGCCGCCGGCTCCCGCGTAAAGGTCAACCGGCCCCGCATCCAGTCCAGATACGTCTCGGCGGGAGCGGGCTCCGGTGCCGTCAGCCGGCCGTCGGCCGTCAGGCGGCTGCGCTGGCCGGCGGCGAGCACCTGTTGCTGTCCGTGTGGACCTTCCAGTTGCACCTGTCCTTCCTCGAGGAAAACCTCGACCCCGCTCCAGGTGCGCACGTCAAACCGGGTCCCCAGCACCGTGACGCGCACCGGCCCGGACAGCACCTGAAAACGCCGCTCCGGCCGGTACGTCACGTCGAAGTACGCCTCCCCCTCCAGCCGGTATTGCAGAGAGGTTTCCGAGGCAGCGACCAGGTAGAGCCGGGAATGCGGGCGGAGCGTGATCCGCGACGTGTCCGGCGCCGTGTACACCTGTTGCGTTGCCCCGGCCGAAGCGACCAGATGGTGCGGCGTCTCACGACCCAGGTACAGCCACCAGCCCAGCCCGGCTGCAACCAGCACGAGCACCACGGCCGCCGCCCGGTACCAGATCGAACGGCCCACGGGAAGCCGCCGGAGGGGCCGGCGATCGGCCGACGGTTCCCGCATCCGCGCCTGGATGGCCTGCCAGAGACGCTCCTGCCGTTCCGGGACGACGTCCGGCGCCGTCCCGGCCTCGAACGCCAGCAAGGCCTGCACCAGCGGATCATCGGCCAGCTCCGGATCGGACGCCAGCGGACGCCCTTCTTCCCGGAGCCGGCCGATCCGCCGGGCCAGGACTTCGTCACGGTCGTTGTCGTTGTGAGACTGCCCGTTCATGGGAGTACGGGGAAGCGGGTTGGAGCGCCCCGCGGCTCCCCAACCCGCTTCGGGTTGCATTCACGAGCCCCGCTCCACGTCGCCGGTGCTCAGGAAAATACGGTACGTTTGCGGTACGCCAAAGAAGCGCATCAGGGCCGAACCGTCACCATTCAGTTCGATGGTTCCCTCCGCCTCGCGCACCACCTCCTGGTCGCCGGTGCGCCTGACCATCCGCACGTGGTAGATCAACGTACCGAAGGTCAGGTGTTCCAGCGAATCGGTTGCCGACGGCTTGAGAATGAGAACCCGCCCGTCGGTGACCAGCTGTGCCTGGAACTCCTGCTCGACCTTCTGGTCGCTGCGGTCGACGTACTGGCGGGTGCCTTCCATCTCCTGCTCGCCCGCAAAGGCGATCGTATCGCTCGCCGCCTCCAGGCCTTCAACGTGCCAGGTTGCGCGGCGCTCGAAGGAAGAGCTCCGCTCACCGCCCGAGGGTGTCCGATGGGCGATCGATCCCTTGCGGAAGCCTTCAAAGTCGATGGAAGCGATGCGGTCCTTTTCGGCGCGCGGCCGGGCAATGAACTGCCCCTCGGTGTCCTTGAAAATGTACGCCAGGAGCGTCTCGATGGACTTCTGGAAGCCGGGCCGCTTCACCTCGTGCAGGAAATGAAGCGTGTGGGTGCCTGTGGAGGAATCATAGTCCACCTCGTACCCGTGGCGCATGCCCCGCCAGTAGCGCGAGTTCAGGCCTGCGTCGTCGTTTTTCGAGGCGACATCGCCTGCCAGGAAGTACATGCCGTTTTCGTCGAACGTGGCGGTCGCATCGTACAGATCGGCCATGAGACCATCGCTCCGGTCGGCCAGCGACTGGGCCATGATTTCGGCCACGGCCTGTGCGTCTTCCTCGCTGAGCGCCGCCACGTTATCGTCCTGTAGCGTGTCGCAGGCTGCCAGCGACAGCGCCAGCAGCAGCGTCAGTCCGCCGCGATACAGCGTCTTCATTTCATTCCTCCTGCGTTTGTTCGGATGGTACGTCAGGCCGGCCTGATGCGGGCCGGCTACCTTCTGAACACACCAGCCGGCCGGTACCCCTATCCGAATCTCGAATTTTTTCCGGCTCAGCGGAAGCCGGCCAGCGCGGACCGGAGGTGGCGTAGCGCCTGGGCCATCTGGTTTTCCACGGTTTTCGGGCTGATGTCCAGCACTTCGGCTGCCTCCCGGTACGTGAGTCCTTGCAAGAAGCACAGCTCGAAGACGGCCCGGCGGCGCTCGGGGAGTCGTCCAACGGCTTCATGCAACCGCGCCCGCAAGAAGGTGGCGTCGGTCCGGCGATCCGCGCCCGGCGCGGGGTCCGGCAACTCGGGAAGCTCGGCCTCGTAGCTGAGGCGGCGCGAGTCCCGGAAGTGGTTCAGGGCCCGGTTGTGCCCGATCCGGAACAGGAACGCCCGGAGCGATCGGCTCGGATCGATCTGCGCCCGGCGTTCCCAGACGGCCAGAAACGCCTGCTGCACCAGGTCCTCCGCCACGTCCGGTGGGACCCCCATGCGTTCCAGGTAGTGCAGCAGGAAGGCATGATAGCGTTCGAAAAAGAGCCGGAAGCCCTGCCGGTCGCCGCGGTGGATGCGGCGGGCCAGCTCCACGTCGTCGAGCTCACCTACCGCGCCCTGCCAGGCCAGCAAAAGCAGCAGTCCGAGCGTTGCATCTGCCATCGTTTCCTCCGGACAAGCATCCCCCGCCGGGTATCGGCAAAAACGGCGGCGAATTAATGCGTGCCGGCCTGCCGGCGCGTCGAAGCCCGGCCAGTACGGGAGCGGGTCGCGGGAGAAGGAAAAAGCGATCGGTCGTGTACGGCGGGCACGAGCGAGGCGCCGGGGCGCCCCCACTAAAATGATCGGAAATGAAAAAGAGAAATGGTAGGCCCGGAGGGACTCGAACCCTCAACCCGCGGATTAAGAGTCCGCTGCTCTGCCAGTTGAGCTACGGGCCTGTGGCGGCGGGAATATACCCGTGCGGGGCGGGATTTGTTCTTCCCGGCCGGTCACACGTCCAATTCTTCAACTTCGGCGGCGTGCTTCATGATGAAGCCGTAGCGTGCCGAAGTGTCCCGGCCCATGAGCTCGGTGACGGTCTGTTCGGTGAGCAGCCGTTCCGTCTCCGGGATCGTCACCTGAAGCAGCCGCCGCCGTGCCGGGTCGAGCGTGGTTTCCTTCAGCGTCTCCGGCATCATCTCGCCGAGGCCCTTGAAGCGCTGGATCTCGACGCGGGCGTTCGGTTTCTGCTTCTTCACCCTGCGGATGATCCGATCCTTGTCCGCCTCGTCCAGGGCCCAGTAGGTTTCCTTCCCGATGTCGAGCCGGTACAGCGGCGGCTGGGCCAGGTAGACATAGCCCTCGTCGATGAGCGGGCGCATGTAACGATAGAAGAACGTCAGGAGAAGCGTGGCGATGTGATGCCCGTCGGCGTCGGCGTCCATGAGCAGGATCACCTTGTGGTAGCGCAGGTTTTCGAGCTGCAGGTGGTCACCCATGCCGCACCCGAGGGCCTGGACGATGTTGGAGAGTTCTTTGTTGTCCAGGACCTTTTTGAGGGTGGCCTGTTCGGCGTTGAGCACCTTGCCCCGCAGCGGCAAGACGGCCTGGAAGCGCCGGTCGCGGCCCTGCTTGGCCGAGCCGCCGGCCGAGTCGCCTTCCACGATGAAGATCTCACTTTCGGCCGGGTTCGTCGAGGTGCAGTCGGCCAGCTTGCCCGGGAGGTTGAGGCGGTGGCTGACGCTGGTCTTGCGCCGTACCTGCCGGGCGGCGGCGCGGCTGGCATGCCGGGCCCGGGCCGCCTGGATCACCCGGGTGGCGATGGCCTCGCCCGTCGTCGGGTGGGCGTTCAGAAACTGCTCGAGCTCCAGCCGGACGGCCGTGACGATCAACGAGCGGGCTTCCGGGTTGTTGAGCTTCTCTTTCGTCTGCCCCTGGAACTGCGGGTCGACCATGAACAGGTTAACGACCGCGATCAGTCCCTCCCGGATGTCGTCGGCAGAGATATCCAGGTTGCGCGGCAGCAGATCGTGCGTCTCCATGTAAGCGCGGACGGCACTGCGAACGGCGTCCTTGAGCCCCTGCTCGTGGGTGCCCCCGTCGCGCGTCGGAATCCCGTTGACGAAGGAGCAGACGTACTCCCGGGGCAGTTCGGTCCACTGGAGGGCCACCTCCACCCGGCTGCCGGCTTCCATCGCCTCCTGCTTCACGACGAACGGATCCGGATGCACCGGACGGGCCGACTGCTCCCGGAGCAGATGCGCCAGGTACTCGACGATCCCCCCTTCGTGGAAAAACTCGTACCGCCGGTCGTTTGCTTCGTCCCTGAAGAGGATCTTGAGATTTCCGTTCAGGAACGTTTTGACCTCGAGCTGTTCCCGGATCCAGGCCTCGTCGAACGTGGTGCTTTCGAAGATCTCCGGATCGGGCCGGAAGAAGATCGTCGTGCCGGTTCCCCGGGCGTTTTTCTGGATGCACTTGAGCTTCGTGACCGGCTTGCCGCGGCGAAAACGCTGCTGGTAGACGTTGCCGTCGCGTTTCACGGTGGCGACCAGTTCTTCGGAAAGGGCATTGACGACCGAGGCGCCGACGCCGTGCAACCCGCCCGAGGTGATGTAGTTGCGGTTGTCGAACTTACCGCCCGCGTGCAGCGTGGTCAGGATGAGTTCGAGCGCCGGTACCTTCTTCGTGGGGTGTTTGTCGACGGGGATGCCCCGCCCGTTGTCGCTGACGGTGACGCTTCGCCCGTCCCGGTGCAGCGTCACCTCGATGAGCGAGGCATAGCCGTTCGTTGCCTCGTCGACGGCGTTGTCCACGATCTCCCAGAGCAGGTGATGGAGCCCCGGCTTGCCCGTCCCCCCGATGTACATGCCGGGACGCTTGCGGACGGGTTCGAGTCCCTCCAGGACTTGGATGTCTTTTCCGGTGTAGGCTTGCATTGCAATAACGGTCTTAATGTCCCCGGTCCGGTCGTCCTCAGCCCCTGCCGTTCAACGGCAGCTCAACCGGCTCCCGGATCACCCGGCGAAGCCCCCCGCGCCGGATGATCTGGCGCCCCTTGTTGCCCCGCCGCGTCACCTCGAACTTGGTCGTCCGCACCACCTCCCGCCGGCCCCGCGTCGTCTCCACCTCCAGCCCCTGCCGGGCCGCCGACGAGAGCGTCGCCCCGAGAACCCGATCGCCCTTCCCCAGCCGCATCGCAATGACGCCCTTCGCCGCACTCTTGAACACCGGGAGCTGGCGAACGGGAAAGATCAGCACGTATCCTTCCGCAGAAGCCAGGCACACGTTCTCGCCTCCCCCGGCCGGCTCGGCCATGACCACCCGGTCCCCGTCGGCCAGGCGCATGAACATCCGCCCGTTCTTCGTGGAGGGTTCGGTGAAGCCCGCCACGGGCAGGCGCACGGCCTGCCCCTGCTCCGTCACCGCCACCAGAAACGGCCCTGTCTCTCCCTCACCGGCCGCCTCGCCGTTCGACGCCCCCTCGAAAAGCTCCGGCGCATCCCGCCCGGCCGGCTCCTCTTCCACCTTCGGCAGCACGCGGGGATCGAAGCTGATCACCCCGACGATCTGCTCCCTGTCCGAAAAGTCGAACATCTTCTGGATCGGATTGCCGTGGCCGGTCGTGTTCGGCAACTCGTCGATGCGGGCCGTGTAGGCCCGGCCGAAGTTCGTCAGGAACGCCACCGTGGCCCGGGTCGAGCCCGGCAGCACCCATCCAACCTCGTCGCCGTCGCGCACGCGGATGCTCTGCACCTCCGTGTAGGAACGCTGCCGCTTCACCCATCCGTCCCGCGAGACGATCACGTAGACGTCCTCCGCCACGATGTAGTCCTCTTCGGAATACTCCAGGTGCTCGTCCGGGCCGGCGATGGTCGTGCGGCGCGCGTCGGCGTATTTCTTCTTGATCTCGCGCAACTCCTCCCGGATCAGCTTCCAGCGGGCCGCCTCGTCGCCGAGCAACGCCCGGAGTTCCGCCGCCTGGCGCTCCTTCTCCTCGAGCTCCTTCCGGATGGCCTCGATCTCCAGCCGGGACAGCTTGTAGAGCCTGGTTTCGAGGACGGCCTCCGCCTGCACGTCGTCGAGGCGGAAGCGGTGCATGAGGCGCTGCGCCGCATCCTGCTTGTCCTCGGAGGCACGGATGATCTTGATGGCCTCGTCGAGCGCGTCGAAGATCTTTTCGAAGCCGCGCAGGATGTGGATCCGCTTCTCGAGTTGTTCGAGCTCGTATTGCAGCCGGCGCACGACGACCTCCATCCGGAAGTCGAGGAAGTGCCGGAGGATGGTCACCAGGTCCACCCGGGCGGGAACGGCCACCTCCGGGTTGGCCGTCGGCACCAGGCAGGTCAGGTTGACGTGAAAGCGGGTTTGCAGCGACGTATGCTTGAAAAGGTACGCCATGGCAGCTTCGGGGTCCGCCCCGCGCCGGAGCTCCAGGACGATGCGCACCTCGTCCGTGGATTCGTCCCGGATGTCGACGAGCTGCGGCACCCGCTCGTGGGCGATGTGGTCGGCGATCTGCTCGATGAGCGCGGCCTTCGTCACGCCGTACGGGATCGAATAGAGGACGATCTGTTTCTTGCCCTCGACCCGGTACTCGCCGCGCAGTTCGACGGCCCCTTCGCCCTGCTCGTAGATCTGCACGAGGGAGTCCGCATCGTTGAGGACCCGCCCGCCCGTGGGAAAGTCGGGTCCTTTGATGAAGTTCGACACGAGCGTGGCGACACGGGCATTCGGGGAGCTGATCAGGTAGATGAGTGCATCGACGACCTCGCCCAGGTTATGCGGGGGAATGTTCGTCGCCATGCCGACGGCGATCCCGCTGGCGCCGTTGACGAGCAGGTTCGGCACCCGGGCCGGGAGCACCACGGGTTCGAAGAGCGTCCCGTCGAAGTTCGGCCGGAAATCGACGGTCTGTTTCCGGATCTCGTCGAGCAGTTCCATGGCCAGGGGCCGGAGGCGGGCCTCCGTGTAGCGCATGGCAGCCGGGTTGTCGCCGTCGAGCGAGCCGAAGTTGCCGTGCCCGTCGACCAGGGGCGCACGCAGCGAGAAGTCCTGCGCCATGCGGACCATGGCCTCATAGATGGCGGCATCGCCGTGCGGGTGGTACTTGCCGATCACCTCCCCCACCACCGTGGCGCTCTTGCGGTAGCGGGCGTCGGGGTAGAGCCGCAGGTTTGTGTACATGGCGTAGAGGATACGCCGTTGCACCGGCTTGAGCCCGTCGCGGATGTCCGGCAAGGCACGGCTGGTAATAACGGACAACGCGTAGTTCAGATACCGCGTACGCGTCGTCTGGTGCAGGGGAATGACGTCGACTACGGGCATTTTTTTCTTTACAATAACGGTTTCATCACGGCCGGTACGGCACAATGTACGAAAACGACGGTGACAATGGTACGACATACCACGCCGGGCACGCTCGCGCGCCACGACCGGCCACCGCTCCGGGCGCACCTCCCGCCGCCGGGCGGCGACGGGGCCGGCGCCTCAACCCTCTTCCTCGTACGCCAGCGTGAAATAGTCCTCCCCGGGATTCGTGTGCAGGAGCAACACACCGGCCCGGGTCATCAGCACGAGCGTCTGGGAAGCCCGGTGCGGGGTCAGGTGCGCCAGCTGCGCGAATTGCGCCACGGTGATCCGGCCGTACTGCTCCAGGTACCGCATCAGCAACAGCTCCTTCTCCCCGAACGTGAACTGCACCCCGGCCGGGCTCCGCTCGGCCCGCATCAGCTGCACCTTCTCCGCGCTCGCCTCCACGCTCATGTCGGCCACCCGCACGTAGGCCGTGGCGGAAGCCTGGCCGTTGTTCACCACGAAATGCGGCTTGGCGGCACTCTCCGGCACGTGCACCACGATCACATCTCGCCGCCGGGTGACCTCGATGCGCTCGACCTGGATCGAGACGGCCGGGGTGCAATGCCGCTCCAGCGCCTGCCGGAGCGAGAACTCCTCCTCGCCCGCATCGCGCACGCCCAGGATGGTGCCGTCGTCGGCCACCCCCAGCAGCAGATGCCCGCCGTTCGTATTGGCAAAGGCGACGATCTCTTTGGCCATGCGGGCCGGGTGCGGCACGCGGCGCTTGAATTCGAGACGCGGTCCCTCACCGAGAGCGACCAGCCGGGTCAGTTCGCGAAGCGTCATGATCGTCGGCGGTTGCGTGGTCATTGCCGCCCGGCGCCCGCATGCCGGACGCGCTCCTGAAGGCAGTCCGGAAGCCAGTCCTCCTGCTTGGCCGACCGCGTCATCAACTCGTTGACGGCCTCCTGCGGCTTTTTCCCCTCGAAAAGGATGGCGTAGACCGCTTCCGTGATGGGCATTTCGATCTCGAGGCGGCGGGCCAGGTCGCGCACGGAGCGGGTCGTCCGCACCCCTTCGGCCACCATGGTCATCTCGCGCTCGACCGCCTCGAGCGTCTTGCCCCGGCCGATCTGCTCGCCGAGGTAGCGGTTGCGGCTGTGCCGGCTCATGCACGTGACGACCAGGTCCCCGATGCCGGCCAGGCCGACAAACGTTCCGGCCTCGGCCCCCAGGGCAAGCCCCAGCCGCTGGATCTCGGCCAGGCCGCGGGTGATGAGGGCGGCCTTCGCGTTGTCGCCGTAGCCGACGCCGTCGCTGATGCCGGCCGCGATCGCCATCACGTTCTTGACCGAGCCCGCGATCTCCACCCCGATGACGTCCGTGTTGGCATAGACGCGCAGGCGCGGGGTCATGAACGTGTCCTGGATCTCCTCGGCCACGGCAAGGTCGGGAGCCGCCGCCACGACGGCCGTCGGGCAGCCGGTCACCACCTCCTCGGCGTGGCTCGGCCCGTAGAGTACCCCGATGCGTGCCCGGGGGACGTTCTCCAGCACCTCGGCGAGCACCTGCGTGGTCGTCAGCAGCGTGCCGTTCTCGATGCCCTTGGCCACGGAGACGACGATCAGGTCCGGACGGGCATAGGGCCTGAGCCGCGCGGCGACCTCCCGGACGCTCTGGGAGGGTGTGGCAAAGACCCACAGGTCCTGGTCCGTCGCGGCCGCCGCCAGGTTCGAGGTAATGTGTACGGAGTCCGGCAGGTGGGCCTGCGGCAGGTAGGTCGGGTTGTAGCGTTCCTGATCCATGAAGGCCGCCGCGGCGGGGCGTCGCGCCCACAGCGACACCTGGTGTCCGGCCGAGGCCAGGCTGATCGTCAGGGCCGTGCCCCAGCTGCCCGCCCCGATGACTGCGATTTTTTTAGCCACCTGCCTGATGGAGCCGTGAAAAGAGCGTCTACCTGCCCGGGGATCAAAGTTCTCCGCGTCCCCGCATCCCCCGGGCCGGCCGGAACGTCCGGACCCGGTTCTCCGTCCCGTTGAGCAACCGCCGGATGTTCGCACGGTGCGCGTAGATGATGCCCAGGGCCATCAGAATGCTGATGATGAGCAGGCTGCCGTCGAGCGAATCGACGTGAAACAGGTACTTCCGGATGGCCACGGCCGAGGGGAACGCAATGGTCGCCGTCAGGGAAGCCAGCGACACGTAGCGCGAGGTCAAGAGCACCAGGGCAAAGACGCCCAGGGTGATCAGCATCGTCACGGGGGAAAGCGCAAACAACACCCCGGCCGCGGTATTGACCCCCTTGCCGCCCTTGAAGCCGGCCCAGACCGGGAACATGTGCCCGACGATCGCGGCCAGCCCGGCCAGCATGCGCACGAAGGTCTCGACGTGCCAGAAAGCCAGCCCGGAGGGCAGATCATCCAGCCGGATCGTGGCGATCACCCCCGCGGCCAGCAGGCCCTTCCCCAGGTCGACGACGGTCGCCAGCACCCCGGCTTTCCACCCGAGCACCCGGAAGACGTTCGTGGCCCCGGCGTTGCCGCTCCCATAGTGGCGGATGTCTATCCCGTAGAGCCATTTACCTACCCAGACGCTCCCGGGAATGGACCCGGCAAGATAGCTGAGAACGACGATGACGGCAATCGAGAGCATAGACGGTCACAAACAAGATGAAACGGGCCTCCCTCCATGCCGGGAGGACTGGACTAGAACGGCGAATCGGGGCGTTTTGTTTTCCGCGCCCGCCGGCGCTGCGGCTACGAACGCTGCACCGCCTCCGGCCGCGCCACACGGCCTACCCGACCGATCTGCACCGGTGCCTCGCCCCGCGCGCGCAACACGGCCTCGGCGGCTTCCACCTGCCCGGCCGGCACCACGGCGATCAGCCCGATGCCCAGGTTGAAGGTGCGCCGCATGTCCTCCTCGGGAACGTTTCCGAGCGACTGGATGAGCCGGAAGAGGGCGGGCCGCTCCCAGGCCGCGTAGTCCACCTCGAACGTGAGCCCTTCGGGCATCACCCGCGCCGTGTTGCCCGGGATGCCGCCACCGGTCACGTGCACGAAGGCATGCGCCAGGTCCTGCTCGATGAGGGCACGGATGGCCTGCAGATACGAGCGGTGCACCGCCAGCAGTGCCTCGCCGACCGTCTGCCCTCCCAGCCCGGCGGGTCGGTCGGCCACCCCGTAATGGGCAAAGAGCACCTTGCGGGCCAGCGAATACCCGTTGGTGTGCAGCCCGGTCGACGGCAACCCGATGAGCACATCGCCTTCCTGCACGCGACTCCCGTCGAGGATCTGCTCCTTCTCGACGACCCCGACGATGGTGCCGGCCAGGTCGTACTCGCCGGTCTCGTACAGGTCGGGCATCTCGGCCGTCTCACCGCCGATGAGCGCGCACCCGTTCTCGCGGCAGGCCGTGGCAAACCCCCGCACCACCGCCTCGGCCACCTCCGGGTCCAGCTTTCCGGTCGAGAAATAGTCCAGGAAGAACAGCGGCACGGCCCCGCAGACGGCGATGTCGTTCACGCAATGGTTGACCAGGTCCTGTCCCACGGTGTCGTGCCGGTTCATCCGGAACGCCACCTTCAGCTTGGTCCCCACGCCGTCGACGGAGGAAACGAGCACGGGATGCCGGTACCGCCGAAAGTCAGGTTCGAAAAAAGCCCCGAACGCGCCGATATCCGCCAGCACCCCGGGCGTGAACGTCTCGCGCACGAGGGGTTTGATCCGGCGGACCGTCTCCTCGCCGGCATCGATGTCGACGCCGGCCTCACGATAGGTTGTCATAAAAAAAGCAGGATGGGAGTATGGTGAAACGGGCACAGGGGAGAACGAAGCCGCGCGGCACCGGAAAAAGGCCCGCGCAGGCCCACACGCCCCCGGTGACCCGACAAGATACGCATTAACGCGAGAAGATCGACCGGCCGAAGCGGGCCTGCATCAGCACCTGAAGCCGCCGGAAACGCGAGAGGGTGGGCGGTGCCTGCCACAGGTCATACCCGCGCCGCTCGACCTCGCTCAGCACCTCCAGGGCACCGAGCCAGTAACGCTTCAGGGTGCGGGCATAGCGGGGCTCCAGCTCGTCCAGAAGGGGACGGCCCTGGGCAAAGGCATCGCGGGCCCGCACGACCTGCTTCCAGAGCAGCCGCCGCACGGCTTCCGAGTGGGCGCCGGTGCGCAGGGCCTCCAGCGAGACGCCGGCCCTGTCCAGGTCTTCCAGGGGGATGAAGAGCCAGTCCCGCTCCAGCTCGGACGGCAGGTGCAGCAGGCGCCCGACCAGGAAAAAACCGGTCGCCAGTTCTTCGATCCAGGGCTGCTGCCAGGCACCGGCGGCACCGGCCAGGCGGCCCAGGAGCCGCCCGTGTGCCCCGGCAAAAGCGGCGGCAAAGTCGCGCAGCGCGGCGGCGGTCTCGAAGCGCACCGGCCCGGTCAGCCCGGCAGCCGCCCGGACCTGCCCGGCCAGCAATGCCACGGGCATGTTTCTCTGCTCGCACACGGCACGGGCCGCCCCGTACACCTCCAGCGGCACCACCCCGTCCGGCTCTCCGGCTGCCACCCGTTCCGCGGCCTCCGTCCAGTCCCCGGCTGCATGCGGGTGAGCGGCGGCGGCGTGGGCGGCCGCCCACAGCGAAAGGTGCCAGCGCCAGAGGGCCCGGGCAGCTTCCCGCGCCTGGCCGGTCCACGGATCGTCATAGAACGGCAACGGCAGGCTATGCGCTCCCGACACGGTCGTCATCACAGGATGGTTCGCAAGAAAGAGGGTTCACGTCCGCCATGGCGGGTCCGATTTGTCCAGAAACGCACGGATGCCGGCCCGGCAGTCGGCGGTGCCCCGGGCGAGGGCGTTCACCCGGGCGGCGTAGTCGAGGGCCTCCTTCAGGCCCATGCCCGGCACCTGCGCGAGCATCCGTTTCGTCAGGGCCAGGGCCGAGGCACTGGTTTCTCGGGCCAGTTCACGGGCCAGGGTCGTCGCCTCGGCCTCGAGCGCCTCCGGCGATACGGCCCGGGTGATGAGCCCGATCCGGGCCGCCTCGGCGGCGGTGACGAGGTGGCCCCGCAACAGCAGGTCGCGGGCGGACGCCTCGCCGAGCTTGCGCAGGACGAAGACCATCACGATGGCCGGCACGAACCCGATGCGGACCTCCGTGAAGCCCAGGCGGGCTTCCTCCGTGGCGATTGAGAAGTCGCACACGGCCGCCAGGCCGCACCCCCCGGCGATGGCATGGCCGTTTATTTTTGCAATAACGGGCTTCGGGTGCAGGTAGATCGCCTCGAACAGACCGGCCAGGTGTTCCGAATCGGCCAGGTTCTCCTCGGCCGTGGCCGACTGCAACGCCTCGAGCGCCGCCAGGTCGGCTCCCGCCGAGAACACCCGCCCGGCTCCGGTCAACACCACCACCCGGCACCCCGGGTCCGACGCGGCGTCCGCCAGCGCCGCCCTCAGCGCCGCCACCATCGCCCCGTTGAGCGCGTTCCGCTTCTCCGGCCGGTGCATCTCCACCACCGTCACCGGACCGTCCTTTTCTACCCTGACAAGCTCCTCAGACATGCCGCCTCCCGGCTGTACCCGGTCTGGACACCACGTTGCGAAACCGCCTGTGGCGGCGTAGCTTCCGTCGTCCTTTACGGATAAGCCCCTTTTTTTCGTGGAAACACAGGCCACTTCTTCTTCCGACACCCCCCGGCGGGGACATGGCTTCGGCACGGCGCCGGTCTTCCTGGCCGGCATCAGCACCATCCTCGGCGCCATCATGTTCCTCCGCTTCGGATACGCGGTGGGACACGTCGGGCTCCTGGGGGCCCTGGCCATCATCCTGCTCGGGCACCTGGTCACCGTCCCCACGGCCATGGCCCTGGCCGAGATCGCCACGAACCGGAAGGTAGAGGGCGGCGGAGAATATTTCATCATCTCCCGCTCCTTCGGCACCACCATCGGGAGTGTCATCGGCATCTCGCTCTACCTCTCGCAGGCCATCTCGGTCGCCTTCTACATGATCGCCTTTGCCGAGGCCTTCACCCCGCTGGCGGGGAGCTTTGAACGAACCTTCGGCATCGGCTTCGACCCTCGCTTCGTCTCCCTGCCGGCCACCGTCGCCCTGATCCTGCTCATGCTCACGAAGGGCGCCGACCTGGGGGTGCGGGCCCTCTACGTCGTCGTGGGCACGCTGGCGGTGGCCCTGCTCCTCTTCTTCCTGGGCAACCCGCTGCCGGGCTACGCCCCGGAGCAGGTCACCCTCACCGATCGCATTGCCGACGCCGACCCGTTCATGATCGTCTTCGCCATCTGTTTCCCCGCCTTCACGGGCATGACGGCCGGCGTCGGGCTCTCGGGCGACCTGGCCAACCCCCGCCGCTCGATCCCCGCCGGCACGCTGGCCGCCACGCTCACCGGGATGGTCGTCTACGTTTTCATCGTGATCAAGCTGGCTTTCTCGGCCCCTCCCGAGGCCCTCGCCGGGAACCAGCTCATCATGGCCGAGATTGCCCTGTGGGGCCCGATCATCCCGATCGGCCTGGCCTGTGCCACGCTGAGCTCGGCCATCGGCTCCATCCTGGTGGCACCGCGGACCTTGCAGGCACTCGGCTCGGACGCCAGCCTGCCCTGGGGCAAGCTGAACCCCTGGCTGGCCCGGGGCGTAGGGCAGGTCAACGAGCCACGGAATGCCACGCTCGTCACCGCCGGAGTGGCGCTCGTCATCGTGGCTCTGGGCAACGTCGACTTCGTGGCGCGGCTCATCTCCATGTTCTTCATGGTCACCTACGGCTCGCTGTGCGCCATCAGCTTCCTCGAGCACTTTGCCGCACGGCCCAGCTACCGCCCGAGCTTCCGGTCGCGCTGGTACATCAGCCTCTTCGGCGCCGTGATGTGCCTGTTCCTGATGTTCCAGATGGACCCGCTCTACGCAATCCTGGCGCTGGTGATCATGGTCGGGCTCTACCGGCTGATCCTGCGCACCCGCGGCAACGAACAGGACGACCTGGCCGAGATGTTTGAAGGGGTAATGACCCAGCTGACCCGCTACCTGCACATCAAACTGCAGACCCGCTCGGAGACGTCCCGCCCGCAAGAATGGCGTCCCAGCGTGATCATGGTCAACAACCGCACCTTCGACCGCCGTGCGCCGCTGGCCCTGTTGCGCTGGCTCTGTCACCGTTACGGCTTCGGCACCTACCTCCACTTCATCCAGGGACACCTGAACGACGCTTCCTATGCGGAAAGCCGCCGCGTGAAGGAAAAGCTCATCCAGATGGCGCGCGTGCAGAACAGCCCCGTCTACATGGACACCATCGTCAGCCCGTCGATCATCTCGGCGCTGGCCCAGAGCCTGCAGGTGCCGGGCGTCTCGGGGCTGAACAACAACACCGCCATGTTCGAGTTCTCGGTGCACGACCCGCCGGAGGTCGTCTCCGAAGTGCTGAAAAGCTGCACGTTCGCCGCCAGTACCCGGATGGCCCTGCTGGTGCTCCGGCACGGGGATCACCACTTCGGCGAACGCCGCAACCTGCACATCTGGCTCACCTGGAACGACGGCGACAACGCCAACGTGATGATCCTGCTCAGCTATATCCTGCTGGGTCACCCGGAGTGGAAAAACGCCGAGATCAGCGTGTTCGCCGCCCTGCCCCGCCACCAGATTGCCGAGCAGAAAACCCGGTTCGAGCAGCTCATCGAAGAAGGACGCCTCCCCATCTCACGAAAGAACATCCGCTTCCTCCCCACCGACGACGTGGCCTCCTTCCGCAGCCTCGTGGCCGAGTATTCGTCCGACGCCGACCTGACCGTGGTGGGGTTCGACCTGCAGGGTCTCTCCGAACGCCGCGAGGCCGTCTTCACGAACCACCCCTACCTGCGCGACGTGCTGTTCGTCCACGCTCCGCACGAGATCGAGATCCGCTGACCCTCCGTTCACCCGGCCCCCGCCGCACGCGTCACCGTGCAGCAGAAGCGATAGAATGGCCAGCAGCGGTGCCAGACACGCACCACCTCGCCCGTGAGCCGGGGCCCCAGGGCCAGCACCGCCTCGCGGGGCAGGCGCTCGCCGGCCCATACGCTTTTTTGGGTTTGCAATAACGGCACACCCGCCCGCCAGGACGCCCCCTCCGTCCCGGGCAGGTGCGCCCGCACCGCCTTCCACACCGCCCGCGCCGGCTCCCCGGCATAGACGCCGACCTTCAGGCCGTCCGCGTGCAGGCTCACGATCAACTGCACGTCCGCCAGCCGCCGCCGGCCCACCCGGTAAAACGCCATCCAGTAGTGCGCGTGGCAGCCGCCCGCCCCAAAGTCGTTCTTCAGAAAGCGGCTGAACACGTTGCGCTCCGTCTCCAGCGCCAGGGCGTTCGGCAGCACCCACCGTACCGCCAGGTCGTCCCGCAGCCGGCGAAACGGCGCCTGCACGTACCGCCGCAACGCCTCCTTCTCGACGCGGTACCGTTCGATGTGCGGCTCGGCCTTCAGCCGCGCCAGCGCCGCGAACGCCGCCGGCCCGAATCCCTCGAACAGCGGGTCCGCCGGCGGCACGTCGACCAGCGCCCCGGCCGGCACCTCGGCAGGATCACGCCCGGGCGGCTGCATCGGCCGGCAGGTGCTCCAGCAGGTGTTCCGTCCCGGCCTCGATGGACCGGACCGACGTGGCCGCCCCCCGCAACCGGGCCAGTTGCTCCGGCACCTCCGGCTCGACGCCCAGCGCCTCGCGGAGGACCTCGGGGAATTTGGCCGGATGGGCCGTGGACAGCACCACGACGGGCGTGACGTCGCCGGTGGCCTCGCGATAGCGCCGCGCGGCTTCGAGCCCGACGGCCGTGTGCGGATCGGCCAGGTAGCCTGTCTCGGCGCGCACCCGCCGGATGGCAGCCAGCGTCTCCTCGTCGCGGACGCTGGTGCCCCAGATGCGCCGCCGGAGTTCCTCCACCGGCAGCAGTGCCCGGAGCCGCTCGTAGTTGCTCGGCACACCCACGTCCATTGCGTTCGAGAGCGTCCGCACCGAGGCCCGGTACGTCTCCGCTCCCCCCGCCAGCACGCGCGGGAAGAAATCGTTCGCGTTGTGCGCGGCGATGAAGCGCCCGACGGGCAGCCCGCCGAGCGCCGCCAGCACGCCGCCGGTCAGGTTCCCCAGGTTGCCGCTGGGAACGCAGAAGTGGACCCGCTCGAACCCGCCCTGGTGTACGGCCCAGACGTAGTACAGCATCTGCGGCAGGAGCCGCCCGACGTTGATCGAGTTGGCCGACGAGAGGCGCAGCCGCGCAGCCGCCTCGTGCACGAACGCCTCCTTGACCATCCGCTGGCAGTCGTCGAACGTGCCCCGGACGGCAAGGGCCTGCACACCGGGACGCGCCACGATGAGCTGGAGCTCCTGCGTGGGGCTGACCTGCCCGGCCGGATACAGCAGCACCACCCGGATGTTACCCTGCCCGGCGAACCCGTCGGCGACGGCGCTGCCCGTGTCCCCGGACGTGGCGACGAGGATCGTGACCGTCTCCTGCCGCCCGGCCAGGAAGTGCCCCATCAGGCGCGCCATCGTCCGCGCTCCGAAATCCTTGAACGAAAGCGTCGGGCCATGGAAAAGCTCCAGGACGTAGACGCCGTCCCAGCCCCCGCCCCGGAGCGGGACGAGCGGCACCGGAAACGACAGGGCGTCCGCCAGCAGCGGCGCCAGGACGTCACGCGGAACCTCGTGCCCGATCCACCGGTCGAGCACCGCGAGGGCCATCTCCGGGAACGACCCGGCCGAGCGCCAGGACGAAGGCAACGCCGGGATTGCTTCCGGAACGAACAGCCCGCCGTCGGGCGCCAGCCCTTCGAGCAGCGCGTCCTCGAACGACACCGACGCGGCCCCACCCCGGGTGCTGCGATACGCAGGATGCAGGTTCATCGTTAACGGTCGGAAGATGGCAAATGGAAGATTGAACACCGGGGAGACCCGTTGTGCCTCGCGACAAAAATCCGTACGAACCCGTCATCGACCCGTGCCCATCCGCGTGCCATGAACGGGCAGGCGGGGACGATGCACGACCTGTGGATGACACGGGACGATCACCGCACCGCCCGGGCGCCCTGGTCGTCGATGCCCGAGACGAAGCCGCGGGCGGGGATACCGGCGTTCCGGCTGGCTTCCAGCATGGCCTGCAGGATCGCCTCGACGCGGCCGGCCTCGCCGGTGAGGGCGAAGAGGGCGGGGCCGGAGCCGCTCAGCGCGCAGCCGCACGCGCCGGCATCCAGGGCAGCGCGGCGCACGGCTTCATAGCACGGCACCAGCGGCGCCCGCACCGGCTCCACCAGGCGGTCCGCCATGATGCACCGGCCTACGGTCTCCCAGTCCCCGGCCCGGAAGGCATCCACCAGGAAGGCGAAAGCCGCGGCGTTGCGGACGGCATCGCGCAACGGTACCTCCTGCGGGAGGATGGCCCGGGCCGCCTTCGTCAGCACCTGCACCTGCGGCAGGATGACGGCGATCGACAGGCCGGGGGGCACACCGACGCGGCGATGGCGGGCGGGGTCGTCCGGGTCCACCAGCACCAGCCCGCCCAGCAGGGCGGGCAGGACGTTGTCCCCGTGCCGGCTCCCGGAGGCTACGGTCTCTCCCTCGAGCACCGCCTCGATGAGGTCCCCATCGGTCTTCTCCAGCCCGCCGCCGAAGGCGACGTTCGCTGCCCAGGCCCCCGCCACGGCACTCGCCGCCGAGCTGCCCAGCCCGGAGCCCGGCGGGATGCCCTTGTGAATCCGGAGCGCAAGCCCCCCTTCCACACCGAGCCGCTGCATCACCAGGTGCGCCGCCATCCCCGCCGTGTTCTCCGCAACCGACGGCGGGGGCGTCCACGCCACGGCCCCCTCCCCCGGCAACAGGTGCACCCCGGGCTCCTCCACCACGCGTGCCTCGATCACATCCCCCCAGCCGTCCAGACAGAGGCCCACCGCGTCGAAGCCGGGTCCCAGGTTGGAAAGCGAGGCCGGCCCCCGCACCGCGATGGCCTCGCCAACCGGCCGCAGGGCATCAATGACTGAACGTTCGGTCTGCACGGCGGTACGATACCGGTCTTCTATCCTACCCATCCGGCCACCCGATCGCCGTTCGGCGTGCACCGTACTCCGTGGCAGGCAGCATGAAAAGGCCCCGCGAAATACGCACAGCGAAACAAGCCACACACCGGGCCGGCCGCAAAAGCATCAGGGGCGTAAGGTACGACGAGATGCCCGGCACGATCCTCGACCCCGCTTCAGAAAGCCCTATTCTAAGCCAATTCTTCACAACGAAATTTTTTTTCGCAAAACCGGAAACTTGCCCTTGCCGGTCGTGTAGGATGGGGCTAAGTTTGAAAAGTCTGTTTGCTCATCCAGAAGGGTGGAGGGTGCAGGCCCGATGAAGCCCTGGCAACCCCTACACTACTCCCACACCGGTATGCCGGCTGGGTGTAGGAAGGTGCCAAGTCCTGCCTCGTACTTCGGCGCGAGGAAAGATGAGCGGGAGATGCACAGTCTGCCCCGGGCGGGGCCGCTACTGACCTCTTCCGCTACGTCGCGCGGGAGAGGTTTTTTCATGGCCTCTCTTGCCACGTAGCCGCACCTCCGGGTGACGGTCCCCTCGCGCCGGGCACGCAGCGGGCGCTGGTTGAGCCGACAGATCGCCGGTACGCTCAACCAACGCGCCATGACGCATGCCCTCCCCTCGTACCCTCCCCCCCATCCCTGAGCCGAGCACGGCGGCCCGGCCGCTGCGGGTGCTGAAGTTCGGCGGCACCTCGGTAGGAAGCGCCGAACCCCTCCGGCGCGTCGTGTCCATCACCGCCCAGGCGTGCTCGGACGGTTACCGTCCCGTGCTCGTCGTCTCGGCCCTCTCCGGGGTCACGGACGCCCTCGTCGCGGGATGGCCGGAGGCGGCCCTGGAGCCCGGCGCCCGCCCGCCCCTCTTCCGGGACCTGCTCCACCGCCACCTCACGCTGGCCGGGGACGTCCTGCCCGAAGCGGCACGGGCCCCGTATGCCCACCGGGCGCAGGCGATCCTGGCCGCCCTCGACCGTTTCCTGGACGAGCACGCCTGCCGGCTCCCCCCGGCCGCCCTGCGGGATGCCTGGCTGGCAACCGGCGAGCGGCTCGCGGCCCCGCTGGTGGCCGCCCTCCTCGAAGCGCATGGCTTCCCGGCCCGCGCCGAAGACGCCGCCGGGCTGCTCGTCACCAACGACGCCTTCGGCGAGGCCACCGTGCTCGAAGCCGAGACGACCACCCGCGTCCGCGCCTGGTACCGGACCCTGCCGGCCGGCACGGTCCCGGTCGTGACCGGGTTCATCGGCGCCACGCGGGAGGGGCTCGTGACCACGCTCGGCCGGGGCGGCAGCGACTATGCCGCCGCCTGCCTGGCCGCGGCCCTCCGGGCCACAGCCCTCGAACGATGGACCGACATCGACGGGCTCTACACCGACGACCCCCGCCGCCATCCCGGCGCCCGCCATCTGGCCCGGCTCGACATGTCCACCGCCGAGGCCCTGCACCGCACCCGCGGCCTGGGCATGCACCCCCGCGTCTTCGCCCCGCTCCGCGCCGCCGGCATCCCGCTCCTCGTCCGGTGCACCACCCGCCCCGACCGCCACACCCGGGTCGTCCCCGACCGGGCGGAGACGGGCGCCACCGAACCCCGATGGACGGACGAGCCCCTGACGCCGGCCGAACGCCTGTAAACCGACCTCTCGAACCTCAACCTGACCGCAGACGCATCATGCAACCTCAGACCCGTCTCGCCCTGGCCGGGCAGCGCACCGACAACGCCTTCAACAGCATCGCCCCGCCGATCTACCAGACCGCCACGTTCCGGTTCGAGGACATCGGCACGACGAAAGGGTTCGACTACACCCGCAGCGGCAACCCCACACGGCTCGCCCTCGAAGAGACGCTCGCCGCGCTCGAAGGGGGCGCCGGCGCCGTCGCCACCACCACCGGCATGGCCGCCATCACCACCGTGCTGGCCCTCTTCGAGGCCGGGGCCCACCTGATCTGCTCGCACGACTGTTACGGCGGCACCGAGCGGCTGCTCTGTCTGATGCAGCGGCAGGGAAAGCTCTCGGTCAGTTTCGCCGACCTGACCGACCCGGAAGCCCTGGCCGCTGCCATCCGCCCCGAAACCCGCGCCATCTGGGTCGAGACCCCCTCGAACCCGCTTCTGCGCATCACCGACCTGGAGGCCGTCGCCCGCGTGGCGCGTGCGCACGACTGCCTCCTCATCGTCGACAACACCTTCCTCTCCCCCCTCTTCCAGCAACCCTTCCGGTTCGGCGCCGACCTGGTCGTCTACTCCACGACGAAATACCTGAACGGCCACTCGGATGTCGTCGGGGGCGCGGTCGTCGCCCGCACGGAGGCGCTCAACGAGACGCTGCAGTTCACCGCGAACGCCCTGGGCACCGTGGCGCAGCCGTTCGACTGCTGGCTGGTCCTGCGCGGGCTGAAGACGCTGCCGGTGCGGCTGCGGCAGCACGAGGAGAACGCCCTGGCCGTCGCCCAATACCTGGACGCGCACCCGGCCGTCGAGAAGGTCTTCTACCCCGGCCTGCCCGGGCACGAAGGGCATGACCTGGCCCGGCGCCAGCAGACGGGCTTCGGCGGCATGGTGTCCTTCGCCCTGCGCGGCACGCTCGACGACGTCCACCGGGTGCTGCGGGCCACCCGCGTCTTTGCCCTGGCCGAGAGCCTGGGCGGCGTCGAGTCGCTCATCGAACACCCCGCCACGATGAGCCATGCCTCCATGCGCCCCGACCAGCGCCGCCGCGCCGGCATCACCGACCAGATCATCCGTCTCTCCGTGGGCATCGAAGCGACCGAAGACCTGCTCGAAGACCTGGAACAGGCCCTCCGTGTTTCCGAACCCGTCACCGTACCGGCGCCGTCCTGAGGACCGATGCGCCGCGCCGGTCGCTTCCTCGCCATCACCCGATCCGCACCGGCCACGGAGACGTCAAAATCTTCGATCTGCACGCCGGATCAATCCAGGTCCATCTCTCCCTGGAGGAAGGCTTCGGCCGTGCGCACCATCTCCTCGCTGCCGATGTAGAGCGGGGTGCGCTGGTGCAGCTCCCGCGGCTGTTTCTGCAGGATCGGCGTGTGCCCGTCGGAGGCCCGCCCGCCGGCCTGCTCCACGATGAAGGCCATCGGGTTGGCCTCGTACATGAGCCGGAGCTTGCCCTCCGGGCTGCTCGCCGTGGCCGGGTAGATGTAGATCCCCCCTTTGAGCAGGTTGCGGTGGAAGTCGGAGACGAACGAGCCGATGTAGCGGGTCTTGTAGGGCCGTCCCGTGGCCTTGTCTTTCCGCTGGCACCACTTGATGTACTTCTTCAGCCCGTCCTCGAACGAGTTGTAGTTGCCCTCGTTGATGGCGTACATCGTCCCCGTCTTCGGCGTGCGGATGTTCGGGTGCGAGAGCAGGAACTCGCCGATGGAAGGGTCGAGCGTGAAGCCGTTGACCCCGTTGCCGGTGGTGTAGACGAGCATGGTCGAGGAGCCGTAGACGACGTACCCGGCCCCGACCTGCTTCGAACCCGGTTGCAGCGCATCCTCCAGCGTCACCTCGCCGACGTGGTCCTCCGGCATGCGGTAGATGCTGAAGATGGTCCCCACCGAAACGTTGACCTCGATGTTGCTCGACCCGTCGAGGGGATCGAGCAGGACGATGTATTTGCCGTCGCTGCCGCCGTTGGCCCGGATGGGGATGGCCTCGGCGTGTTCCTCCGAGCCGATCAGGCAGCACTCCCCGCCCCGCCGGAGCGCCCGGACGAACTCCCGGTGCGCCAGCGCATCCATCTTCTGCTGCACCTCCCCCTGCACGTTCAGCTCGCCCGTGTCGCCATAGATATCCACCAGGCCAGCCCGCCGCATGTGGTAGTTGACGATCTTGGCCGCCACCGAGATGTCGCGCAGCAGCCGGGAAAAGGCACCCGTCGAGTGCGGGAAGGATTCCTGCCGCTCGATGATGAACTGTTCGAGCGTCTTGAACTGACCCAGCTCGCGGGTCGCGGTCGTCCGGTTCATGTTTCGCATTGAAAGGTTGGAAAGTCGATAGGGGTTCCGGGGCCTCGCGACGGACACTTTTGCTTAAACCTTCTCGCGAATCCGCGCGCCGTGATCGGAGGACGGCTACGATACCCGGTTCAAGATACGGATGGGAAGATTGGCGGCCTACCCGGTGCGGGGTGCTCTCCGGCAAATCGATGAGAGCAAGATAGGCAATTCTCGGAACCGCTTCCAGCCACTCCTTCCCGCTCAGGAGCCGGCCACCACCTCCCCCTTCGCAATACGTGTGCGCAGCAGGAAGCGCAGCGGCACGTCGACGCGCTCCCGCCAGGCCGCCTCCGAATGCGGTGCCCCGGGAAACCGCTCGGTCAGCCAGTTGACGTCCCGCTCATACCCGCCCTTGCGCAGGATGGCGTCGACCTGACGTTGCAGGTGTTCGTACGAGCCGATGTGGGCTTCGACCCCGTAGTCGAAATACACCCGGTGGTTTCGCGGGTCGGGCAGATGGTCCTCCAGGTAGGGCAGCATCACCCGCCCGCCGATGGGCCAGCTTGTCGAGAGGCAGGCCGCCCCGTGGAACACGTCCGGGTATTCGCAGAGCGCATAGAGGGAGACGAGCCCGCCCATGCTCGATCCCATGACGAACGTGTCCCGTTGCCCGGGGCGCGTCCGGTACGTCTCGTCGATGAAGGGTTTGAGCTCGCGCACGATGAAGCGCAGGTAGGCATCGGAGCACGGCTCTCCTCCGTACGTCTCGACGAAGCGCCGCCGAACGTGGGCAAAACGAGGAACCCGCAGGGGTTTCTCGGGCATGTACTCCCGGATGCGCTTCGGGGTGTTCCAGATGCCCACGAGGAGGAGCCCCTCCAGCTCGCCGTCGCGGATCATGTGCTCGACCTGTTCGTGCACACCCCAGTCCACGCCGCTGAACGAGAGGCCCGGGTCGAAGAGGTTCTGCCCGTCGTGCAGATAGAGTACGGGATAACGCCGGCGGTCGGTCTCATAGCCCGGAGGCAACCAGACATCCACGTTACGGGGTTCCACCCACGCGGACGCAAACTGCTCGTGTCGTTCGAGATGTCCTTTCACGATAAAAGGTGGAGTTAGCGGCTCTGGGGCTCATCCCGGGCCCCGGCGCCGGCAGGATCCGACGGCCGGACGACCGGGTGGTGTGCGAAGCTACGAATCCCGTACCGAAACGGGAACCCCGCGGCGCATCCCGGTCGACGCACCGCCTCCAGGATTATTTTCCCGCACGGCGGGTCCGCACACCGTATTTCCGTATACTCTTTCTGCCCGGCGACGGCACTTTTTTCTCCCTGACCCACCCGAAACCTCCCATGCAGCGCCCCCTCAACATGCTTTGCATCGCCACCTATTTCAAAGGTGAGACGTTCCTGCGTACGTGCCGGCAGCTCGGCTGCCGGATCTACCTGCTGACGACCGAGAAGCTGGCCGGGGCCCCCTGGCCCCGCGAAGCCCTCGACGACCTGTTCTACCTGCCGGGCGAGGAGCAGGACTGGAAGCGCGAGGACGTGATCAAGGCCGTCAGCTACCTGGCCCGGCGCATCAGGTTCGACCGCATCGTGCCGCTGGACGACTTCGATCTGGAAAAGGCCGCCTACCTCCGGGAACACCTGCGCGTGCCCGGCCTGGGCGACACCCGCACCCGCTATTTCCGGGACAAGCTCGCCATGCGCATGCAGGCGCAGGAACAGGGCATCCCCGTCCCGCCTTTCGTGCCCGTGCTCTACCACGACGACATCCGGACGTACACGGAGCAGGTGCCGCCTCCCTGGGTCCTCAAACCCCGTTCGTCGGCCAGCGCCGCCGGGATCAAAAAGCTCCACGATGCCGCGACGCTCTGGGAAGCGATCGCGGCCCTGGACGCCGAGCAGTCCTTCTACCTGATCGAGCAGTTCATCCCCGGCGACGTCTACCACGTCGACAGCATCGTCTTCGACGGCCGGGTGGTCTTCGCCCGCGCCCACCGCTACCTCGACCCGCCCCTGCAGGTAGCCCACGAAGGCGGCCTCTTCGCCTCGCACAACATCCCGTACGGCTCGCCCGAGGAGAACGCCCTGCTGGCCTTGAACGAACGGGTCATCCGTGCCATGGGCCTGCGCGCCGGCGTCTCCCACACGGAGTTCATCCGGGACGACGCCGGGCGCTTCTTCTTCCTCGAGACCTCGGCCCGCGTCGGCGGCGCGCACATCGCGGAGATGCTCGAAGCCTCCAGCGGCATCAACCTGTGGGTGGAGTGGGCCCGGATCGAAACCCTCCCCCGGGACACCCCCTACACGCTTCCCCCCGTCCGGAACGACTACGCCGGCATCATCATCTCGCTGGCCCGCGAAGAAAAGCCCGACACCGCCGCCTATACCGACCCGGAGATCGTCTGGCGGTTGAACAAGCCCCATCATGTGGGCCTCATCTTTCGCGCCCCTTCCTTCGACCGTATCCAGACCCTCCTGCACGAATACATGGTGCGGATCCACCGGGACCACTTTGCCTTCGCCCCCGCCCGCGACCGCCCGACGGCGTGAGACGCCCACCGTTGAACCCTGCCTCAGCCCGTCCGGGCTTCAAGCTTTTTCTGAAGGCGTCGCAGCATGTGCCGGGTATGCCGGAGGGCCGGCGTCGCGACCTCGAGTTCTCCGGCCAGCCGGAGCAGGGCCTCCGGCGTGTCCACGTCGTACCAGCCCGGCAGGATGACGGGGGTCGCGGGCGTCCGGGCGATGCGCTCGAGCGTCTGCGCAAAAACCCCGGGATGGCTGTAGGTCATCTCCTCGAAAGGCTCGGGGTAAAACACGTTCATCCCGAGCAGGTAATACCCGCCGTCCTCGCTCGGCCCGATGACGACCGTCCGGGGTTCGGCCAGCGCCGCGAAGGCGGCTTCGATGAAGGCCGAAGGGAGGGTGGGATGGTCGGTGCCGATGATGGCGATGCGCTCGTAGCCGGCGACGAACGTTTCCAGGAAAGCCCGCTGCATTCGCGCACCGAGTCCCCTCCCCCGCTGCGGCAGCACCGGGGTGCCGGGCGGGAGCCACTCGTCCGGCACGGCACCGCCCGGCGGATCCAGATAGAGCCGCAGGTCCACTTCCAGCGCGGCGTACTGTGCGAGCGCGTCGCGGAGGAAGGCGGCATAGAGACCGGCCGCCTCGGCGGGCGTCAGCACGGCCGTCAGCCGGGTCTTGACCTGCCCCGGCTCCGGAACCTTGGCGAACACGATGAGCGCTTCTTTTCGCATGAGACGGGAAGGGTTGCCGGTGCCGTGCGGGGTGCACGCGCCGGGAACGTTTTCCTACATCACCGCCAGCATCCGCCGGACGACCCGCGCCACGGCATCGACGGTTCTGTCGATCTCCTCCTCCGTCGTGTCCTTGCCGAGCGAGAACCGGATCGCCGCGGCGGCGGTGGCCGCGTCGTGCCCGAGAGCCTGCAGCACGTGGCTGGGCGTCAGCGCGCCGCTCGTGCAGGCCGAGCCGGAGGAGACGGCGATGCCCTCCATGTCCAGGTTCAGGATGAGCATCTCCCCGTCGAACGGCCGGCCGTCGTGAGGGGGGAAAGCGATGTTGAGCAGGTGCGGGGCCGCGGCGCCCTCGTCCATCGGGGTGTTGCACACGAACAGGTCGCCGAGCGCCTCGCGCAGGCCCCGGTAGAGGCGCCGGCGCAGGCGGGCGAGCCGGGCCAGGCGCTCCGGCGGCGACGGCCCGTTCGAGCGCCGCGGCCAGGCCGACGATGGCCGCCACGTTCTCCGTCCCCGCCCGGCGGCGGCGTTCCTGCGCCCCGCCTTCGAGGAAGGGCCGGAAGTCCGCCCCGCCCCGGAGGTAGAGCACCCCGACGCCCTTGGGACCGTAGAACTTGTGCGCCGAGAGAGAGAGCGCATCCACCCCCAGGTCCTTCACCGAGAGCGCATAGAGACCGGCCGTCTGGACCGCGTCGGTGTGGAAGAGCACCCCGTGCCGCCGGCAAAGGGCGGCGACGGCCCGCACGTCCGTCAGCGTGCCCACCTCGTTGTTGGCGTGCATGAGCGAGACGAGCCCCGTCTCCGGCGTCAGCGCGGCCGCCACCTGCTCCGGTGCGACGGCACCGGAGGCCTGCGGCCGGAGCAGCGTCACCGGGTATCCCTCCCGGGCGCGGCGCTCGGCCGGCTGCAGCACCGCCTCGTGCTCGGCCGCCGAGGTGATCAGCCCCGTGCGCTCGCCGCCGAGCAACCCCGCCAGGGCCGCGTTGTCCGACTCGGTTCCCCCGCTCGTGAACAGGATCTCGGCCGGCTCGGCCTCCAGGCAGGCCGCCACGCGCTCCCGGCTCTCCTCCACGGCAAAGCGGGCCTTCCGCCCCAGCGCGTGCACCGACGAAGCGTTCCCGAAATGCTCCCGCAAATACGGCAGCATCGCCTCGAAAACCGCCGGGTCGAGCGGGGTGGTGGCGGCATGATCCAGATAAATGCGACGCATGACTCTCGTTCGTCTGGTGCCCCACACAAACGCAGAAAGCCCGTCCCTGATTCCCCCAATGCCGGTAATGCTTGAAAGATGCACGAAGCCGAACCTTCGCCGCCTCCCGGGCGTTGGTCCTTTTCCGGCCGGTTCAGGAGAAGCGCTGCGCGTTGAACGCCATGCCGGATCGTTCGAAAAGCCTCCGTCATCCCGAACGCTGAAAGGATCTACGGGTCGGACGGGCACCACACGGCCGGTACCGGCCACACACGGATCCTTCGTCTGAAGCATGGACAAACTGGTCATAGAAGGCGGCCACCGGTTGAGGGGATCCCTCCCGATCAGCGGATCGAAGAACACGGCGCTGGCGCTGATGGCGGCGGCACTGCTGCCCGACGGCCCTTCGACCTTCACGAACATTCCCGACCTCAAGGACATCGACACCTTTTCGAAGGTGATCCGTGTCACCGGTGCCGGGGTCGACTTCGACGCGGCAGGGCACACGCTCCGCATCGACCCGACCCCGCTGGCCCACCCCGAGGCGCCGTACGAGCTGGTCAAGCGCATGCGGGCCTCGTTCTACATGCTGGGCGCTCTGCTCGGGCGATGCGGCCGGGCGCGCGTGTCGCTCCCGGGTGGATGTGCCTGGGGGCCGCGCCCGGTAGACCTGCACCTCGAAGGCATGAAAGCCCTCGGGGCCGAGGTGGAGCTCGACAAGGGGTACGTCGTCGCCCGGGCCCGGGGCGGGCGGCTCGAAGGCGGCACCTTCCGCCTGGAACCCTCCAGCGTGGGCGCTACGGTCAACCTGGTCCTGGCCGCGGCCACGGCCCGGGGGCACTCGCGTATCGAGAACGCCGCCATCGAACCCGACGTGGTCGTCTTCTGCGAAGCCCTGCACGCCATGGGCGCCCGCATCGAGGGCATCGGGACGCGCACGCTGGAGATCGAAGGGGTCACGACGCTCCGGCCCGTCACCTTCGCCAACTGCGCCGACCGGATCGAGCTGGGCACCTTCATGATCGCCGCCCTGCTGGCCGGAACCCCCGGAGACACGATCACGCTCGAACAGGCCGGCGCCGGCCACCTGGGGCAGGCCTTCCTCGACGCCTTCCGGGCTACCGGCGCCGAACTGCACGCCGAAACCGACCGCGTGCACGTCACTGTGCCGGACGAGGTCCGGGCCGTCTCCATCGAAACAGACGTCTATCCCGGCTTCCCCACCGACCTGCAGGCCCAGTGGACCGTCCTGATGACCCAGGCGAAAGGCAACGCCAAGATCGTCGACCGGATCTACCTCGACCGCTTCAAGCACGTCCCCGAACTGCGCCGCATGGGAGCCAACGCCATCGTCGTGGGCAACGAGGTGGTCGTCGAAGGCACGAGCCGCCTTCAGGGCACCACCGTGATGAGCACCGACCTGCGGGGCAGCGTCTCGCTGGTGCTCGCGGGCCTCGTGGCCGAGGGCGAAACCCACGTCCTGCGCGTCTACCACCTCGACCGGGGCTACGAAAAACTTGAAGAAAAGCTTTCCCGGGCCGGCATCGTCATCCGGCGCACCACGTACGACGAGTTCGCCGATCCGCTCCTGGAACACCCCCACGAAGCATAGGAGCGCCCGGTTTTTCGCCCGGCCGGCAAAACCTCCTTTCGGTTTGCCGGTTTAAACGGTTGCGGCCCTTTCACCCGCCACGCCGGCACCACGCAACCTGACCGTACCCGCCCCATGCGCACGTTACGCTGGACCCTCCTGTTCCTCATCGGATGGCTCGTGACCGTCCCGGCCACCGCCCGGCAACATGACCACGACCCGGACGAAGCTGTCACGGGCGGCGGCCACCTGCCCGAAGGCTGGCAGGCCCGGCTGGACCGCGCCCGTGCCTCGCTCGACCAGGTCCGCTTCGTCGAAACGGAGGCCGGCTACCACATCACCCTGGGGCCGGCCGCCATCTTCTACCGGCCGGAAGACACGGCCTCCGGCAGCTACACCGCACGTGCCACCTTCGTCCTGAACAAGCCGTCCGCCCATCCCGAAGCCTACGGCCTCTTCGTGGGCGGCCGCGACCTGAACGGCCCCGGCCAGGACTACCTGTACTTCCTCGTCCGCCAGAACGGGCAGTACCTCGTGAAGCACCGGGCCGGTGCCGAAACGCACACGCTGGTGGACTGGACGCCCCACGAGGCCGTGCGCGTCCCCGGTGAGCGCGGTACGTCGGAGAACACCCTGGCCGTCCGGGCCACCCCCGAGCGCGTGGCTTTCCTCGTCAACGGCGTCGAGGTGACGGCCCTGGATCGCGTCCCGATGCTCAACACCGACGGCATCGCCGGGCTGCGGGTCAACCACAACCTGGACGTGACGGTCAGGGATTTCGCGATCGAGCGCTGATGCCCGGCTTCGCTCCTGTGCACACCATGCCGCCCTGCGGCCGGCCATAGATGACGGCACGCACCGTGTTTCACGGTGTCGCTGTCGTCGTACATCCCACCAGCACAGGAGGTTGCCATGCGTACGATCCTGCTCCCCCGCCTCTTCCTCCCGCTGTGCCTTGTCCTGTGTGCCTGCGGCGGGCAGTCGTCTCCCGAGGCCACGGCCGGCGAAGAGGAGGATTCCTGTCCGAGCCTCGTCGGCTCCTGGGAACTCGTCTCCATCGAGGATGACGCCCCGGCCCTGACCGGGGCCTACGAGACGGACCCGAACTACCAGGAAGCCCCCACCCTCAAGATCCTCAACGACACCCACTGGATGTTCATCCGCCAGTCCGCGGACAACTTCATCCACGCCCAGGGGGGCCGGTACACCCTCCAGAACGGGATCTACACCGAAGTGGTGGAATACAGCGCCATCCCCGGCAACGTCGGGCTTTCCTTCGTCTTCGAATGCCGGCTGGAAGGCGACTCGCTCTGGTATCATACCGGCGGGCTGGGAGATCACCGCTACCAGGAGGTCTGGCGACGGGTGAAGTGACACCGGCGCCGTCAGACCCGCTTCCTGCCCCGGACACACTTTCCCCGCGTGCGACACCGTCAGAACACGGCGCTGAGTTGCATTCGGACCGTGTGGAGTGTCGGGGCCCCGGCCGGCACCCGTCCGTCGTAGGAGAAGGAGGCGCGCAGGTAGCGGTTGAGCACGTACTGCCCGTTGAGGTTCCACAGGAAGGAGGTACCCGGCCCGCGGCCGTCCGTCAGCTCGAAGGCCGCCAGCCCGGCCGCCTCGCCCCGCAGGTCCACGCGGGCCACCTCGACCCGTGCCGTCACCTGCAGTCGCCGGACCCGGCTGTACCGCGCCTCCAGCGGCACCCGGACGATCCGGGCATGGCGGGCGCCGAGCACGTCGTCGTTCCGCGCCAGGGCCACGCCGGCCGACAACCGCACCGCCCGCCCCGGCTGAAAAGCCACCTCGGGTTCGAGCGTCTCCCGGTGAATGTCATACCGCCGCGAAGCAAACGCCTCGCTCAGCACCCGGTTACGCTCCCGGCTCACCGCCAGGCGTAGTTGCCACCGGTCCGCGGGACGATACCGTCCCTCGGCCCGCCAGGTGCTCAGGAATCGCGTCTCCTCCCCGGCGGCCAGTTCCGTCAGGCCCCGCACCTGGTTGAACGAAAGATCCAGCCCGTACGTCGTGGAGGAGCGGAAAAGCGAGAGATCCTGCGCCATCCGGAGCCGGCCGTTGAGGGTGTTGACCGGATCGCGAAAACGCTTCAGGTTGAGGAAATAGACCTGTTTGAGATCCGGCTCGCGGCTCTTCTCCAGCACCTCGACGACCGTGCGGGCCTGCATCCCGGCCAGCACGTTCTTCCAGAAACCAGCGTCCCCGTGCCGCTCGAACAGGCGGGCCGGATCGAGGTCCAGGCGAAGCCGGGCCTGCACGCTGACGACCGACGTGAGCGAATCCGAGGGCACGAAGGTGCGAACGTACGTCCCTTCGTCCGGCAGGCGTTCGGGGATGAACTCGTCGAGTTGGATCACCCCGTCGCCGTTGGCGTCCTCCCAGACGAACTGCCCGAGCTCGGGACCGGTGCGGACGTAGATCTCCTGCAGGGTCGGTGTGCGTTCGGTCTGGGCCTCGTAGAACCAGTTGACGTTCACGGCCCGGCGCCACGGCCGGGCGTCGGCGTTCAGGTGCAGCAGAACCGACTCGCTGTCCTCCTGCTTTTCCTCGATCCGGAAGTAGTCCGTGAAGCGCCGCACCCGGTAGCTGACACCGCCCTCGGCGCTGAAAGCCGTGCCCGGCCGGTAGCGGACCTGCGACTGCACGGTCCAGGCGGTGGCCGCATCACGCAGGACACCCGCCGCCCAGCGCTTCTCCGTACGCCGCTCCACCTCGGCACCGGCCGTCAGCCGTTCCGCCTGCCAGGTGATCCCCGGCCGCCATTCCACGAACGAGAAAGAGCCTTCGACGAGGCTGTCCGTGCCGGCCGTCACCTGCGTGCGTCGTTCCTGTTCCAGCTCCAGGTGCGGCACGAGCCGCTCGCCCAGAAACGGCCGGCGCAGGGTGCCACGCTGCCGGAGCCAGCGGCCGTCCTCGGCGCGCAGGGCATCCCGGCTCTCGATCTGTTCCAGCAGATAATCGACCTCCGGCAGACCTGCCTCGCCGGATTGCAGGGCAAAGGCCCGTCGCACGCCGCGAAACGTCTCCTCCAGGTCGAGCCGTCCCCAGGACACCTCCAGGGCCGAATGCGGGGTAAAGGCAAAGCGCAGATCGGCTTCGTCGACGGTCTCGTCCTCGCCCCCGGCCACCCCGCCGGTGACGTCGGCCGGCCGCCCGAGCAGGTTCCACCGGCGCGTGAACTCGACCGGGCGGATCCGGTCGAAGGGGGCGAAGTGCCCCCCGGTGAACCGGCGCTGCAACATGCCGGAGACCTCTCCCAGGGTCGTCGCGCCGATCCGGACCGGCGTCGGGTCCAGCCGCAGGCCCCCGAGGAAGGCATGGTCCACGTCGTCGTCGGCATCGAGGGGAGAGAGGCGGTTGAGGTCGTTGAGCGAGTGGGCCCACTCGCCGAAGAGTTCCAGGCCCGGCAGGGGTGCTACGGCACCGTGCAGGTCGAAAAGGCGCTGCTGCTTGGGTTTGGGCAACACACGCACCGGCTCGTATTCGCCCAGGCCCGGCCCGCGGTATTCGTAGAGGATGCCGTTGACCGAGCGCCCCACGCGCACGTAGCTTCCCTGCCCGGCGCCGACGCGGGTGAAACGCACCCGGAAGACCTGCACCGTGTCCGGCGGGGCCACGGAGACGGCGACGAACACCGTGTCGAGGCCGCCGCCGGGCCGCGGGCGCACCTCGCGGACGTACTGCACGTAGGGGGCCTCCGGGTCATACACGACGGGCTCGGCCCCGCTCCGCACCGCAAGGCCGTCGCCGGCCTGCACCACCCGGAGCGAGTCCTCCGAGGTAAACCCGAACGCCTCCTCGAACTGCCGGCTGTCCGCCTCCCGGAGGAAAGTGGCGCCGAGGCGGGCCCGGGCCCTGCCCGCCGCCTGCGGGCCGAAGTGCAGCACGACCTGCGAACCGACGAGCGTGCGGGTGAACTGGTTCGTGGTATACTGAAACTCGACCCGGATCCGCCGGTCCGCGGTGATGAGGCGCCGCGCCGTGAAGGTGAGTTCCCCCGTGGCATAGTCGATGGTGTAGTCGTTCGTCTCCCCGCGTTCGAGCCGCCGGCCGTCGAGGTAGACGACCTCCGAGCCGGGGATAACGATGATGAAGCGCTCCCCGCCGGCCCCTTCGAGCCGGTACGGTCCCTGCACCCCGTCGACGGGCACCAGGTCCTGCACGCGGAAGATGCCGCGGGCCGTCGCCCCGGCGACCGTGACGCGCCCTCCGGCAAAGGCGGCCTCCGCCACCGGCGGCAACGTCCCCTCCACGCTGGCGCCCTGCAGCTTGCGGGAGAGCCGGGCGAAGGCGCTTTCCTGAAAGCTCAGGTCGAAGTCACCCAGTTGCGCCGTGCCCTGCCGGGCCCGGATCTGAATGAAAACCTTGTCGAACTCATCCAGGCGCTGCGTCGTGCCTTCCGGCAGGATCGGCGTGTTCTCGTCGGTCAGTGCCGCCTGGATCTGCACCCCCTCGACGATTTCCCCGGAGAGTTGCAGGCGCAGCCCGGATTCCACCGTCACGTCCCGGTTGTTGCCGGCCAGGATCCCCCGTGTGATGGAACCACTGCGTTGCAGGTTGAGACCGGCAAAGAGGTCGTCGTCGCCAGCCCGTTCTTCCTCCCGCACCACCGCCACGGCCCCGTCTTCCGGCGTCGCCTCGACGATGTGCCGGCGCCGGTAGACCTCCTTGAGTTCGAAGGGCAGCGTCCGGTATCGGACGACCAGCACGGCGTCGGCCGAGGCTACGGGGGTGAGCAGCCACAGCCGCCCGTGCCGCGGATCCAGCCGGTAGGCTTCGGTTGCCAGGCGGCGACCGTCCAGGTATACCTCCTCGGTGCCGGGCAGGATGAACGGCCGGAGCACGTAGGGCTGCACGGCCTGCACCGCCAGCGTGTCCTGAAACAGCCCCGGCGCAGTCTCCCCCTCCCCGGCGGTACGCGTGGCCTGCGCCCACACCACGGCCGGACCGGACAGCACCCATCCCAGCAGCAAAACGGCAACGATGCGCATCATCACGAAGCGCCATGTGGAGGATCGGCATCCCGGCGCAAGCGGGCCGGAAACGAAACAGGGCGAAACCGGAACCCGCCGGCGTCACGTCGTAGCGAGGGGCAAAAGCATCCGTTCGAGTTGGGTGGGAGGAGGGCCGCGCCGGATCGCGGGACGCGCCCCTTCGGCCCGGCGACCTGCCGTCTGTACCCGGTGCCCCCGCCGGGGGTTTCGACAGGTATCGGACGGGCAGCCGCACCGAATCGCACACACCGCCCCGGCGCGCTCCCCCGAAACCGGCCCTCCCCTTGCCGTCGTTCGACGACTTTGATACCTTGGGGCGTCCTCCCGGCACGTACACGCCGAACACAGCCGTTCCATTCAGACCCGAGTTCGCATGCAGGCGGCAGGCCCCGCGCAGCGCGTACCGGACGAACACCCCCGGCATGTACACGCCGGGTCCGGCGCCGCACCCCGACCTTTTCGCATCGCTATCATCGGCGCCGGCCCGGCCGGTTTCTATGCCGCCGATCACCTGCTCCGGCAAACCGACCTCCCCGTCGAAGTGGACCTCTTCGACCGGCTGCCGACCCCCCACGGCCTGGTGCGCCTGGGGGTGGCCCCGGACCATCAGAAGATCAAGAACGTCATCCGGGTCTACGACAAGACGGCCGAACGCCCCGGCTTCCGGTTCTTCGGCAACGTCGAGTTCGGCCGGCACATTCGCCTCGAAGACCTCCGCCGTCACTACCACGCCGTCGTCTTCACCACCGGCGCCCAGGTGGATCGCTCGCTGGGCATCCCCGGGGAAGACCTCGCCGGCAGCCATTCCGCCACCGAGTTCGTCGCCTGGTACAACGGGCATCCCGACTACCGGGACCACCACTTCGACCTCAGCCGGGAACGGGTCGCCATCGTCGGCGTCGGCAACGTGGCCGTGGATGTGGCCCGCATCCTGTGCCGCACCCCCGAGGAACTGGCCCGGACCGACATCGCCGACTATGCCCTCGAAGCGCTTCGCGAGAGCCGGGTCCGGGAGATCTTCATGCTCGGCCGGCGGGGACCCGCCCAGGCCGCCTTCACCCTGCCCGAAGCCCGCGAGCTCGGCGAGCTGCCCGGCGCCGACGTCTTCGTTCCTCCCGAAGAAGCCGTGCTCGACCCGTTCAGCCAGGCCCTGCTTGCGGAGGAGGGCGACCGCGACACCCTGAAAAAGGTGGAGTTGATCCAGGAATTCGCGCAGCGCCGTCCCACCGGCAAACCGCGCCGCCTCACGATCCGCTTCCTCGTCTCCCCCGTCGCGATTCACGATGACGGCACCGGCCACGTGGCGGGGCTGCGGCTCGTGCGCAACGAGCTCTACCGCACCGAAGACGGGCGCCTGCGCCCGCGTGCGACCGGCCGGTACGAAGACCTCCCGGTCGGGCTCGTCTTCCGCTCGATCGGGTACCGGGGCGTCCCCCTGCCCGGCGTCCCGTTCGACGAGCGGCACGGCGTCATCCCCACCGAGGAAGGCCGCGTCCTCGATCCAGCGACCGGGCGACCGCTCCCCGGTCTCTACGCGGCCGGCTGGATCAAACGCGGGGCGACGGGGGTCATCGGCACCAACAAGGCCTGCGCCGTCGAAACGGTCAGCCGGCTGCTCGAAGATGCCGCGGCCGGGCGCCTTCCCGAACCGGAACAGCCGGATGCCGGTGCCGCCCTGAACCACATCCGGGCCCGGCAACCCGACTACGTGACGTACGACGACTGGAAACGGATCGACCGGATCGAGGTGGAGCGGGGTGAGGCCGCCGGACGGCCGCGCGTCAAGTTCACCGGCGTCCGCGAGATGCTCGAAGCGCTCCGGGAGGATCCGGCCCGCTCCGCCTAGTTCGAAACGCCGCCGCGTCCCTCTTCGACGGTGTACCCCGCCTCCTCCACCGCATCGACGAGGGCCTGCGCGTCCACCTGCGCCGGGTCGTATTCGACCTCCGCCACGCCGATCCCGACGCGCTTCACCGTCACGCCCGCGACCGCTTGCAGGGCCTGTTCGACGGCCCGCACGCAGTGCTGGCAACTCATTCCGTCTATTTTCAGGGTTTTTTGCATTGCAATAACGGATTTACTGTTCGCACGCTACTCCCCCGTGCCCGGCTCCCCTCAGGCCGCCACCGCCACCTGAAAGCCGATGGCCTCCTCCGTCTCCGCATCGAAGAAATGCAGCCGGGCCAGGTCGAACGCCAGCCGAACCGGCTCGCCCGGCCCCGGCAGCGGTTGCGGCGGCACCCGCGCCACCAGCGTCTGCTCCCCGGCCCGGGCATAAACGAAGATCTCGTTCCCCATCGGCTCCAGCACCTCGACCGGAAACGCTGCCTCGGCCACCGGGCCGGTCACGTAACGGCTTCCGGCCACGTGAAGATCCTCCGGGCGGATCCCCAGCGTCACCGGCTGCCCTACATACGCCCGAAGCAGCCGGGCCCGCTCCTCGTCCAGCGGCAGGGCAAAGCGGCCGTCCCGGGCCTGGAACCGGAGCCCCCCTTCCCGCACGACCCGCCCCGGGACGAAGTTCATCGACGGGCTCCCGATGAACCCGGCCACGAACCGGTTGGCCGGCCTGTTGTAGAGCGCCAGCGGCGTGTCGATCTGCTGGATATGACCGTCCCGGAGCACCACGATCCGGTCCCCCATCGTCATGGCTTCCACCTGGTCGTGCGTCACATAGATCATGGTGGCCCCGAGCCGCCGGTGCAGCCGGGCGATCTCCGTCCGCATCTGCACCCGGAGCTTGGCGTCCAGGTTCGAGAGCGGCTCGTCGAAGAGAAACACCCGGGGCTGGCGCACGATGGCCCGCCCGACGGCCACGCGCTGCCGCTGGCCGCCCGAGAGCTGCGCGGGCTTCCGGTCCAGCACCGCCATCAACCCCAGGATCTCGGCAGCCTGCTCGACCCGTTTCCGGATCTCCGCCTTTGGAAACTTGCGCAACCGGAGGCCGAAGGCCATGTTCTCGAAGGCCGTCATGTGCGGGTACAGCGCGTAGTTCTGAAAAACCATGGCGATGTCCCGATCCTTCGGCGGCACGTCGTTGACCACCCGGTCGCCGATCCGGAGCACCCCTTCGGTGATCGACTCCAGCCCGGCAATCATCCGCAGCATGGTGCTCTTGCCGCACCCGGAGGGCCCGACGAGGACGACGAACTCCCCGTCCCGCACCTCGAAGCTGGCCCCGTGCACGGCCACGAAGCCGTTGTCGTATACTTTGCGTACCCGCTCAAGCGTGACGTTTGCCATGATGCTCTCGTGCTGAACTCTTGAAGGAAAACGATGCCGGCACGCACCGGCTGCGCCCCAATTTAAGGAAAACCCCTATATTCCCCTCATGCCGCCTCCCCATGACCTGCCTTCATGAGGCCCTGCCGCCTCCTCACCCTCATTCGATGATCTTTCGCACCCCGAAAACTTTAAGTAAAGAATGCCCAGACGCCATTTTGCCTAACTTTTTTCTAAAATATCTTCTCCGTGCAAAACCTTGACCCGTTTGTCGGGTTTCATGCTCACCACGTATTCGTTCTGCCTTGCCCCGGAAACGCCATGCCTCAGGAGAAAAGCAAGGTCACCATCTACGACGTCGCCGCGCGGGCGGGGGTTGCCATCTCGACCGTCTCCCGCGTCCTGAACAACTCGGACGACGTCTCCGACCGCACCCGGGCACGGGTCCTACGTGCCATCGAAGAGCTGCAGTTTCGCCCGGATCGCACGGCGAAGACGCTGGCCCAGCAGGCCACCCAGCTCCTGGCCGTGGCCATGCCCACCTTCACCACCCCCTTCCACACCGAGTTGATGAAGGGGATACGAACCTGCCTCCGCGAGCGGGACGTGGACCTGCTCCTCTGCGACCTCGGCTCCACCAAGCGCCACCTGACGCTGATGAACTTCCTCCGGCGCGGCACGGTGGACGGGCTGCTGCTGGCCGGCGTCGACGTCACGGAGGCAATCGCCCAGGAGCTGCAGGCCCTGCACGCCCCGGTGGTGCTCATCGGCTCCGAGTGGGAGTCGTTCGACAGCTTCTACTGGGACGACGTCGCCGGAGCCCGGCAGGCCGTCGAACACCTGATCGAGCAGGGGCACCGCCGCATCGGCATGATCACCACAGCCACGGGCAGCCCGCTGCAAAACCGCCGGATCCAAGGCTACCGGGAGGCACTGGAAGCCGCGGGCCTCCCGTTCGACCCCTCCCTGCTTGCCAGCGGGTTCACCGAAAAACACGCCGGCTACAGCGAAGAGGCCGGCTATGAGGCCATGCAAACCCTCCTCCAGGTGGACCCGCCCCTGACCGCCGTCTTCGCCAGCAGCGACGTGCAGGCCATCGGTGCCTGGAAGGCCATCATCGACGCGGGCAAGAAGGTGCCGGACGACATCGCCCTGGTGGGCTACGACGACATCAAGACGAGCACCTACATCGGCCTGACCAGCATCGCCCAGGACATGCAGGCCATCGGCCAGCGGGCCACGGAGGTCCTGCTCGAACGCATGGAGGGGAAACGCACCACCCCCCCCGAAGCCGTCCTCGTCGTGCCCAAGCTCCAGGTGCGCCGTTCGAGCAGGCGCACCCGTTGATCCCCAACGGCAACCCGCCTCACCATGGAAACCGCCCTCCTGCGCCGTCACCTCAACCACACCCTCTACGAAACCCACCTGCCCGGCTTCGAGGCAAGGTACCGGGGCAAGGTACGCGATACGTACCGCGACGGGGACCGGCTCATCCTGGTCACCACCGACCGGATCTCGGCCTTCGACCACATCCTCCGGCAGACCATCCCCTTCAAGGGCCAGGTGCTGAACCAGACGGCCGCCTATTTCTTCGAGCATACGGCCGACGTGGCCCCCAACCACGTCCTCAGCGTGCCGGACCCGAACGTCACAGTGGCCGTGCGGTGCGAGCCGGTGCCGGTCGAGTTCGTGGTGCGGGGCTACCTGGCCGGCCACGCCTGGCGCGAATACCGGGCGGGGCGGCGAACCCTCTGCGGCGTTCCTCTCCCCGAAGGCCTCCGCCAGAACAGCCGCCTGCCCGAACCCATCCTGACCCCGACCACCAAGGCAAAGGCCGGGCACGACCTCGACGTCAGCCGTGAGGAAATCCTCGCCCGCGGCATCCTGGACGCCGCCACGTTCGACCACCTGAAGGACCTGGCCCTCCGCCTCTTCGCCCGCGGCACCGAAATGGCCGCCGAACGCGGCCTCATCCTGGTCGATACGAAATACGAGTTCGGCCGCACCCCGGAAGGCACCTACGTCCTGATCGACGAGGTGCATACCCCGGACTCGTCCCGCTATTTCTACGCGGACACCTACGACGCCCTGCTTGCCCGGGACGCCCCGCAGCGCCAGCTCTCGAAGGAGTTCGTCCGGGAATGGCTCATGGCCCGGGGCTTCCAGGGACGCGACGGCCAGGTCCTGCCCGACCTGCCGGACGACTTCCGCGTGGAGGTGGCACAGCGCTATATCGAACTCTACGAAACCGTGACGGGCAAACCATTCGTGCCGGACACCCACCCCGATCCGGAGGCCCGCATCCGGGAAGCCCTCGGCCTCGAAGTGCCCCGGTGACCTTTTCTTAACACCGTTGATGATCTTCCCTTAATGCAGGCAACGCACCACCGCGCTATCTTGGGCGTGCCTCTCTCGAAGATCCATCTCCTCAATCACTGTGGGTGCAAGCCGTTCGGGTTCTCCGGGCGGCTTCTTTTTTCCCGCCCACCGGTCCGGCAAAAGGCCGCGCGGCTGAAACGCATGTTCTTGCCGTTCCGGGCATACGACCGTATCCTTAGACACCGGTCACCAGACCCGGCATGAAGGCACGGCGTCCTTCCCCGGCTTCCCCGTTCCCATGGTTCACCTCCTCGTTCCCGCGTTGCTGCTGATCCTGCCGGCGCATCCTGCCGCCACGCCGTCCCCGCCGCCCGAGGCCGGTCGCCACGGGTTCCGGGCGCTGGTGTTTTCGAAGACGGCCGGGTTTCGTCACAGCTCCATCGAAGCGGGTATCGCGGCCCTGCAGGAGCTGGCCACCGAGCACGACTTCGAGGTCGACGCCACCGAAGACGCCTCGGTCTTTACGGACGCCGGCCTGGCTGCCTACGATGTGATCGTCTTCCTCAACACCACCGGCGACGTCCTCGACGCCGACCAGCAGGCGGCCATGGAGCGCTTCATCCGCGCCGGCGGCGGCTTCGCGGGCATCCACGCGGCGGCGGACACCGAGTACGACTGGCCGTTCTACGGCGGCCTCGTCGGAGCCTATTTCGCAAGCCACCCGGAGATCCAGACCGCCACGGTGAAGGTGGTCGACCGCGTGCATCCCTCCACGGCCATGCTCCCGGCCCGCTGGGTGCGCACGGACGAGTGGTACAACTTCCGGACAAACCCGTGGGGGAAGGTGCACGTGCTGGCCGTGCTCGACGAGACGACGTACGGCGGCGGTACGATGGGGCACGACCACCCCATCGCCTGGTGCCACGTCTACGAGGGCGGGCGGGCCTGGTATACCGCCGGCGGGCACACCGAGGCGGCCTACGGCGAGCCACTCTTCCGCGAGCACCTGCTCCAGGGGATCGAGTACGCCGCCGGGGCCGCCCGGGGCGATTGCGGGGCCACGTTCGGGAGCAACTTCGAAAAGCTCATCCTCGAAGACGAGGTCGACGACCCGATGGACCTGGAGGTGCTGGCCGACGGGCGCGTGCTTTTCATCGAGAAAGGCGGGCGGGTGCGGCTCCACGACCCGGCCACGGGGCTGACCACGACGGCCCTGACGCTGAGCGTGTACGAGGGACAGGAGGACGGCCTGCTCGGCATCGCCCTCGATCCCGGCTTCGACGCGAACGGCTGGGTCTACCTGTTCTATTCCCCGGCGGGCGGGTCGGCCCGGCAGCACCTCTCGCGCTTCACCATGACCGGCGGCGTGCTCGATCCGGCCTCCGAGGTGGTTCTGCTGGAGGTGCCCACCCAGCGCGACGAGTGCTGCCACTCGGCCGGCTCGCTCGCCTTCGACCCGGACGGCAACCTGTACATCGCCACGGGGGACGACACCAACCCGTTCGAGTCGGACGGCTATGCGCCCATCGACGGGCGGCCGGGACGGGCGGCGTGGGATGCCCGCCGCACCTCGGGCAACCCGGACGACCTCCGGGGCAAGATTCTCCGCATCCACCCCGAGCCGGACGGCACGTACACCATCCCCGCGGGCAACCTCTTTCCGGCGGACGGCACGGCCGGGCGGCCCGAGGTCTACGTGATGGGCGTGCGCAACCCCTTTCGCATCGCCGTCGACCCTGTGACGGGACGTCTCTACTGGGGTGACGTGGGGCCGGACGCCGGAGCGCCGAGCGCCACCCGCGGCCCCGAGGGGTTCGACGAGTGGAACCGCACCGACACGGCGGGCAACTTCGGCTGGCCCTTCTGCATCGCCGACAACCGGCCGTACGTGGCGTACGACTTCGCTACGGGCCTCTCGGGCGGCGCCTTCGACTGCGACGCCCCGCTGAACGACTCGCCGCACATCGCCGCGCCGGTGACGCTGCCGCCGAGTCAGCCCGCGTGGATCTGGTATCCCTACGCGCCCTCGCCCGCGTTTCCCGCCATCCCGAACGGAACGGGGCGCACGGCGCTGGCCGGGCCGATCTATCGCCACACGGGAAGCGAGGGGGAGGGAGCGCTGCCGGACTACTATGACGGCGCCGTCTTCCTCGTCGAGTGGGCGCGGAGCTTCATCCTGGAAGCCCGTCTGGACGACAATGGCGATCTCCTCGCGATCCAGCCGTTCCTTCCCGAGATCACCTGGAAACGCCCTATCGCCATGAAGCAGGGGCCGGACGGGGCACTCTACGTGATCGAGTGGGGGACGGGCTTCGGCGGGAATAACCCGGACGCGCAGATCGTGTGCCTGGCGTATGCCGGGGGGATGCGCCCGCCGGTGGTGACGCTCACGGCAACGCCTACCTCCGGCCCGCTGCCGCTGACGGTTCAGTTCTCGAGTGCCGGCACCTACGATCCCGACGCCGGCACGCCGCTGGCTTATGCGTGGGACTTCACCGGCGACGGGACGACCGACGCGACGACCCCCGACGCGGCGCACACGTACACCGAGGCCGGCACCTTCACGGCCCGCCTCACCGTCACCGACGCGACGGGCCTGAGCGGTACGGCCACGGTCACCATCACGGCCGGCAACACCCGTCCCGAGGTCACCATCGAGGCACCCGTGGCCGGAGGCATCTTCGACTGGGGCGCCACCATCCCGTTCAAGGTGCACGTCACCGACGCCGAGGACGGCTCCACGGCCGACGGCACCATCGACTGCGCCGGCGTGGTCGTGCAGCCCTTCATCGGCCACGACGACCACAGCCACCCGCTCGAAGTGCTCTCGGGGTGCGAGGGGAGCTTCACGACGGAGGCCGGGCACGGCGCCGACGGCGACAACCTGTTCTACCTGCTGGAGGTGACATATACCGACGGCGGCGGCGCGGGGGCCGGGGCGCTCACGGGGTCGGCCCTCCACCGCCTCTACCCGCGACGCCTGGAGGCCGAGCACGCACCCGTGCAGGTGGGCGTGCAACTGGAACCGACGGGCGACGTGCTCGGCGGCGGGCAGAACGTCGGCTACGTGGACCACGGCGACTACCTGGCCTTCGAGGGGGTCAACCTGAGCGGAATCGGCTTCGTCACGTTCCGCGTGGCCTCGGCGGGACCCGGCGGGCGGATCGAGGTGCGGGCCGACGCCGCGGACGGCCCCCTCCTGGGCACGGCCTACGTGGACCCCACCGGCGCCTGGCAGACGTACACCGACGTGACCATCCCCGTCGAGGACCCCGACGGCACGCACGACCTGTTCCTCGTCTTCCTCCGCGAGCCGGGCGACAGCGGGCTGTTCAACGTGAACACGATCACCTTCCACGGGCCGGGCACGACCGCGCCGCCGCCCTCCCCGCACGGCCTGAAGGCGACCTATTTTTTTCAAAAGGACTTCTCCGGCCAGGCGATCACACGCCTCGACCCACAGGTGAGCTTCAACTGGAGCACGGCCGCCCCCCTGCCCCTCTTCCCACCCGACGGCTTCAGCGTGCGGTGGACGGGGGAGGTGGAAGCTCCGCACAACGAGGCGTTCGTCTTTGCCACCCGCAGCCGCGACGGCGTGCGCGTGTGGGTGGACGATGTCCTCCGCATCGACCGGTGGGAGGAGTCGGCGGAGGTCGTCGAGCAGCGGAGTCCCCCCCTGGCGCTGAAGGCGGGCCGGCGCTACCCGATCGTGGTGGAGTACTTCGAGGGGACGGGCGCGGCCAGCATCCAGCTCCTGTGGGAAAGCCCCTCGACACCCATACAGACGATCCCGGAGCGCTACCTGTATGCGGACACGACGGGCGCGACGGCATCGGAGACGAAGCCGGCGCTGCCCGAACGGATCGAGCTGGAGATGCCCTTTCCGAACCCGTTCCGCCGCCAGATCACCGTGACGTACCGGCTGCCCGCGCCCGCCGAGGTCCGTCTGGCGCTCTACGACCTGCTCGGCCGCCGGGTGGCCGTGCTGGCCGAGGCCCCCCGTCCGGCCGGCACGCACCGCCTCGTCTGGACGCCGCCCGAGCTGGCCGCCGGCGTCTACCTCCTCCGCCTCGAGACGCCCGACACCACCCTCCGCCGGACACTTGTGCACGTGCGGTGAGGAAAGAGGTCGCGTATTGTGGCCCGGCAAAAAAAGCGTCCTCGCTCCGGGGAACGAGGACGCTTCGGAAGGGAAGTAGTGGGCGTTCAGAGCGCCACACGCACGCTGGCGAAGAGGACGCGTCCGGGCTCGGGGATGCGCTGCCGGGTGAATGGATTGGCGGCGTTGAGGTGGTTGACGTAGTAGGCGTCGAACACGTTGTTGACCCCGAGCAGGAGCGAGGCATCCCGGAGCAGGCGCAGGCCCAGGCGCACGTCCGCCGTGGTGTAGCCGTCGGTGGGCTGCTCGCCACGCGTGACGGCCACGCGGGTCTGCTTTCCGACGAGGTGTGTCGTCGCCTCGGCGAAGAAGCGGCCGCCGGGGGCGTCGTAGCGCAGGCCGAGGCGGGCGGTGAGCGGTGTCACGCCGAGGGCGGGCTCGTCGAGCGTCTCGTCCCGGCCCCACAGGTAGTGCGCGCCGGCCGAGAGGGTCAGCGCTTCGAGCAGGCGAACGGCCACGGCCGCTTCGCCGCCGTAGAAGGTGGCCTCGCCGTTGACGTAGCGGTAGACAATGGGCGGGCTCAACGGGAGCAGCGGCGGGATGTCGGTCGCCTCCAGGGTGATGTAGTCGTCCATGCGCCGGGCAAACACGTTGAGGCTGGCGCTCACACGGGGGTAGGTGCCCTCCAGCCAGAGATCGACCTGCGTGCTGCGTTCGGGGTCGAGCGTGGGATTGCCCACGAACTCGGCGCTCGTCTGCGCCTTGCTGGCCGGGAAGCGGTCGGCGTAGCGCTCGAGCGCGTCGGCAGTGCGGACGACCGAGCCGGCGCCGAGTGAGACGGTCCAGGCCGGGTGCGGCCGCAGGGCCAGCGTCAGCGCTCCGCTCAGGTTGGCCTCGGTCTGCGTCAGGTCGTCGCGGGTGAGGCCGCCGCCGACGACGCTCAGGTAGGCGTCGCTGACACGCCCGGCCTCGGCGCGGACGAGGTCGAGGCGGGCCGTGGCGGAAAGTTCGACCGCTCCCGCCAGGTGTGTGGCCCCGCCGAAGAGGCCCACGTCGGTGATCGTCACGTCGGGCCACACCACGTCGGTGACGTAGAAGGGCGGGACGAAGCGAGAGCCGTCCGGGCGGATGGCCTCGAACGGCCGCCGTCCGTCCCGGTTGACGCCGTAGAAGTCCGCGCCGAAGGTGAGGACCACGTCGCCGGCGGGGACGAGCTCGGCCGCGGCCCGGCCGCCCAGCGTGCGCGAGGCCGTCTCGACGCGGATCGCCAGGGCCGGCCGCATGCTGCCGTCGGGGAAGGTGCCGGGCCGGGCGGTGGGTTTGTCCTCATTGTCCATGTCGTGCGCGACGCGGTTCCAGCTCAACTGCACGTCGAGGTGGCGCAGGAGCCCGTCGGTGCGGATCCACGCATAGCGGGCCGAAAGGTCGACGGCGTCGAAGAAGTCGGCGTCGAGGAGGCGGCCTGGGTAGTCGATGTCATCCTGCCGGTTGTAGCCGCCGGCAAAGGTCAGACGGGCGCCGGGTGCGGTCTGCACGCCGACGCGGGCCCGGACTTCGCCGGAGCGAAAATCGGCCGGGATGGTGGTGCCGTCGCCGTCGCGGTAGTCGTTCCCCTGCCGGTAGGCCCCGTGGAGCCAGGCCGACACGCGCCCCTGCCGGTAAGAGGCCGTAGCCGCGGAGGCGAAGGCATCCACGTTGTCGTCATAGCCGGTGTGGAGCGTGGCATGCAGGCCGGCCGGCGGGTGGAGGCCGAAGCGTTCCACCCGGATCGCCGCCATGTTGCCCGCGCCCCAGGTCAGCGCATAGGGGCCCTTGACGACCTCGACGCGGGCGATGCCGGTCGGGTCGAAATGGCTGATCTGCGAGTCCATCCGCAGCGGCCCGGCGGGGAAGAAGCGGACACCGTCGACGTAGGCGCCGACCTCCGTCTCGACCAGTCCCCGGATGTTGGGGTCGAGGCCGAGGGCGCCACGCCGGGCGGCGTTCAGGCCGGGAAGCAGACGGAGCAGGGCTCCGGCGTCGGCCGCGTGCGTCTCGCGGACACGCCGGGCGTCGAGCGTCGCCAGCGGCTCCAGGCCGGGCCGCCGCGCCACCACCTCGACGCCTTCGAGCAGGACGGGCCGCGTCGCCAGGCGCAGGGTCAGGCGTGCGACGCCGCCGGCGGTCACGGTGGCGGTCGCCTCGGCGGGTTCGTAGCCCAGCGCACGGGCCTGAAGCGTGTACGTGCCCGGTGCCAGCGGCCCGAGTTCGAACCGGCCCGCCTCGTCCGTCAGCGTGCCGCGGAGTGTGCCGGCGAGCACCACCGCCGCCCGGACGACGGGCGCTTCCGCCTCGTCGACGACGGTGCCCACGATCCGCCCGGCCTGTGCCCGGGCCGGTGTTGTGGAGGACAGGGAGAGAAGAAGAAGGAAAAAGAAAAGGATACGTGTGTTCATGGCATCTCTGAGGCAAGGATGGAACAGACCCGTTCCGGCCGTGACGAACGAGCACGCGAGCGCGCCCGCCGGGGCCACGGGCCGTCGGGAACAGGTGAAGCAGGGAAAGGGCACCGATGGGTGCCGGGCTCAGAGATGCCGTGGAGGATGGAAAATGTCGGACGCCCGGCGTTCGATGTAGGCCGGTGAGGAGAGAGCCGGCGCAGGGGTCGAAAGCCGGGGAACAGGGAGGGCCGGAGGCGGAGCGGAGACGTACTTATCCACCCCGGCGGCGAGTGAGAAGGCCGGGGCTCGGTCGTGGTGATCGCACCCGCAGAACTGCGGACCCGAAGGCGTCTGCGCGTCCGGCTCCCGGTGGCAGAACGTCCCCGTGATCGTCGTCGGGATGCCGTCGGCCGGGTCGTGCGTCGCATGCCTGCCCGACGCCGTGCTGTGATGACGGCAGCGCTCGTAGGTGTGCATCCCGGCGGCGTGGTGATGGGCGGGGCCGCCTTCCACGCAGAGCCGGTGGAGCCCGTGCCACGGTCCGTACGGCACGAGCATGAGTACCGCCAGACAGCAGGCGGCCAGCCGGTGACGAACCGGCGGCATCACTTCGCTATGCGAGGCGGTACGCGGCATCCGGCGAAACGTGATCGAGCCCCGAAGACGGCATCAAGATACGAGGACGACCGTGAAGGCGTTTCGAAAACGTTAGCCTCACGGACTGAACGGCAGGCCCGGGGGCGCGTTTCAGAACCACGCTCCGTGATCCCGTCATGGAGAAACCGGAACAGCCATCCCCCGAACGATGCACGGCTCTGTGATACCCGAAGCGCTCGAACGTTTCTTCATCCGGCGTATGGAATTTGACGCGCTACTCAGGCGGATCCGCTACCAGCCGATCCCGTTGCCCGAACCGTTTGAGCGCTATCCATGTGATGCCTGCGGCTATCCCACCGTCGAAGGGTGGAACTTTGATTATTGCACGATCTGTCACTGGGAGCAGGATCCGATACAGAACCTCTACAAAGGCAATCCGGACGAGCCCAACGGCGGTCCGAATGGCCCCTATTCGCTCAAGGACGCCCGGCTCAACTTCGAACGCTACGGCTGCATGTTCTCTCCGGACGACCATGAGGTCTTCGAAAGGGCGCAACGGGAGGCGGCGGACCGGCAGCGGCTCCTCGCCGCGTACGAAGCCCTGCGCACGGCGCGGCGTACGGAGGACATCGTCGCGGCCGTGGGGGGTGTCCTGGCCGTGGAACGGGCGCTGCTACAGGCGGCGCTGGCCGAAAAAACACGCGGGCCCGGCCATCGGGGGCGATGACCGGGCCGCTGTATTGCCAGATCGGCGGGACCGTTCCCGGCGTGTAGCGCCGGGCGTCAGTCCTTCTTGTCCTGATCCGTTTCCGCTTCCTCCGGGGCGTCCCCGGCGTCGTCGGCGGTCTCCGCTTCGGCCTTCGGCGCCTCCTCGGCGCCTTCCCCGGCCGGGGCGGTCGCCTCACCGGCTTCCGCCTCCGACTCTTCGAGCCGCGCCTTGAGGTCTTCCAGACCGCTCAACTCGCCGAGGGTCGTCGGACCGGAGGTGGAGCGTTTGAAGGCCTCCACCTCCCGGCGTTCACGCTCGCGTTCGGCCCGGCGGGCCTCGGCCTCCTTCTGCCGCTCGGCCCGTTCACGTGCCCGCTCGGCGGCCACCTCGCTCAGGATGATCTCCTTCTGGCCCGCATCGAAGCGAATGACCGTCAGTCCGGTGAGCGTGTCCCCCACGTGGTAGTGATCCCGGTGGTTCGTCCGCTCCTTGAGCTCGCTGATCGGGATGAACGCCTCCACGTCCAGCGGAAGCTCCACGGCCACCCCTTTGTCCTCCACGCGCGTAACCTTGCCTTCGGTCTCGGACCCTTCGGCATAGACCTTCGCAAACTGGTTCCAGGGGTTGGTCTCCACCTGCTTGTGCCCCAGCGAGATGCGGCGTTCCTCGGCGTCGATGTTGAGCACCACCACGTCCATCTCCTGGCCTTTCTTGGCCACCTCGCTGGGATGGCGGATCTTCCGGGTCCACGACAGGTCGCTGATGTGCACCAGCCCGTCGATGCCCGGCTCGATCTCAACGAAGACGCCGAAGTTGGTGATGTTGCGCACCTTGCCGCGGAGCACCGTCCCCGGCGGGTAGCGGTCGGCGATGTTCTCCCACGGATCGGGCTCGAGTTGCTTCATGCCCAGGGAGATCTTCTTCCCCTCATAGTCGATGTTGAGGATCTTGACCTTGACGAGCTGGCCCAGCGAAACCATCTGGCTCGGGTGTTTGATGTGCTCGGTCCAGCTCATCTCGGAGATGTGCACGAGCCCTTCGATCCCCTTCTCCAACTCGACGAAGGCGCCGTAGTCCGTGATCGAGACGACCTTGCCCTCGACGACGTCGCCGACGGAGAACTTTTCCTGGATGTTCTCCCAGGGGTGCGGTTGCAGCTGTTTCAGGCCCAGCGAGATGCGCTGGCGCTCCTTGTCATAGTCGAGCACCACCACGTTCAGCTTCTCGTCGAGGCTGACCAGTTCGGAGGGGTGCGAAACGCGGCCCCAGGACAGGTCGGTGATGTGCAACAGGCCGTCGACACCGCCGAGGTCGATAAAGACCCCGAAGTCGGTGATGTTCTTGACCGTGCCTTCGAGGATCTGCCCCGGCTCCATCGAGGCCAGGATCTTCTGACGCTGCTCTTCGAGGTCCTTCTCGATGAGCGCCTTGTGCGAGACGACGATGTTTTCGTTGGCCGGATTGAGCTTGACGATCTTGAACTCCATCCGCTTGCCGAGGTAGGCGTCGAAGTCGCGCACGGGGCGCACGTCGATCTGCGAGCCGGGCAGGAAGGCCTCCATGCCGTCGAAGAGCTCGACGATCATGCCACCTTTGATGCGGCGCACGATGGTGCCCTCGAGCACTTCCTCGTTCTCGTAGGCTTCCTCGATTCGCCGCCAGCGCTTGAAGGCGTCGGCTTTCGTCTTCGAGAGGACGAGCTGGCCCTGGTGGTCTTCGAGCCGTTCCAGGAAAACCTCAACCTCGTCTCCTTCCTGTAACTCGCGGTTGAACTCGTTCTTCGAAACGATGCCGTCGCTTTTGAAGCCGATGTCGATGACGACGTCTTTTTCCCCGATGGTCACGACCCGGCCCCGGACGATCTCGCCCTCGTTGACGCTCGTGAACGACTGTTCGACGAGCTTCTTCAGGGCTTCGTGTTCCGGCTCGTGTTCCGCCGCTTCGGCGCGTTCCTCGATGTCTTCGAGCCGGAGCACCGGGCCGGTGATCTCGCCCGTATACCCTTCGAGTCCTCCCGGCGATACCGCCGCGGGGGCCGGGGCTTCGGTCGCGGCCTCGGCGGCCCCGTTGACCCCGGCCGGTGCGACTTCTGCCTCAGCTTCGGCCTCGGCAGCTTCCGCCTCGGGAGCCTCAGCTTCGGCCTCGGCGGCTTCCGCCTCGGGGGCCTCGGCTTCGGCCTCGGCGGCTTCCGCCTCGGGAGCCTCTGCTTCGGCCTCGGCGGCTTCCGCCTCGGGAGCCTCGGCTTCGGCGGCTTCCGCGGTCTTCTCTACGGCGGCCTCGGGTGCCGGCGTCTCCGTGGCCTCGTCCACGGCTACCTCGGTTGCTTTCTCCGGTGTCGCTTCCGTTTCGGACTGAACTGTGGGTTCGTTTTTGCGCTGGTCTTCAGCCATGTTGGTTTCTCCGGGCTTGATCGCTCAGGCTCGCCGGCCGGTCCGTGCCGGGGCGAGTCGAGGAGCAGCGACGCCGCCCTTCCTCCGTTTTGTGAGCGTGTACCCGGCGAAAGCTCCTCCCTCAATCGCCGGGCCGGGTTTGATGGGGTTGCCCCCGTGAATGGAAACGGCTTCACACGGGCACGGGCCGTGAGGCCGCACCCGGAAGCCATGGGCTGCAAACGTATCTAAACGGCGGCTCTACGCTGCCGTTCCCTAACTTCTGCCAAAATAAGGTCAACCTGCTGTTCGATCGTCAGGCCGGTGGTGTCGAGTTCGAAGGCGTCGGGGGCTTTGCGCAGGGGCGCCAGTGCCCGTTCCCGGTCCTGCCGGTCGCGTTGTTCGATCTCGGCCAGCACCTCGTCGAGGGTCCGTTCTTCCCCGCGCCGGCGCAGCTCCTCGCGGCGTCGCCGGGCCCGTTCCTGCGGTTCGGCTACCATGAAGACCTTCAGGTCGGCCCCGGGAAAGACGACCGTGCCGGTGTCCCGGCCTTCGAGCACGACGCCGCCGCCGGCCTGCAGGGCCCGGCGGGCCGCCTCCCGCTGCACCGCGACCAGCTTCTGCCGCACCGGCGCCAGCCGGCTGATCTCGCTGGCCAGCGCTCCCACCTCCGAGGTCCGTATCGCCGGCGTCACGTCCTCTCCGTCGAGCAGGACATGCATGCCGTCCGCCTCGTGGCGCACGACCAGGCGCAGCCGTTGCAGCAGGGGCGCGACCTCCTCCTCGGTGGGCCGAACCCCGGCCCGGAGCACGGCCAGCGCGACGGCCCGGTACATGGCGCCGGTGTCAAGGTACAGGTACCCGAGCCGGTCCGCGAGCAACCTCGCCGTCGTACTCTTTCCCGAGCCGGCCGGACCGTCGATGGTGATGACCAAGGTTGTGTGAGCGCTCGTGCAGGCTGAAAGGCGGCCGGTACCGGCCGCTTAGAACAGCAATTTACCGATTGCTGGAACGGCACGCAACCGCACGTCGTTGAGGCCCGGTGAATTGCCGGTGGAGGCCGCCGGGCTTCAGGAACCGACTTCCCGGCTCACAATGGTGATCGGCTGCGGATAGCGGATCGGTCCCAGCGCCGTGTCGATGATGGGGCTGGCCCGCAGGCTGACCCGCTTGGGCGCCCCTCCCTGCCCCGAGATCGCCAGCGCCAGCTCGACGAGGTCCCGGGCATTCCGGTCGAAGAAGTCGATGAGATCCAGGCTGACGGCAAAGGTTACCGGCTTCGGCTCGCCCGGAGGCAAGACCACCGTATCGTCGAACCGGCCGCTGATGGTCTCGGTCTCATCGATCAGCAGCGTCCAGTCCATCCGCACCAGCCGGGCCGATACGGTGTTCTCCGGGGGGTTCTCGGCCAGGAGGTGCACCTCCAGATCGAGGGGCAGCTCCCGCCGTGCCATCGCCCCCGTCAGGCGTGCCACATCCATCGCGCTCAGGTCCTCGTACGAGCGGATGCGTTCGACCTCGATCCCGGCCAGGCGGACACCGGCCACCCGGTCCAGCGTAAAGTGCACCTGGCGCAGCGCGGCGATCTCGCGGACCGCCTGGCACCCCGCAAGCCCTGCCAGCAGCAACAGGCACCACCAGCCTCCCCTGCTCTGCCTCGCCTTTTCAAACACGTTCTTCATCATTCAAAATCCGATTTTAGCACGGGCAACCCGCCGCAGGGCCCCCACCGGCACCGCATACACGCCGCTCCTCCCGGAGTTTCAGCAGGCAACCCACCTTTCCCGGATACGATGCGCAAGTTACGGCACGACGAAATCCCCCGCCTCGCCCCCGACGAACTCGCCGCCGTCCCCCGGCACCCGGTCGTCGCGGTGCTGGACGACATCCGCTCGCTCTACAACGTCGGCGCCATCTTCCGCACCTCGGACGCCGCACGCATCGAGAAACTGTACCTGACCGGCATCACCCCGACCCCGGAACATCCGGGGATGCACAAGACGGCCCTGGGCGCCCAGGACCTCGTGCCGTGGGAACGACACCGGGATCCGCTACCGCTCGTCGACCGCCTCCGGGCTGCGGGCTACACCCTCGCCGTGCTCGAGATCACCGACACGCCGTCGCACATCGCCGACCTCGACGCGTCCCACTTCCCGCTGTGCCTGATCGTGGGCAACGAGGTGCACGGCGTACGCGATGCCCTCGTCGCACGGGCGGACGTGGCGCTGGAGATCCCCCAGTACGGCGCCAAGCAGTCGCTCAACGTGGCCGTCGCCTACGGTGTGGCTGTCTTCGGCCTCGTCGAGCGCTGCCGTTCGCTGCAGGGCCTGCCTCCCCACCCGGACGAACCGGCTCGTCTCCCGGATCGTATGGACGCCTGAAGCGTCCACACCCCACCGGATGCCCGAAAACCAGCCTTCCCGACCATGAACGCACCACCCGACCGTTCACCCGGAAAAGCGCTTTTTTCCGAGTTCCCGCCGGTGCCCACCGCAGCCTGGGAAACACAGATCCACAAGGACCTGAAAGGGACCGATTACCTGGACAAGCTCTCCTGGCACACACCGGACGGCCTCACGCTGCGGCCGTTCTACCGGCGGGAAGACCTGGAAGGGCTGGACCACCTCCGGGCTGCGCCGGGCTGCCCTCCGTTCGTGCGCGGAACCCACGCCACGCCGGAGGCGGTGCGCCTGGCCGTCACGATCGTCCACGACGACCTCGCCGAGGCCAACCGGCTGGCCCGCACGCTCCGTTCCGACCCCGCCGACGTCGTGGAAGTGCACCTGCCCCTCGAGGTCCGGGACGACCGCCTCCACGGCGTGCCAGTCCGGAAGCAGGACGACCTGGCGCGGTTGCTCGACGGCCTCCCGCTCGACGCGACGCCGCTTCACGTCTCGGGCGCCTCGACGGCCCTGCCGCTCCTGGCCATGTGGCTCAACCTGGCCGAAGCACAGGGCCTCGACGTGGGTCGGCTGCAGGGCACCTTCGGGTTCGATCCGCTCTCCCCGTTCGAGCGGTTCGGCTGGCTGCACGATGCGGGCGCCGTCGAGCACACGGCCCGGCTGCTGGCCGCAACCGCCGCCCGGGCGCCCGGCCTCCGGGTGCTGGCCTGCGACGCCGTGCGCCTCCATGAGGCCGGCGCCACATCCGTGCAGGTGCTCGCCTTCACGCTGGGCGCCGCCAGCGATCTGCTGGCCCGGCTCTCCGACCGGGGGCTCTCCCCGGAGACGATCCTCGACGCCCTGCACGTGACGATGCCCCTCGACGTGCACTTTTTCCTGTCGGTCGCCCGCTTCCGCGCTTTTCGGCTGCTCTTCGCCCGCCTGGTCGAAGCCTACACGGGGTCGCCGCCGGAACCCGCCAACGGCCCGGCCCGCCCGTTCGTCGTGGCGCGGGTCTCCCGTTCCCACCACACCCGCTACGACCCCTACGTCAACATGCTGCGGGCGACCACCGGGGCCGCAGCCGCCTTCGTGGGCGGGTGCGACGTGCTGTGCCTCGAACCCCACGACGCCCTCGACGGGCGCTCCGACGCCTTCGGTCATCGCATAGCCCTGAACACGGGCCGCATCCTCCACCACGAAGCACACCTGGACCGGGTGATCGACCCCGCCGGCGGCTCGTATTACCTGGAAACCCTGACCGACCGGCTGGCCGAAGCCGCCTGGGAACGGTTCCGCACGCTGGAGGCCGAGGGCGGGCTGCTCGAAGCGCTGCGCCGCGGCACCGTACAACGCGAGATCGCCGCCCGCCGCCAGCGGCGCGATCAGGAGGTCGCCCTGCGCCGGGCGGTGCTCGTCGGGGTCAACCAGTACCCCGACCTCGACGAGCGCATCCTGGACCGGGTCGAACGGGCCGCCCCCGGCCATCCCCTCACCCCGGCGAAACACCGGCCGGATGCGCCCGACCTCGACACCCTGCGCCGTGCCCTCCGGGAAGGCACCCCGCTCGACGCCCTCCTTCCTCCCACACCCGGCGGAACCGTACCGGACGCCGACGCGCTGTGCCCGCACCGGGGCGCCGAAGCGCTCGAGCGGCTGCGGCTCCGCACCGAACGGCACGCCCGCATGACGGGACACCTCCCCACGGTCTTCCTCCTGCCCTTCGGCGAGCCGGCGATGCGAAACGCCCGTGCCACCTTCGCCCGTAACTTTTTCGGTTGCGCCGGCTTCTCGATCGTCGCCCCCCCCGGCTGGGACGACCCGCTCGAAGGCATCGAAGCAGCCGCCGGCGCCAGCCCGGACCTCGTCGTCCTGTGCAGCACCGACGACGCCTACCCCGCACACACCGCCCGGATCGTCGAGCGCCTGCGCGCCCGCGGCGTGGCCGCACCGGTCGTCGTGGCCGGCCATCCCGAAGCCCACCTGGACGCCCTCCGCCGGGCCGGCGTGGACGCCTTCATCCACCGCCGGTCCAACCTGCTCGAAGCGCTCGAACACTTCCAGCAGAAGCTGGGGATCGAATAATGTGCAACGTGATAAAGCGCGAAATGCCTCGCCCCGATTTTTCTCGCATCGACTACCGTCCCCGCCGCGGACCGGCCGCGGGCCACGCTCCGGAGCCGGCCGGGATGACCCCCGAGCACATTCCGCTCAAGCCTTTCTTCACCGAAGAGGACCTCGACGGGCTGGAGCACCTCGACTACGCCGCCGGGTTGCCCCCCTTTCTGCGCGGGCCGTATGCGACGATGTACACCGTGCGCCCGTGGACGATCCGGCAGTATGCAGGCTTTTCGACGGCCGAGGAATCGAACGCGTTCTACCGGCGCAACCTGGCGGCCGGGCAACGGGGGCTGTCCGTGGCGTTCGACCTGGCCACCCACCGCGGGTACGACTCCGACCACCCGCGCGTCGTCGGGGACGTGGGCAAGGCCGGCGTGGCCATCGACACGGTCGAGGACATGAAGATCCTGTTCGACCAGATCCCCCTCGACCGGATGTCCGTCTCGATGACGATGAACGGCGCGGTGCTGCCCGTGATGGCCTTCTACATCGTGGCTGCCGAGGAACAGGGCGTCCGGCCCGAGCAACTCACCGGCACCATCCAGAACGACATCCTGAAGGAGTTCATGGTGCGCAACACCTACATCTACCCGCCGGAACCGTCCATGCGCATCGTCGGCGACATCTTTGCCTTCACGGCCCGGCACATGCCGCGCTTCAATGCCATCTCCGTCAGCGGCTATCACATGCAGGAGGCCGGGGCCACGGCCGACCTGGAGCTGGCCTACACCCTGGCCGACGGCCTCGAATACATCCGCACCGGCCTGCGAGCCGGCCTCGCCATCGACGACTTCGCCCCCCGCATCTCCTTCTTCTTCGGCATCGGGATGAACTTCTTCATGGAGATTGCCAAACTGCGGGCGGCGCGGCTGCTCTGGGCGAAGATCGTCCGGGGCTTCGAACCGAAGAACCCGAAGTCGATGGCGCTGCGCACGCACTGCCAGACGTCCGGGTGGAGCCTGGCAGCCCAGGACCCCTTCAACAACGTCGCCCGCACGTGCATCGAGGCGCTCGCGGCCGCCTTCGGGCACACGCAGTCGCTCCACACGAATGCGCTCGACGAGGCACTGGCCCTGCCCACGGACTTCTCCGCCCGGATCGCCCGGAACACCCAGCTCTACCTTCAGGAAGAAACCGACCTGACACGGGCCATCGACCCGTGGGGCGGATCGTACTACGTCGAATACCTGACCGACCGGCTGGCACGGCGGGCGTGGGCGCTCATCGAGGAGGTCGAAGCGCAGGGCGGCATGACGAAGGCCATCGAGGAGGGGCTGCCCAAGCGGCGCATTGAGGAGGCCGCCGCCCGGAAACAGGCGCGGATCGATGCCGGTAAAGACGTCATCGTGGGCGTCAACCGGTACCGGCTCGACCGCGAGGCCCCCATCGAACTCCTGGAGGTCGACAACACGGCCGTGCGCGAGCGGCAGATCGCCCGGATCCGTCAGGTGAAGGCCACCCGCGACGAGGCGGCCGTGCAGGCGGCCCTCGACGCACTGACACGCTGTGCCGAGACGGGTGAGGGCAACCTGCTGGCCCTCTCGATCGAGGCCGCCCGCCACCGCGCCACCCTGGGTGAAATCACCTACGCCATGGAAAAAGTCTTTACCCGCTACGAAGCGGACGTCCGCTCCCTGAGCGGGGTGTACGCGGCCGAGATCGCCGGGGATGCCGGGTTCGAGGCCGCCCGCCGCCTGGCGGACCGCTTCGCCGAGGTCGAGGGACGGCGACCCCGGCTGCTCGTGGCCAAACTCGGCCAGGACGGGCACGACCGCGGCGCCCGGGTCATCGCCACCAGCTTCGCCGACCTGGGCTTCGACGTCGACCTCGGCCCGCTCTTTCAGACACCCGAGGAGGCCGCCCGGCAGGCCGTCGAGAACGACGTCCACATCCTGGGCATCTCCAGCCTGGCCGGCGCGCACAAGACGCTCGTGCCCCGGGTCATCGAGGCGCTGGCGGCCCACGGACGGGAGGACATCCTGGTCGTCGCCGGCGGTGTCATCCCCCCGCAGGACTACGCCTACCTCTACGACGCCGGGGTGGCCGGCATCTTCGGACCCGGCACCGTCATCGCCGACGCCGCCCGGCAGATCCTCGAAGTGTTGCTCCAGCGCACCGGCGCCCCCGCCGGCGGAGACGTCACACGTTGAAGCATCAACCCGCCAAGCCGTCTTGACCAACCCCCACCCTCCCTCTGAGACGAACAAGGCCCTCCGCGTGCAGGAAGGTGTGCCGGAGCCGCCGTCGATCAACCCGGGCCTCCGGGCCGGACGGGGGCGGACGTGGTCCGTCGAGGCGATCTCCGTCGAGGCGATCGTCGAGGGCCTCCGCACCGGCAGCCGGGTGGCACTGGCCCGGGCGATCACGCTCATCGAGAGCACCCGGCCGGAGCACCGGGCGCAGGCCCGGGCCGTCGTCGAGCAGTGCCTGCCCCTGGCGGGACGTTCCCTGCGGATCGGCATCACCGGGGCGCCGGGTGCCGGGAAGAGCACCCTCATCGAAGCCCTGGGGACACGCCTCACCGCCGCCGGTCACCGCCTCGCCGTCCTGGCCATCGACCCGACGAGCGAGCGTTCGAAAGGAAGCATCCTGGGCGACAAGACCCGCATGCCGCGCCTGGCCACGGACGAAAACGCCTTCATCCGCCCCTCTCCCGCCGGCGGCTCGCTCGGCGGCGTCGCCCGCACCACCCGCGAGACGATCCTCCTCTGCGAAGCCGCCGGGTACGACCTGATCTTCATCGAGACGGTCGGCGTCGGGCAGTCGGAAACGACCGTGCACTCGATGGTCGATTTCTTCCTGGTGCTCGTGCTTGCCGGCGCCGGGGACGAACTGCAGGGCCTCAAGCGGGGCCTCATCGAGATGGCCGACGCCGTGGTCGTGACGAAGGCCGACGGGGACAACGTGCGGGCGGCCCGGCTGGCGCAGGGACAGTACCAGAGCGCCCTCCGCCTCTTTCCTCCCCTTCCCTCCGGCTGGAAACCGCCCGTGCTCACCTGCTCGGCCCGCACCGGCGAGGGCCTGGAGGCCCTCTGGCAGACGATCCAGACCTACCGGGAACAAGCCATCGCCAGCGGATACTTCGAGGAGAACCGGCGACGCCAGGCCAGAGAATGGATGCTGCAAACGATCGAGTACCGGCTCCGCGAGCATTTCTTCAACCATCCCGGGGTCAGGGCCGCCCTGGCCGGGCTCGAAGCCGAGGTGCTCGAAGGCCGGACGAGTCCCTTCACGGCGGCGGAGAAGCTGCTGGCGCTCTACACCGCCCGAGAAACACCGTGACGTTGACGGAACAAACCAAAGCCCCTCCTTTCAGCCCGCACGAGATCCGTCGCCTGGCCGGCGCCTGTGTTCCGGGGTTCGAGCCGGCCGGGATGCCGGAATCGCTCGGCGGGGGGCTGCTGAACCACGTCTGGCGCGTTCCCGGCCGCCCGGCACCGGTCATCGCCAAGCACGCCCCGCCGCACCTCGCCTCGGCACCGGCGGTGCCGCTCGACCCCTCGCGCCTCCGGTTCGAGGCCCATGCCCTCACCACCCTGAGTCCCGAAGGGCACCTGGCCGGCCTTGTCTCCGAGGCCGTCCGTCCCCCCCGGCCACTCGGCTTCGTACCCGAACGTGCGCTTCTGTTCATGGAGGACGCGGGCAGCCGCCCCGACCTGCACGCCTGGCTCTACGCCGCCACCCCGGCCGCGACGATCCGCGAAGCCGGTACCCGGCTCGGGGCGTTCATCGCCCGGCTCCATGCCCGCACGCTCGGGGACCCCATGCTGGCCCGAACCTTCGACAACCGGGCCATCCAGACGACGCGCCGTGCGGTACAGTACGCCGCCGTGGCCGACCTCCTCCGCCGGCTCGGCCCGCCCGGCGCCGCACACCTGGCCGAACGTGCCCTGGCCCTCGGCGACGCCCTCCTGCAACCCGGGCGCTGCCTCATCATGGGCGACCTGTGGCCCCGCTCCATCCTCCCCGGCCGGGACGGCACCCTCCGGTTGATCGACTGGGAGTTCGCTCACTTCGGCCGGCCGTTGCAGGACGTGGCCCATCTGGACGCCCACCTCTGGATGCTCGCCCATCGCGCTCCGAACGCCTCCGCCCGCCGGCGGGTCAACACCTTCCGCAAGGCGTTCCTTACCGCCTATCACCGCATGCTCGAAGCGGACGCCCCCGCACTGTTCGACGACGAGGAACGCGACCTGTACGCCGTCCACTTCGCCTGCGAGTTGCTCGTCCGCGCCGCCGGGCCGTTCCAGGCGGGCTACCTGTACGACGGCCTCCCCCCCACCGACCCGGTGGTCCGGGAGGTTTTCCTTGCAATAACGGCTTAAATGCCCGCCCGCATCACGCCAGGTTCAACGCCCGTCGCCCAGCACCGCAACGGCCCGGCGCAGGCGACGCAGGCACGTCTCGCGCCCCAGCACCTCCATCATCTCGAAAAGCCCCGGCCCGAACGTGACGCCGCTCAGGGCCAGCCGGGTCGGGTGAATGATGCGACCGGCCCCGACGCCCCGCGCCTCAGCCAGGGCCCGGAGCGCGGCCTCGGCCGTGGCGGCGTCGAAACGATCCAGGGCTTCGAGCCGGTCCGCGTACGCAGACACGAGGCCGGGGGCGTCGTCCTTCCATCGTTTCCTGACGCCGGCCTCGTCGTACGTCACCGGATCCTCGAAGAAGTACGGGCAGGCGGTCGCCAGTTCGTGCGCGAAGCGGATCCGCTCCTGCATGAGCGCGGCCACCCGCCGGAGATAGGCGTCGTCGGCCGTGTAGCCGGCCCGTTCGACGTGGGGCCTGGCTCGCTCTACGAGCCGGTCGAGCGGCATCCGGCGGAGATACTGCTCGTTGTACCACTGGAGCTTGTCCAGGTTGAACTGAACTCCGGCCGAGCCCACGCGGTCGAGCGAGAATGCTTCGATCAGCTCTTGAAGCGAAAGGATTTCCCGCTCGTCGCCGGGGTTCCACCCGAGGAAGGCGAGGAAGTTGACCAGGGCCTCGGGCTCATAGCCGGCCTCGCGGTACTGCCGAACCGACACCGGGATGCCGGCCTGCTCGGCGTTGCGCTTCGAAAGCTTGCCGCCGTTCGGGCTCAGGATCAGCGGCAGGTGAGCCATCCGGGGCGGTTCCCATCCGAAGGCGCGGTAGAGCAGCAGATGCTTCGGCGTCGAGGGCAGCCACTCCTCCCCCCGGATGACGTGGGTGATCCCCATGAGATGGTCGTCGACGACGTTCGCCAGGTGATAGGTCGGCAGGCCGTCCGACTTGAGGAGCACCTGGTCATCCACCTGGTCGGTTTCGATGGCGACCTCGCCCCGGATCAGGTCGTGGAACCGGATCGTCTCGCCCGGTTCCACCTTCAGGCGCACCACGTGCGGCTCGCCGGTCGCGAGGCGGCGGGCCACCTCCTCCGCCGGCAGCGTGAGACTGTTCGTCATGTGCTGCCGCGTTCGGGCATCGTACTTCGGCGACGGGTCGTCCTCCGTGGCCAGGCGCGTGCGCATCTGCTCCAGTTCCTCCGGCGTGTCGAAGGCCACGTAGGCATGCCCGGCCTCGAGCAGCCGTTGCACGTGTTCCCGGTAGATCGCCTGCCGCTGCGACTGGCGGTAGGGTGCGTGCGGGCCGCCCTGCTCCGGCCCCTCGTCGATCTCCAGCCCCGCCCAGCGGAGCGAGGCCAGGATGTCATCTTCGGCCTCCGGCACGAAGCGGGTACGGTCCGTATCCTCGATGCGGAGAAGGAACGCCCCGCCGTGCCTGCGGGCGAAGAGGTAGTTGTAGAGGGCCGTCCGAAGCCCGCCGATGTGCAGCAGGCCCGTCGGGCTGGGGGCGAAGCGAACGCGAACGGTCTCGGCCATCAACGCGGACAAGGTTGTTCCGGAACAAGGTGAACCGGGCTGATGATACGAAGCACGGCCCCCTTATTCCTCCGTTTCCGGCCTTTTCAAGCAGATTTGAGATGAAATCAGTTCTCACCCCCTGCCGTCTGCGTCGCCTCGATGGTGAGACCGGGGTAGAAGACGTAGACCGCCTCCAGGCGTCGCGGCGGCAGTTCGAAGTCGGCGAACTCGATCCGTTCCTCTTCGCCGTGCACGGGCGGCATCACCACCGTCCGGGGTGGAGCCGGCGCTTCGGGCAGCAGCACCCCGACCAGGAACAGCAGCAGGGCCACGAGCACGGCGGCCCGGAACGAGACGACGGCCCGGCGCTGCCAGAGCGAGCGGCGCTCGGCGCTCCGGTCCACCCGGAGGGCGAAGGCCCGGTGCCGGGCCAGCCGCTCGAAGAAGTCGTCGTCGACCGAGGGCGGCACCGTCAGGTACTCCAGACGGCTCATGCGGCGAAACTTCAGCACGGCATCGAAGCGGCGGCGGCAGGCCTCGCAGGCGGCCAGATGGGCAAAGAGGGCAGGCTGTTGCTCCGACGGCAGCTCGCCGTCGAGGTAGAGGTTCAACGCCTCCTCCGCTGCGCCGCCGCACGGACCCGCACCGTAGGCCGGAAAGGGGGATGTATACATGATCCTGTCGAAAGGAATGGCTCGAAGAAAGACCGGATGCCGGGCGATCAGGCGGCCGGCGGGGTTCGAGGCGACTCGCCCGCTGCCTGATCGAGCACCGGCTCCATGAAATCGGCCAGCTTGCGCCGCGCCTTGAAAAGCCGGGACTTGACGGCGCTGAGGGTGCTGCGCGTCACCGCCGCAATCTCCTCATAACTCAGGTTCTGGTATTCCCGCAGAATGAGCACCTCCCGGTAGTCGGGTTTGAGCCGTTCGAGAAAGCGGTTGACGAGTTCCACCTGCTCGCTTTTTTCCATGTGCGCGGCCGGAACGTCCGGGCTGCGCAGCAGCGGCACCGCATCCGGCTCCAGCGGCACCTGCCGGTGTTTCCGGCGAAGCTGGTTCAGGCACTGGTTCCGGGCAATGGTGAAAAGCCAGGCCTTGAAAGAGCCCGACTTCATCAGCCGGTCCCGGTTTTCGTACACCCGTAGAAAGGTCTCCTGCATCACGTCCTGCGCCAGCGTCCGGTCCAGGAGCATTTTGACACAGAAAGCGTAGACAGGACCCTTGTAACGGTTGTAGAGGGAGACGAAGGCAAACTCGTCGCCCGTCTGAAAGGCCTCGATCAGGGCGTTGTCGTCCACGTGCATGGTGGGAGACCGTCGGCATCTGCGAAAAAGGGTGTCCAGGTTAAGACCGGTTTCGCCCCCGAAAGTTGCCGCGGCGCGCCCGGCCCGGCCCCTGCCTCCGATCCGCATTCTTCATGGAAAAACGCATTGCCTCCTCTGAACGGCACGCCTATGTTGTTTGGGTTAATGAAACACGTCTGCTGATGGCATCCCTTTCTCTACCGACTATGTGGCGGAACCATGCTTTCCCCGGAATCGGGGTACTCCTTCTCCTGTTTCTGACGGGCGCCGGTTGCAGCGCCACACGGCAGCCTGCCACCGACGCACCGCTCGCCCCGAACGTGCTGGCCGTCTACGAGGGCGGCCGCGTCACGGTAGAGGAATTCGAGCGGCAGTACGCCCGCACGGTGGGCGGGCGGGCCCGTGCCGCCGAGGACTCGCTCGACGCCTACCGTGATTTCCTGGAACGATACCTCGACTTCAAACTCAAGGTGCGGGCTGCCGAGGACGCGGGCCTGCGCGAAGACAGTGCCCTCCAGCAGGAGATCGCCACCTACCGGGCACAACTCGCACGCCCCTACCTGCTCGAACAGGAGGTGACCGAGCCGTTGCTCCGGGATCTGTACGAGAAACAGAAGGAAGTCATCGCGGCGAGCCACATCCTGATCCGCGTGCCCCCGGACGCCGCCCCGGAGGACACCCTGGCCGCGTACGAAAAAATCTCGGCGTTGCGGGACTCGGTCCTGATGGGCGTGGACTTCGGCGACCTGGCCTATCGCCATTCCGAGGACCCCTCGGCCCGGGGCGACGGGCTCGGCGCACGGGGATACCTGGATTACTTCTCCGGCGGCCGGATGGTGAAGGCCTTCGAAGATGCGGCATACCGGACGCCGGTAGGGGACGTCTCTCCCGTGTTCCGCTCGGAGTACGGCTACCACCTGGTGTACGTGCACGACCGCAAAGCCCGTCCCCCGGACGTGCGCCTGAGCCACATCATGGTACGGGTGCAGGGCAATACCCCGGCCGACACGGCGGCGGCGCTCGCCCGCGTCGACTCCCTCCGTGCCCTGCTGGAAGCCGGCGCGTCCTTCGCCGACGTGGCCCGTCAACACTCGGATGACGGGGGGACTGCCCGGGCCGGCGGGGATCTGGGCTGGGTCAGCTACGACAGCCGCCTGATCGAGCCCCTGCGTTCGACCGCCTTCGCCCTCGAGAACGTCGGCGACGTCTCGGAACCCGTACTGACCCCGTTCGGCTATCACCTGCTGACCGTCACGGAGCGCCGGGACCTCCCCGCCTACGACGAGGCCCGCCCCGACCTGCAGAAGACGCTGGCCCGCCTGCCCCGGGCCGAACGGGGCAATGAGCAGTTCGCCCGGGCACTTCGCCGCAGCTTCGGCACCCGGATCGACACCACGCGCGTCCTGGCCGCCTTCCCCGACGTAGGCGCCGACTCGACGCACCGGCTGCTGAAAGCCGGACGACTCGCCGACAGCCTGCGGGCCGTCCCCTTCGCCGCAGTCGGCAACACTTCCTACACCCTGGGCGACCTGGTCGCCTTCACGCAGAACAACCCCATCCCCCGCGGAGCCGACCACCGGAGCACCCTCCTCCGGGCCGTGGACCTGTTCCTCAACTACTGCGCCATCGATCTCGAGGTGGACCGGCTGGAAGAGCGTGACCCCGAGTTTGGCGCCACGATGGAGGAGTTCCGCAACGGGCTGCTGCTCTTCCGGCTCATGGAAGACTCGGTCTGGAACGCAGCGGCCCGGGACTCGGCCGCCCTGCAGGCCCATTACGACGCCCACCGGGAAGCCTACTGGTTCCCCGAGCGCAAGCGGATCCTCGGCTTCCATCACCGGTCGGACTCGCTGCTGAAGGCGCTGCGCACGCGCCTGGCCGGCGGTGAAAGTGTCGCAACGGTGTGGGAGGACGTCCGGCACGAGCCCGGGCTGCGCCTAGACACGACCTTCATCGCCGACCGGACCGAATCGGTCTTCGACAGGGCCCTCGACCTGCCGGTCGGCGGCCTGACCGGCGTCCTGCCCTACAACCGCGGGTTCGTGCTGCTCCTCAACGACGGCGTCGAACCGCCGCGGGCCAAGACGTTCGAGGAGGCCCGGGCCGAAGTCCTCAACGACTATCAGAAGGTGCTCGAAGCGGCCCTGCTGCAGCGGCTCCGCGCGCGTTACCGCGCCCGGACGTTCCCGGAACGCCTCGCCGGGGTCTTCGCCCGGGAACGTGCCGCCCCGGCTTCGTCCACCGCCACGCAGTAAGATGATCCTCCGCTCCGTGCTACGCAGCGTACCGGCACCCTGGATCGGGGCCGCGGCGATGCTGGCCGTGCTGGCCGGATGCCGGCCGGAATCCCCCGCCCCCGACTACATCGCTCGCGTGGGCGACCGCTACCTGACCCGCGGCGAACTGGCCGCCGCGCTGGAGACGTTGCCCTTCGTCGCCGACTCGGCCGAGACCAGCCGGCAGATCATCGAGCAATGGATCAGCAACGAGCTTCTCTACCGGGAGGCCCGGCGGCTCAACCTGCGCGACGACCCCGCCGTGCGACGCCTGCTCGAAGACAACGAGCGGTCGGTGCTCATCAGCGCCTACATCAACCGCCTGTACGAAAACGAACTCTCGGAGCCCTCGCCGGCCAGCATACAGGCCTACTTCGAGCAGCACCGCGAGCAGCTTCGCCTCCGCGAACCCTATGTGCGCATCCGCTACCTGGCCCATCCGGACCCCGACTCGGCCGCCCTGGCCCACGAACGGCTCGCGGCAGCCCGGACCGGACCCGACCCGGACTCGGCCTGGGTCCACATTGCCACCCGCTTTGCCGCAGACCCCGAGGGCGTGCTGAGCCTGTCCGGAACCTACCACCCCGAAGCCCGGCTCTTCTCCGCACAACCCCGCCTCCAGGAAGTCCTCCGCACCCTGAACGACGGCCAGCTGGCCCCCCTCATTGCCTTCGGCAACCGGCACCACGTCCTCCAGCTCGTCGAGCGCATCCCCGCCGGCACCGTGCCCGAACCGGCCTGGATCGAAGAAGAACTGAAGCAACGCCTCATGATCGAAGCCCGGAAACAGATGTACGCCCGTCAGGTTCAACGTTTGCGGAACGAGGCCCTGGCTCGGGAAGCCCTGGAGATCCGATGAAACGGCATCCCGCAACCAGGGACCGGGGCCGGGACGCATCCCCGACGTGCGTCCCGTTCCTTTTTCTACGCCGCAATACCCCCCCGCTCCCCCCGTTCCTGCTCTGCGGCCACCGGCACGAATCCAACCCGCGCCTTACCGGATCATGACCCTTTGCTCGAAACATACGGGGCTGCTGCTTGCCCTCCTGCTGATCGTCCTCCTTCCCTACGACGGACGAGCCCAGGAAATGAAGGTGCTGGATGAGATCGTCGCCGTCGTCGGCGAGGAGATCATCCTCCGCTCCGACGTCGACGCCTTCGTCGTCGGCCTGCTCCGGCAACAACAGGACCTCGAATACTCGAAAGACCTCTGGAACCAGGCCCTCAACCAGCTCATCAACGAAAAAGTCCTGACCATCCACGCCAAACGGGACACCACCATCCAGGTGACGGACGATCAGGTGGAGCAGGCGCTGGAACAACGCATCCAGCAGATGACCGCCCAGCTCGGCGGCCCCAACCGGCTCGAAGAGATCTACGGCAAGAGCCTCGTCGAGATCAAGGCCGACCTGCGCGAGGAGTTCCGGGATCAACTGCTGGCCGACCAGTTCCGCAGCCGCAAGCTCCGGCAGATCAAGATCACCCCGAGCGAGGTGAAGGCCTGGTTCAACCGCTTCCCTACCGACTCGCTGCCCACCTTCCCCGAGACGGTCCGCCTGAGCCACATCGTGCGCTTCCCCGCAATCACCGAGGAAGCACGCCGGGAGGCCATGGAAGTCATCACGGCCATCCGCGACTCCATCGTGACCGGCCGCGTCTCCTTCGAGGAATACGCCCGGCTGTTCTCGGACGACCCCGGCTCGGCGCAGAACGGCGGGCGCTACGAGAACATGCGCCTGGGTGAGGTCGTGCCCGAGTTTGCGGCCGTGGCCGCCCGTATCCCCATCGGGGAGATCTCGCAGGTCTTCGAGACCCAGTTCGGCCTGCACATCCTCCGGGTCAACCGCCGCCTCGGCGACGTCATCGACTACAACCACATCCTCATCGCCTTCGACGAGAGCAAGGCTGACCCGAGCGAGGCCATCGCCTATCTCAACGCCGTGCGCGACTCCATCCTGACCCACGGCATGCCGTTCGAGCTCATGGCACGGCGGCACTCCGAAGAGCAATCTTCGGCGCTGCGGGGCGGCCGCGTGATCGACCCCCGCACCGGCGAACGGGACCTTGTCCTCGCCGCCCTCGGACCGCGCTGGCAGGCCACCCTGAGCGGCCTGCAGGAAGGCCAGATCAGCGAACCGGCCGAGGTCGAGTTGCTCAACGGCCGGCGGGCCTACCACATCGTCCGGCTGGAACGGCGCGTCCCCGAACACCGGGTCAACCTCGAGACGGACTACGCACTGATCGAACAATACGCCCTGCGGGAGAAGCAAAACCGGGAACTTGCCGCCTGGCTCGACAAGCTCCGCGAGAGCGTCTACATCGACATCCGGGGCGCGGCGAGCGAATCCCTCGTCGCCCGGCGCAACTGATTCCGCGCCGGCACGAAACATTTCCTTCGCGGGGGGCGATAGACGGATGGGCACGCCTCCGCTTCCCTCCCCCAAGCCTGATCAAGTATGACGCAAGCGCAGCACTCCCCGGCCCCGCCGGTCGACCTCGACGAACTCAAACAAGGCTACCAGCGACTCCGCGATGAGATCGGCAAGGTGATCGTCGGACAGCAGGAGATCATCGACATGGTCTTCGTGAGCCTGATCTGCCGGGGACACGTCCTGCTCGTCGGCGTGCCGGGCCTGGCCAAGACGCTGCTCATCCGCACCCTGGCCGATGCCCTCCATCTCAGCTTCAACCGCATCCAGTTCACCCCCGACCTGATGCCGAGCGACATCACCGGCACGGAGATCATCGAGGAAGACGCCGCCACCGGCCGCCGCCACTTCAAGTTCATGCAGGGCCCGATCTTCGCCAACGTCATCCTGGCCGACGAGATCAACCGCACCCCGCCCAAGACGCAGGCCGCCCTGCTGGAGGCCATGCAGGAACACCGCGTGACGGCCGCCGGGCAAACGTTCGTGCTCGAAGAACCCTTCTTCGTCCTGGCCACCCAGAACCCCATCGAACAGGAAGGCACCTATCCCCTGCCCGAAGCCCAGCTCGACCGCTTCATGCTCAACCTCTGGCTCGACTATCCCACATTCGACCAGGAGGTGGCGGTCGTGCGCAACACCACCAGCGCCCGCCACGTCGAGGTGGAGCCCGTCATGACGAAGGAGGAACTGCTCCTCTTCCAGTCGTTCGTCCGGCAGGTGCCGGTGGCCGACCACGTCATCGAATACGCCGTCTCGCTCGTGGGCAAGACGCGCCCGGGACGGGACGGTACCCCCGACTTCGTGACCAACTACCTGAGCTACGGGGCCGGCCCCCGCGCCTCGCAGTACCTCATCCTGGGCGCCAAGGCCCTGGCCCTGCTCGACGGCCGTCTCACCCCGCTCGTCGAGGACGTCAACCGGATGGCCGTGCCCGTTCTGCGCCACCGCATCGTGACCAACTTCAACGCGGAGGCCGAGGGCATCTCCACCGTGGACCTCATCGAACGCCTCCTGGCGCACATGAAGCATGACGCCTAGGCCACCGGGCCTCCGCCGCGTCACGTCGTCGCCAGGCGGTCCGTGAGCAGATCGCGGGCAAGCTCGGGGTTGGCACGGCCCTGCGTCCGCTGCATCACCTGGCCCACGAAGAAACCCAGCAGCCCCTTCTTCCCTTCCCGGTACTGCACCACCTTCTCCGGAAAGGCGGCCAGCACGGCTTCGACGACCGGCGCCAGGGCCTCGGGATCGGCCACCTGCCGCAGCCCCCTCGTCTCGACGATGGTCTCGGGGTCGCCGCCGTGCGCCATCATCTCCTCGAAAACCTCCTTGGCGATGCGCCCGGTGATGACGCCCCGGTCGACCAGCGCCACCAGCCTGCCGACGGCCTCCGGGCCGAAGGGCAGCGCCTCCAGCGGCGTCTCCTTCCGTGCCCGCTGCACCTCGTGGACGAGCCAGTTGGCGACGGAGACGGGGTTGTCGTGCACCGCCCGCACCTGTTCGAAGTAGGCCGCCAGCGCCGCGTCCACGGCCAGAACAGACGCCTCCTCCCGCCCGAGCCCCAGCCCGGTCAGCCGGTCGAAGCGGCGACGCTGCGCGGGCGTGAGGGTCTCGTATGGATCACGCTCGACCGGCGCCGGGGCCGGGCTTTTCGCCGGCCCGGGACGCGGGCTACGGGACGTCTGCGCCGGCGCCGCTTCCGCCTTCCTGGCAATCCTGGCCCACGAGTCGCGCAGGGACACGATCCGGTTGAAGACGAGGGCACCGGGCTTCGAGTCGACCGGGTCCTGCCAGAAATAGCCCTGGCGTTCGAACTGGTAGCGCGTCTCCGGGGGGTCGTCCGCCACACTCGGCTCGATGCGGGCCTCCGGCAGGACGACGAGGGACGCCGGGTTGAGGTGTGCGATGAAGTCCTCGCGGCCGTCTCCGGATGCCTCCTCCGGATCGGGCACATTGAAGAGCCGGTCGTAGAGGCGCACCTCCATCGGGAGGGCGTGCGTGGCCTCGACCCAGTGGATCGTGCCCTTGACGCGCCGGTTCGCCCGGGCCCCGCCGCTCTTCGTCTCGGGGTCATAGGTGCAGCGCAGCTCCACCACGTTGCCGTCGGCATCTTTGACGACCTCCTCGCACCGGATGATGTAGGCATAGCGGAGGCGCACCTCGCGGCCCGGCGCCAGGCGATGGAAACGGCGCGGCGGGTCTTCCATGAAGTCGTCCTGCTCGATGTAGAGCTCGCGGCCGAAGGGCACCTTCCGGCTTCCCTCCTTCGGCACGTCGTGCGGCCAGTAGGAGGCGTCCAGCCACTCGACCCGGCCCTCGGGATAGTTGGTGAGGACCACCTTGAGCGGGCGCAGCACCCCCATGACGCGCGGGGCGCGGAAGTTGAGGTCGTCCCGGATGGTGTGTTCGAGCAGGCCCACATCGACGCGGCTGTCGACCTTCGTGACGCCGATGCGCTCACAGAAACGCCGGATGGCTTCCGGGGTGATGCCCCGCCGGCGCATGCCCGAGATCGTGGGCATGCGGGGATCGTCCCAGCCCCGGACGTAGCCCCCCTCCACCAGCGCCCGCAACTTGCGCTTGCTCATCACGGTGTAGGTGAGGTTCAACCGGGCAAACTCGTACTGGTGCGGGCGGGGGTCGATGCCCAGGTTGTCCAGAAACCAGTCGTAGAGCTCCCGGTTGTTTTCGAACTCGAGGGTACAGATCGAATGGGTGATGCCTTCGATGGCGTCGGACTGCCCGTGCGCCCAGTCGTACATCGGATAGATACACCACGCGGTACCGCGCCGGTAGTGGCGGGCGTGACGGATGCGGTACATGAGTGGATCCCGCATCTTCATGTTCGGCGAAGCCATGTCGATCCGGGCCCGCAGCACCTTCTCGCCGTCGCGGTACTTGCCGGCCCGCATCTCCGCAAAGAGGCGCAGGTTCTCCTCCACCGGGCGGTTCCGGTACGGGCTTTCCCGCCCGGGCTCGGTGACCGTGCCCCGGTATTCCCGAATCTCCTCCAGGCTCAGATCGTCCACGTACGCCTTGCCCTGCTTGATGAGCTCGACGGCCCAGTCGTAGAGCTGTTCGAAATAGTCCGAGGCATAGAACTCCCGGTCGCCCCAGTCGAAGCCGAGCCAGCGGACGTCCCGCTTGATGGCCTCGACGTATTCGAGGTCCTCCGTCTCCGGGTTGGTGTCGTCGAAGCGGAGGTGACAGACGCCGCCGAACTCTTCGGCCAGGCCGAAGTTGAGGCAGATCGACTTGGCGTGCCCGATGTGCAGGTAGCCGTTCGGCTCGGGCGGAAAGCGGACCACGACCTGCCGGATGCGCCCGCTCCGCAGGTCTTCCTCGACGAGATCGCGGATGAAGTTGCTCCGTGCCGCGTCGTCGCGGTCCGGATGCGTGACAGGGGTGTGGATCGTATCTTCGGCCATGCCTGAAAAGGTTCGTGCCCGTAGTGCGGTAGGGGGCTCTTGAACGCCGGCCCGCCGGAAAAGCTTCGCACCGGGCCGGCCATAGCGGTAGGACGCAAGCCCCACCCGACACGAAATCTTCCGGTTTTCAACCCGAAACGCAAGCCGAAAAGCCCTTTGCCGCCTCCCGTCTCGATCATCATCGTTTCGTGGAACGCCCTGCCGCTGCTGCAGCGGTGCCTGCCGTCGGTGGTGGCCACGCGGTACGAGCCGCTGGAGATCATCCTGGCGGACAACGCCTCCACCGACGGCTCGGCGGCGTGGGTGCACCGCACCTTTCCATCGGTGAAGATCGTCCGGCATCCCGAGAACTGGGCCTTCTGCCGGGGCAACAATGCGGCGCTGCCCCACGCTTCGGGCGAGTACGTCGTGCTGCTGAACAACGACGTCGAGGTACCGCCGGACTGGCTGGCCCCGCTCGTGGCCGCGATGGAGGCCGATCCATCGGTAGGCGCGGCGCAGCCGAAGTTGCTCCAGTATGACCGTCGCGACCACTTCGAATACGCCGGGGGGGCCGGGGGTTACCTGGATCGCTTCGGGTATCCCTTCACACGGGGACGGGTCTTCTTCTCTCTGGAAAAAGACGAAGGGCAGTACGACGACGAGCGCGATGTCTTCTGGGCCACCGGCGCCGCCCTCCTGCTGCGCCGCCGGGCCCTCGACGCCGTGGGCCTGCTCGACGAGCGCTTCTTCATGCACATGGAAGAGATCGACCTGTGCTGGCGGCTGTGGCGGCAGGGCTGGCGGGTACGTATCGTGCCCCGCAGCGTCGTCTACCACATCGGCGGCGGCTCGCTGCCCCGGAGCGATACGCGAAAGGCCTACTACAACTTCCGCAACAACCTGCTCCTGCTCTACAAGAACCTCCCGCCACGGGCCTGGCGCCGGATCTTTCCCCGGCGCGCCCTGCTCGACGCGCTGGCCGCCGCCCGGGCCCTGCTCGCCGGCCGCCCCGCCGAGGCCGCCGCCATCGCCCGCGCCTACCGGGACGCCCACCGGATGAAGGACGCCTACCGGGATGCCCGCCCCGAACGGTGCCGCACCGGCCCCTACTACCGCGGCAGCATCGTCCTCGACTACTTCCTCCGGGGGCGCCGGCGCTTCCGCGACCTGCCGCCGGCCTGCTTCTTCCACCCGGACGAAGCCGCCCCGCCGCTCAGGCCACCGCCCGCCCCGCACGAAGGGTAAAGCCGGACGACTCGCCGAGCGACTTCAGGTAGGCGTTTGGATCGTGATAGAGGGCCTCTTCGGGGAACCAGCGGGCCAGCGGTCCCAGATCCTCGTAGACCGGGCGGACGAAAAAGTCGGGCAGGGTCGTCGTCTCTCCCTCGAAATAGCGACGCACCTCCGGATCTTCCAGCCGGCGCTTCATCTGGAGATGGCTGCGGATCTTGTGGTTCCGCTCCGACGAGATGGCCCGGAAGACCTGTTCCAGCGCGGCCAGCCTCCCGGCACCGGCCCGGAAACGCCGCGCGATCGCCTTCCAGGAAAAGGCATAGGCATAGAGGTCGGCGATGTGGCCGTAGAGCTCCGGCCACGCATAGTGCTTCGGCCGAACGTTGAGCGCATGGAGCTGGTTGAGGAAATGGAACGGAACGTTCAGGACCCGCCCGGCCCGCTGGTACGCGAGGTTGGCCGGGGCGTTGCGGCCGTAGGAGGTCAGCAGGGAGAAATGGGGGTAGACGGCCGGTGCCAGGTCGATGAACCGCTTGGTCAGCTCGAACGGCTCGGGACCTTCATCCTGATCGAGGCCGAAGATGAAGTTGCCCTGGGTATAGGGGATGTACGAGGCGATCATGCGCATCTGCTCGGCCACGCGCCGCACCTTCTCCATGCCACGGATGCTTCGCATCTTCGACTTGTCGCCGAGGTCGAACCAGGACTCGATGCCCGGCGCGATGACACGGCAGCCGGCCCGGGCCAGGCGCCGGACGTTCTCTTCCTTCAGGAGCGAGAGCGAACTTTCCACCGCAAAGATGAGGCTACCCGGCGGCACCGCCTCCTCGATGACGCCCAGGTAGTCGTCGAAGCGTACCCCGAAGTTGGGGTCGTGCCAGATCAGCAGGGCCCGGGGGGGCCAGTTCTTCACCAGGAAACGCAGGTCTTCCCGGAGCACGTCGAAGTCGAGAGGCTGGTACGGGACGCCGGCGTCGATGCAGAAGCTGCACGTGTAGGGACAGCCGAGGCTGCCGAGGATGGGGATCGTGCGCAGGAGGGGCGCCTTTGCCATCGTCATCCGGATGTAGGGCCAGCGGCTTCGCACGCCCGGCACGTCGAACGGCTGCCGCGCCGCCGAGAGGTATTGCCCCTCCGGCCGGTACGGGGCGCAATCCTGCAGCACCGCCTCGACGAGCTCACGGTCGGTGAAACCCAGGGCATAGTCGCAATATTTTACGGCGTGTTCCGGGTAGGAGCGGGTGTGCGGCCCGCCGAGGACCGTCACGGCCCCCTGGGCCCGGTACCGGGCGCTCAGCGCGTAGGCGAGCATCGCCGTCTGCGAATAGGCGTTGATGAAGACCAGATCCGGTCGTTCGTGCTCGCGCCCCGTCAGCAGCACCGGGCCGTCGTAATAGGCCATGGCGACGTCGTGCCCCATCTCCGCACACCAGACGGCAATCGCCTGCGGCATGATGCTGGCGTTGTTGGCGCGCATGTAGCGCGAGAAGGCTTTCCGGCTGACCGACTTGCCGAGGATGTCGACGACGCCGACGCGAAGCTTCTTCATGGCGTTCGGGGAGATCGGCTTCAAGAAAAGTTCAAACTGAACTTAACCCCCGTTCTCCTCCGGTGCAAGCCGTCTGGCGGCTCAGATCGTCTCCACGCGCGCCGGACGCCGTCGGATAAGCACCACCGCCACCGAGACGAGCACGACGACCATCCCCGCCAGGGCAATCCCCGTGGGCATCTCGTCGAAGAGCAGGTAAGCCAGCCAGGAGGCGATGACCGGTTCTGTAAGGGCCAGCAACCCGAGCAGGGCCGCCGTGAAGTACCGCAGGGCATAGTTGAACGAGCCGTGCCCGGTGATCTGAGGCAACAGGGCCATCAGCCCGCACAGCACATAGATGATCGGATCGTAGCCCAGCAGGGACACGCCCCGCAGCAGCGCCGTCGCCAGGGTCGTCAGCGCCGCGACGAGGTAGAGCGGAAAGACATAGGCCAGCCAGGACGTCCGGCGCCGGATGACCCGCCCGATGAGCAGGTAGAAACACTGGAAGCAGGCGGCCGCGAGCGCCAGCCCGTTACCGAACAGGGAACCGACGGCCCGCTCGTCCACGCTGTCGCCCCAGGCAATGAGCGCCGTCCCGGTCATGGCCAGCAGGATCGACGCGACGAGCCGGCGCGTGAGGGGCTCCCCCAGCAACCAGTACCCGAACAGCCCGAGCAGCAGCGGCGTGACCGAGAGGATGACCGACGCACTGGCGACGGAGGTGTGATAGAGCGACTCGATCCACGTGACGAAGTGCAACCCCAGCATCACCCCGGCCACGATGATGAGCAACCGCTCCCGGGGGGTAAAAGCCCGTACCTCGGCCCCGATCCGCGGCAGGGCGAAGGGGGCCAGCATCAGCACGGCCAGCCCCGTCCGCCAGACCGCCACGGCCAGCCCCGGCGCCTCGGCGGCAAACCGAACGAGGATCGGGCTGATGGAAAAGCTCATCAGCCCGAAAAACAGCAGGGGATAGACGACGGGCGGCCGTACGGGATGATCCGGCCGTTTTGCATGCATAGTCAGGTACCTCCCCCCACGCTCCGAAGACCCGGCCGGTCAGTCCCGCAGGCGAAACTGCTCCGCCTTTTCGAGCTCCCGGATGTCCCGGTCGATGCCGCGCCGGGCCAGGTAGAAGCCCACGTAGGCGAGCACGGGCAGCCCCAGCGCCAGGATCCCGCCGGCGTCGGTCAGCCGCGGGAGCGCCTGGGCCAGGTAGAATCCCACGAAAAAGACGAGCAGAAACACGACCGCGAGCACCTGCACCCCGACGACGACCCGGCGCTGCAACCGCAACCCGGGCAGCATCCGGTTCGGAAAGCGCCGGTCCTTGTTCAGAAAGATGGCCGCCAGGGCGGCCAGCGCCGTCAGGCTGCCGAGTCCCGTCACGGCCGGCACGTACCAGGACTGCGCGGCCGCGGCGGGCACCTGCCAGGTGGCACGGAGACCGAAAACCAGCACCGCCAGAGCCGCGGCACCGAGCAAAAGATAAAGCGATTGTATACGCTGGATCATGGCAACAGAAACCGTTTCGTCGTCAGCCGGAAACGCGCTGCCGCACCCGATCGGCCACCACCTCGGTGAACTGCGACGTCGTGGCCGATCCGCCGAGGTCGGCCGTCAGGTACCGGCCTTCGCGGAACGTTTCGTACAGCGCATCCCGGACGGCGTCGGCGGCGGCGTGCTCGCCCAGGTGCCGGAGCATCATGACAGCGCTGCGGATCAATGCCGTCGGGTTGGCCCGGTTCTGCCCGGCGATGTCCGGCGCGCTGCCGTGGACGGCCTCGAACACGGCACAGGCGTCCCCGATGTTGGCCCCCGGCACGATCCCGAGCCCGCCGACGAGCCCGGCCGCCAGATCGCTCAGGATGTCCCCGAACAGGTTCGTCGTCACGATGCACTCGTAATCCTGGGGACGCACGACGAGTTGCATGCACATGTTGTCGATGATCCGGTCGTTGAACGTGATCTCCGGATATTCCTGCGCGATCTCCCGGCCGATGTTCAGGAACATACCCGACGTCAGCTTCAGAATGTTCGCCTTGTGCACGAGCGTCACCTTGCGAAAGCCGTGCCGGCGCGCGTATTCGAAGCAGAACCGGATGATGCGTTGCGAACCTTTCCGCGAGATCCGGGCGATGGAGTCGGCGATCTCCAGCCGCTCGTCGTAGTTCTCGATACCCGCATAGAGCCCCTCGGTGTTCTCCCGGAAAATGACCAGGTTCACGTTCTTGAACGGTGTCTCGATGCCGGGCAGGCTTTTGCAGGGCCGCACGTTGGCGTAGAGGTCCAGCTTTTGCCGGAGCTGCACGTTGACGCTCTTGAAGCCTTTCCCCACCGGCGTGGTGACGGGTCCTTTGAGGGCCACGCGGTTCTTGCGGATCGAGTCGAGAACGGGTTCGGGCAGCGGCGTATCGTAGCGCTGCAGGGCGGCCGCGCCGACCTCCTCGAAGCGCTCCCACGCGAAGCGGAGGCCGGTCGCCTCCAGCACCGCCACGGCGGCGTCGGTCACTTCGGGTCCGATGCCGTCACCCGGCAGCAGGGTGATGCGATACGCCATAACGATCAGGGAATGGGCTTGCGGGCCTCGCCGGGCACCGGCGCCTCCGGGCCCGCGTGTCCGGCAAACTTACGGGCCCGGCGTCCATAAAAAAAGCCCTGCCAGGGCAGGGCTTCGGGGTTTTCGGAAATGTTCACACCGTCAGGAGGCCAGCAGCCGCTTCGTGGAATAGTTGATCCGGAGCGTTCCGGCCTCCCGCAGCTCCTGCTGTACGTCCAGCACGGTTCCCATCTCCGACGTCTCGTCGACCCGGAGCGAGACGATCAGCTTGGGCTGCTCGTTGAGCTTGCGCCACATGATGGTGCGGATCGTCGAGATGTCTTCGATGAGGGCATCGTCGATCTGAACGGCCGTCTCGCCGAGGCGGTTGTTGGCCAGTTTCCTGGGGCCGATCCAGATGTACGAGATGAGGCGCTTCTGTTCGATCTTGGTGATCGCTTCGGCCTGCGGCAGGCGCGTTCGCACCTGCACGGTGGTCTCCCGGAGCACGGTGCTGACCATGAAGAAGATCAGCAGCATGAAGATGATGTCCGGCATGGACGCCGTCGGGATCTCCTGGGAGGTCTTGCTTTTCTTTTTGAAGTGTGTGGACATGAGCGCAGTCTACGGCTTGGCGAAGAGGACGAGCGGAGCGGCCGGCGGGCGCCTCAGGCCGGGTCCGGTTCGGCAATCGAGATCTGGGCTTTGATCTTCTCCCGGATCTCGTTGGGGCCGTCTCCGATGGCTTTGACGTAGGCGTCGTAGTTGGGATAGCCGAGCTGGCGTGCTTCGGCGTCCCACATCTCGAAGTAGGCCATCCACACCTCGTCAAGGGCCTCGATGTAGGCGTTGTAAGGGGTGCCGCGCGCCGTCTTGATGGAGACGACGGCCTTGCCCGGGTTCTCCGAGTAATCCGGATCCTGCCCGTAGTTGAGCACGTGCCGCTTGACCTCCTCGCGGATGACGTTCATCGTGGCCGGCTTGTCCTCGATGAGCACCATGCCCTGCTCGTTGACCAGGATCTTGAGCATGTTGCGTTCCCGCACGGGCGGGGGTTCCATGTCCTCTTCCAGCTTGGGCGGCAACACCATCCCGATGCCGGTATCGACGTCGATCGTGGTCGTCACCAGGAAGAAGATCAGCAGCAGGAACGCGATGTCCGCCATCGAGGCGGTCGGGATCTCGGCGCCCCGGCGCTCCTTCTTTTTCAAAAGTCCAGCCATGGTGTTGGGACGTTAGGGTTCCGAAACGGTTCGGTTACAGGCCGATGAACCCGCGCAGGCTCGACAGGAAGAGTGAAAGCAGCGCGAGCAGGAGCATCACCAGGAAGGTGATCACACCGGCCTGGGCCCAGTCGCCCAGCCCCAGGCCGAGCCCGAGCATCAGCAGGCCGGGCAGGGCCACGATGGCAATCGAGACCGGGCTGACCTTCCCGAAGGTCAGGTTACGCAGGCCAAACAGGACGATCAGGAGCAGACCGATACCTGCCAGCAGCAGCACGGCCCAGATCGCATAAGGAACCAGGGTTTCCATCTTCTCTCGGTGCTAAAATCGGGTGATTGGAAAACGCACGACCGGTCGCATCAACCTTCCGTTTTTTCGGCGATCGGGCGGCCGGCCTGCAGCAGCACCAGGGAGTCGATCAGCTCGATGGAGGCCTCTTCCATGTCGACCACGATCCGGTCGATCTTGGACACGGCGTAGTTGTAGAAGAACTGCAGGATGATGGCCGAGATCAGACCGAAGACGGTCGTCAGCAGGGCGATCTTGATACCGCCGGCCACGAGGCTCGGCGAGATGTCGCCGGCCTGCTCGATGGCGTCGAAGGCGGCCACCATGCCGACGACCGTGCCGAGGAAGCCGAACATCGGCGCCAGCGCGATGAAGAGGGAGAGCCAGACGAGGCCGCGCTCCAGGAAGCTCATCTCGATCGAGCCGTACGAGACGACCGCCTTCTCAACGGCCTCGATGCCCTCGTCGTGACGAAGCAGGCCGGCCTGGAAAACCGAGGCGACCGGCCCCCGCGTGTTCGCACAGACCTCCTCGGCAGCCGAAATGCCGCCCTCTTCGAGCGCCTGCTTCACCTTCAGGATGAATTTGCGGGTGTTGATGTCGGCACGGTTGAGCGTGATGATGCGCTCGAAGGCAATGGCCAGGCCGATGATCAGCGCGATGAGAATGGGCCACATGAAGTCGCCCCCCTCATTGAACCGCTGAACCAGCACGTTGACAAACCCATCGTCACCTGCCTCCTGCGGCAGCATGAGAAGCACACTGAAAAGGTTCATGGATGGTTTTCCTCCAGAAAGCGATTGGTTAGGTTCCGAGGATGAGAGGTCGGCTGTGGGGTTGGTGGGGGTCCAACGAGGGGTCAATATACGGCCCCGTCTCCCAACAATGCCAAGACAATGTTGCAGCGCCGCTGCTGTTTGCCGGTATCGAGAACGGATAATATCCATTCTCCGCGGGATTGTCAATGCAGGCGCAGACGCCGGGGCGCCCTGCCTCACCCCCCGTCTATGCCTGGACACACAAACGGCGCCGAAGTTGCTCCCCGGTGAGCCCAACGTGTAGCCGCCCCGGCAACACAAAGGGGCGCGCGAGAAAACCCCGCACGCCCCCGTTGCGTTTTTTCGACGGACAACGGCCTCAGCCGCCCTCCCCGTGATGGAAGCTGAGGTTTTCGGCCGGTGCCCAGAGTTTCATCGCTTCATTCAGGGTGCGGTCGATCCGGTTGATGACCGGATACCAGGCGCTGCGGTCGTAGAGCCGGGTGGCGATCCGTCCCTTCAGCAAGGCCCGCAGTTGTGCCTCGTCCTGCCCGACCTCGTCCCGTGTGAAGTATTGCACCTTGCCGTTTTCCTCGCCCCCGGCCGGCTTCTCATCGACGACCCGGATGCCCTTCTCCCCGGCAAAGCGGTAGAAGGCGGCCAGCATCTCGTCGGTCACCTCGAACGTATTGAGGAAAGCGTCCCGCCGGCCGTCCCAGCGCGCGTGCACGGTTTCGGCGTTCCGGTCGAGCCAGTAGCGCACGAAGTCGTTCTCGACCCCGCCCCGGAGCACGGCCTGCAGGAAGGGCGAGGTGCGCTCGCCTTTGACGATGTAGTCGGGCAGGATGCCACCGCCGGCGAAGACGACGCGCCCGGTGTCGGTGGTGAATTTGAGCGAGTCCGGAATGTGGTTCAGGATCTCTTCGGCGCTCATCGTCTCGAACTCTTTCTGGAGTTCGAGCTTGGTGCGATAGTAGTCCTCCCGGTCGCCGTTGTCGTAGGGGGTTTGAATGAGCCGGCCGGAGGGGGTGTAGTACCGGGCCACGGTTACCCGGAGCGCGCTGCCATCGTCGAGCAGGTACTGTTTCTGGACGAGCCCTTTTCCGAAGGTACGCCGGCCCACGATGAGCGCCCGGTCGTGGTCCTGCAGGGCCCCGGCCACGATCTCGCTGGCCGAGGCGGAATGCTCGTCGACGAGGACGATGACGGGTTTGTCTTCGAAGAGGCCGCCGGGCCGGGCGTAGTAGGCTTCGTTCGTCTCCGGCAGCCGGCCGCGCTGCGAAACGATCAGCTGTCCCTCTTTCAGGAACTCGTCGCTGATGCGGATGGCCATCTCCATGTAGCCGCCGGCGTTTCCGCGGAGGTCGAGCACCAGGCGTTCCATCCCCTGGGCCTTCAGCCGGCGCATGGCCTGCATGAACTCGGCGTAGGTGGTCCGGGCGAAGCGATCCAGTTTGAGGTAGCCTGTCTTCTCGTCGAGCATATAGGCCGAGAGGACGGTGTAGATGGGGATCTTGTCCCGGGTGATGGTCACCTCGAGCGTGTCCGGGTAGCCGGGGCGCAGCACGGTCACCGTCACCCGGGTGCCCCGGGGGCCTTTCAGGTTACGCTGCACGTCCTCGTGCGTGTACCCGATGGCACTGGCCCCATCGACGGCGATGATGCGGTCCCCCGAGAGCAGGCCGGCCTCTTCGCTGGGCCCGCCGGGGATGACGTTCAGCACGGTCAGGGTGTCCTGCCCGTCCGGCCCCGGCACCAGCTCGTACCCGATGCCGATCCCCTCGAACGAGGCATCGAAGTCTTCCGTCACCCGCTTCATCCGCTCGGCGTCGATGTAGACCGAGTGCGGATCCAGCGCTTCGAGCATGCCTTTGATGGCCCGCTCGGCCAGCTCGGCCGAATCGACCTCCTCGACGTAGCGCTGGTTGATCAGGATGAAGGCGTCTTCGAGCTTCTTGAGGGCCCGGGCTGTGTCGTCGTGGAAGATGACGGCGCCGATCTGCACGCCGAGCAGCATACCAACGAGCAGGAGCATCGCCCCGAACGTGTAAAACTTTCTTTGCCGCATGGAAGCCTTTTCTCCTTGATTAGGGTGAAAAAGGAAGGTCACAACCCGAACGACGCCTCGACACGAGGGGATGGCGGATGACGCCGGCTGCCTCGGCATCCGGACGTTGCGTCCGAAAAAGTGGAATACAGTTACGGAAACCCGGCTTTTTGGATCCCCGCATCGGGCTGTGGATCTCCTTTCGGATTCCATCCGGCGGGTTCTCCGGGCAACCCATTGCCTTGACAGGCAATTCCTGTTCCGTGTCGGATTTTCTGCGTACCTTCGCCGCGTGCTTCTCAAACGCCCCATAAAGTTGTACCCCATGACGAACAAAGCCGTAGCCCGCCTTTTTCACGAGACGGCCGCGTTGCTCGAACTGACCGGCGGCAACCCGTTCCGTGCCCGGGCCTACCGGCAGGCCGCACGTGTCCTCGAGCGCCTGGACGAGCCCCTGGCGGAGCGACTGGCCGCACGCGGGCTGACTGACCTGCCGGGTATCGGAGAAGGCCTCGAAGCGCAGGTGCGTGAGATCCTGGCCCGGGGTTCGTTCGAACTGCGCGACACGCTGCGGTCGGCCGTTCCCGCCGGGCTCCTGGAGGTGCTGCAGGTGCAGGGCCTGGGACCGAAGAAGGTGCGGGTGCTCTGGCAACAGCTGGGCATCACCTCGCTCGACGCGCTCGAGCACGCCGCCGAGACGGGCCGGCTGGCCTCGCTGGCGGGCTTCGGCCCCCGTACCCAGGAGACCGTGCTCGAGCAGATCCGGCGGCTCCGGGCCTACGGTGCACGGATGCGGCTGGATGAGGCCAGCGCCCGGCTCGAGGCCATTGCGGAGGCCGCCGGGGCCCTGCCGCACGTCCGCACCGTCGCCGTCGCCGGAGAGGTCCGCCGCGGCCTCGAAACGGTCGGGCAGGCCGATCTGGTCGTGGGCGCCGACAGCGAGGCCGACCTCGCGCCGGTCCTCGACGGGCTCGTAGAAGCGATCGAGCAGCTTCCGGACCGGCCGGCCGGGGAGGTGCTGCTGCACGGCCGCCTCGGCACCGGCGGCGAGGGGCTCCCCTTCCGCGCCCGCATCGTACCGCCGGACCGCTTCGGCACGGCGCTCTGGGAAGCGACCGGCTCCCACGCGCATTGCACGGCCTTCATCGCCCGCTACGGCCCCCCGGCCCCGCAGGCCCGGGAAGAGGAGGTCTATGCCGCCGCCGGCCTTCCCTTCATCCCCCCGGAACTGCGCGAGGGGCGCGGCGAGATCGAGGCTGCCGCAACCGGCACGCTGCCCGAACTGATCACCGTGCGCGACCTCCGGGGCACCCTGCACAACCACTCGACCTACAGCGACGGCACCCACCCGCTGGCCCGGATGGCCGAGGCCGCCTTTGAAATGGGCTATGAGTACTTCGGCATCTGCGACCACAGCCGTTCCCTCAAGGTCGCCCACGGCCTCTCCATCGACGACGTGCGCCGCCAGCATGAGGAGATCGACCGGCTCAACCGGGCCTATGCCGGACGCGCGCGCCCGTTTCGCATCTTCAAGGGCATCGAGTCCGACATCCTCCCCGACGGCGCGCTCGACTATCCGGACGACGTACTCGCCTCCTTCGACCTGGTCGTCGCCAGCATCCATACCGGGCTGAACATGACCCGCGACGAAGCCACCCGCCGGCTCCTCACCGCCATTGAGAACCCGTTCACCACCATCCTGGGCCACCCGACGGGCCGGCTCCTGCTGAGCCGCGAGGGCTATCCCATCGACCATGAGGCCATCCTCGCGGCGTGCGCCCGCCACGGCGTCGCCATCGAGCTGAACGCCAACCCGCGCCGGCTCGACCTCGACTGGCGCTGGGTCCGCACGGCCGTCGAGCGCGGGGTGATGATCGCCATCAACCCGGACGCCCACGCCGTCGAACAGCTGGAACTGGTGCGCTGGGGAGTGGCCGTCGCCCGCAAGGGCTGGCTGACCCCGGCCCACTGCCTGAACGCCCTCCCCCTGGATGCCTTCACGCGCTGGCTGGAGGAACGACGCCGGCAGCGCCGATAACCCCGCCCGCCGCCTCACACGGTTTTCGACCTGCGCCCTCTCCCTGCAACCATCCTGCGCATCCGTGGCTCGCCTGACTGCCGCCCTTGCCCTGCTTCTCGCCGTGCTTGCCGGCGCGGTCCTGCTCGTCTGGTATCTCAGCTTCGAGATCGACGACGACTATCCCGAGGAGGTCGTCGTGAACGGGCTGGCCGGCCCCGTCACCCTCGGCTGGCAGCCGGGTGGCCCGGTGACGATCGAGGCCGGGAACGAGACGGATGCGTTGCGGGCACTGGGCTTCGTCCACGGTCTCCTGCGGCCCTGGCACGTCCTCCACGTCCGGCAGATCGCCCTGGGCCGGCTCGGCACCTGGTTCGGAACCCCGGCCCTCACCCTGGATAGCCTCGCACTCCGGCTGGGGTTGGCCGAGCAAGCCCGCGCGGCCTTTCAGACCCTGCCCGAGGCGGACCGGGAACGCCTGCGGGCCTACACCGAGGGCCTCAACGCTGCCCTGGCGACGGAGACGGCCCGCCTCTCCCGACCGTTCGTGCTGCTCTCCGTCCCCGTCGCCCCGTGGGAGCCCTGGCACCCGCTGGCCCTGGAACGCCTCTATGCCTGGCTGGCCGTCGCCCCGCCGGCACCGGACGTGCTGGCGCACCTCGGCCCGGAAGCCCACGCCTTCTTCCAGTCCGATCGCCGGTTGCGGAGCTGGCTGCAACTGAACGGCTTCGAGCACAGCGTCGCCTGGACTGTCACGGATAGCACGGGCACGCACCTCGTGCAGCGACACGTCTACGGGGCCACGGTCCGGCCGCTGTTCGTCGAGGTCCTCCTGCGCGTGACGGGTGCCCCGCCCCTGCACGGGGCCACGTTGCCGGGCACGCCCTTCTTCCCGGCCGGCCGCACCCCCCGCCACGACTGGGCCCTGCTGCTCCAGGGATCCGCCCACCTCATCCGCATGGCGGTGGACACCACCCGCCTGCCCTACCGCCACGCCCGGCTGCACCACCGGGACGGCACGGAGCGGCTGATCGAGATCGTACGCACCGATGCGTACCTGCCCTTCCTCCGGGACCGCACCCGCGCCTCCGACTCGCTGGCGGTCGACTCGGCCTGGGTCCTCCAGTGGGCCGGCTTCTCCACGGCCACCGACTGGCCTGCCTGGCAGGCCCTCCCACGGGCTTCAAGCCCTCCCGCCCCTCCGTTCCGGCTACTGCAGGGCAACGGGCTGTACGTCGCCCGCGACGGCCGCCCCCACCTCCTCGGCACGCCAGCCGTCAGCCGGACCTACCGCCGCGGGCTCCTCATCGGCGAAAGCCGGTGGGCCGCCTTCCTGCTCCCGCGCCTGGACTCGCTCGCCCTGCGCAGCGCCCCGCCCCCCGCCTGGCTCGACGACCCCTTCAGCGCCTGGGCCGCTTCGCTGGCCCCCCCCCTCGTGGCCGCCGTCGCCCGGGCTCCCGACCTCCCGCCCCTCCTGCAGGATGGCCTCGCCTACCTGCGCAACTGGAACCATGCCTACGACCGGGCCAGCATCGCCGCCTCCATCTTCGACACCTGGGTCCGCACCTTCTACGACCGGACGCACCGCTGGCCGGAACCGGCGGACTCGACCAGCCGGCCCCTGCTGGTCGAGACGCTGGCCGAAGCCCTGGCCACCCTCACCCGCACCCACGGACCCGACCTGAGCCGGTGGCGCTGGGAAACGGTGCAGCCCGACCTTCGCTACGTCCCGCCCTGGACGGATACCACCGCCACCGCGACCATCCCGTACCTTTTTCACCCCGTCCGGCGCCCCGGCACCGGCCACCCGACGACCCCGGCCTGGGGTGCTTCCCCCCTGCTTTCATCGCCGCCCGCCCCGGCCGCCTGGGAAGCCTGGAGCCCCGCCGACCCGGGCGCCCCGCTGCACGTGCGCCGCCTGGACCTGATGCCCCGGCGGTTCCTGGGTCGCTACCTCCTCGGCTCCCGCACCGCCCGGTTCGTTCCCCTGACCCCGTCGCCCGCGGGGCCGAAAACCCGCCTCCGCCCCCCGCCCCCGGCCTGACCGCACCGCAAACGAGCCCCGGCAAAGCCACGCACGACAGGTACCCTCGAAATAACCATGCTCTGTATCGGACTCGACGCGGGCGGCACCAAGACGGCCCTGCTGGCCCGCACCGCAGACGGCACCACCTGGTCTGCCCGGAGCGGCGGGGCCAACCTGCAACGGCTGGGCCCCGAACGCACGGCAAAACGCCTGGCCGGCCTCGTCCTGAAGGCCTGCGCCCGCTTTCCCGAAGCCCGCCCGGCACGTCTCTGCGCCGGCGTGGCCGGGGCCGGGCGGGTCGAAGACCGCCAGCGCCTCCACGAGGCCCTCCTCCCGCTGCTCGCCGCACAGAACTTCGAAACCGTCGAGGTGGTACCGGACGTGTGGATCGCCCATGAGGGCGCCTTCAACGGGGCCGGCGGCGTGCTCGTGCTTGCCGGCACCGGCTCCATCGTCCTGGCCCGGGACCGGCACGGCGGCTTCCACCGGGCGGGCGGATGGGGCTACCTGCTCGGCGACGAGGGCAGCGGCTACGCCATCGGCCTGGCCGGGCTCCGGGCCGTCGCCGGCGCCTTCGACGGCGGCCCGGCAACGACCCTGACGGCCCGCCTCGCCCGGCACCACGGCATCACGTCGCCGGAGCAGCTCATCCGCAGGGTTTACGCAACCCGTCGCCGCGAGGCCTTCCCCCCGCCGTTCTTCGCCCCGGACGTGCTCGCCGCCGCATCCGAAGGCGACCCCGTCGCCGTGGAGATCGTGCACACCCAGGCCGCGGCCCTGGCCCGGCAGGCCGCCGGGCTGATCGAGCGCACCGGCGACGTACCGCCCCGCCTGTCCCTGGCCGGCGGCCTCACCCACGACGCCTACTACCGGAACCGGCTCGCCAAGGCCCTGTGCGAAAAGCTCAAGGGCTGGCACGTCGAACCGCCCCGGCACAGCCCCGTCGAGGGCGCGCTGCGCCGGGCCTGCCCGGATGCCGCCCCCGGGGAACGCTGAAACCGAAACGCGCCCCGTTCAGACCTCGACGAGGCGCGGGCCGGCCTGGAGGATCTCCTCGGTGCAGTTGTCCCGAAACTGCTCGATGTTCCTGTTGAACAGCTCCGCGAGCCGCCGGGCCGTCCGGTCGTAGGCCTCGGGGTCCGCCCAGGTGTTCCGGGGGATCAGGATCTCCGACGGCACGTTCGGGCACGCGGTCGGCACTTCGATACCGAAGACCGGATCCGTCGTGGTCGGGACTTCGGCCAGCGTGCCGTCATGGATGGCGTCGATGATGGCGCGCGTGTAGGCCAGCTTCATCCGGGTGCCGGTGCCGTACGAGCCGCCGGTGAGGCCCGTGTTGAGGAGCCAGACGTTCGTGCCGTGTGCGCGCATCTTCTCGGCCAGCATCTCCGCATACTTCGAGGGGTGCCAGACCAGGAAAGCTGCGCCGAAGCATGCCGAAAAGGTGGCCTGCGGCTCGGTCACCCCCACCTCGGTTCCCGCCACCTTGGCCGTGTACCCGCTGATGAAGTGATACATCGCCTGGGCCGGCGAAAGGCGGCTCACCGGCGGCAGCACCCCGAAGGCGTCGTAAGTCAGGAAAATGATGTTGCGCGGGTGGCCGCCGACGCACGGGATCCGGGCGTTGGGGATGAACTCGATGGGATACGAGGCCCGGGTGTTCTCCGTGATCGTGTCGTCGTCGAAGTCCACGACGCGGGTCTCCGGGTCATAGACGACGTTTTCGAGCACCGTGCCGAAGCGGATGGCCTCCCAGATCTCCGGCTCCTTCTCGGCCGAAAGGCCGATGGCCTTGGCGTAGCAGCCGCCTTCGATGTTGAAGATGCCCTCCTCGGTCCAGCAGTGTTCGTCGTCGCCGATGAGGCGGCGGCGCGGATCCGCCGACAGGGTGGTCTTGCCGGTACCGGAGAGGCCGAAGAACAGCGTCACGTCGCCGCGCTCGCCCTCGTTGGCCGAGCAGTGCATCGAGAGGACCCCCTGCCGGGGCATGATGTAGTGCATGATGGTGAAGATGCCCTTCTTCATCTCCCCGGCGTATTCGGTGCCCAGGATGACGAACTCCCGGTCCTCGAAGCACAGGTCGACGCTCGTCTTCGAGGTCATGTGCGAGGTGTGGCTGTTGGCCGGAAACTCCCCTGCGTTGTAGATCACGTAGTCGGGTTCCCCGAACGTGGCGAGCTCCTCCGGCGTGGGGCGGATGAGCATGTTGTGCATGAAGAGGGCATGGTAGGGCCGGGAGCAGATGATGCGCACCTTGATGCGGTACTTCGGATCCCATCCGGCGAACCCGTCCACGACGTAGAGACGGTCCCGTGTGTTGAGGTAGTCGACGGCCCGCTCCCGGTTGATCTGGAAAGTGTGTTCATCCAGCGGGATGTTGATCTTGCCCCACCAGATGTCCTTCTCGGTGTTCGGATTGCGGACGATGCGCTTGTCCAGCGGGCTGCGACCGGTCTTCTTGCCGGAGCGGGTGATCAGGGCGCCGCTGCTGGCAATGACCGAGCCGCGGTCATGCCGAATGGCTTCTTCGTAGAGACGGGCCGGTGCCGCATTGCGCACCAGATCCCGGACGTGTATTCCGTAGCGTTCGAGGCTGAAGCCCTCCATCGTGTCTTCCTCGCAGTGCTTGTTCCGGCGTGGATACACGGGCCGGCGCAAACCGCCGCCCGTTCGGGTGCAAGGTAAGGAACGACGTTTTTCCGAACCACCCGTTCCAGAAGCGCTTCCAGCCCACGGGCCGGAATTCCGGGGAAGTTTGAGCGGAATTCTCACCTGCTTGACGGGCCTCTTGCGGCACAAGCCCCGTCACGCCGGCTTCCCCGGAACCCGGACCGCCCCGCTACGGCCCGGTGCCGTCACGGCTGCTGCCGGCCGCGGATGAGCGCTTCGACGACTCCCGGATCGGCCAGCGTGGAGGTGTCTCCGAGCTGGTCATACTCATCCGCGGCGATCTTGCGCAGGATGCGCCGCATGATCTTCCCGCTGCGCGTCTTCGGCAGGGCCGGGGCGAACTGGATCTTGTCCGGCCTGGCAATCGGGCTGATCTCCTCGGCAACGAGCTTGACCAGCTCCTCCCGCAGGGCGTCGCTGGGCGTCTCTCCCACATTCAGCGTTACGTAGCAATAGATCCCCTGCCCCTTGATCGGGTGCGGGTAGCCGACCACAGCGGCCTCCGCCACGGCCGGGTGCAGCACGAGGGCGGACTCGATCTCGGCCGTCCCGAGGCGGTGCCCCGAAACGTTGAGCACGTCGTCGACGCGGCCGGTGATCCAGTAGTAGCCGTCCTCGTCCCGGCGGCAGCCGTCGCCGGTGAAGTACTTGCCCGGGAAGGCGGAGAAGTAGGTCTGCACGAAGCGGTCGTGGTCCCCGTAGACGGTGCGGGCCTGCCCGGGCCAGGCCTCTTTGATGACCAGGATGCCGGCGGCCGGGCCGTCGAGCACCCGCCCGTTCTCGTCGACGATTTCGGGCTGGATGCCAAAGAAGGGGCGCGTGGCGGAACCGGGTTTCTGGGGGATGGCTCCGGGCAACGGGGTGATCATGATACCGCCGGTTTCGGTCTGCCACCAGGTGTCGACGATGGGGCAGCGCCCGTCGCCGACGACCTCGTGGTACCAGCGCCACGCTTCGGGGTTGATGGGCTCACCGACGGTACCCAGCAACCGGAGCGAGGAACGGTCGGCCCGCCGGACGTAGTCGTCTCCCTGCGCCATGAGGGCCCGGATGGCCGTGGGAGCCGTGTAGAACTGGTTGACCCGGTGCCGTTCGACGACCTGCCAGAAACGGCCGGGGTCCGGATAGGTGGGCACCCCTTCGAAGAAGACCTGCGTGGCGCCGTTGGCCAGCGGTCCGTAGACGATGTACGAATGGCCCGTGATCCAGCCGACGTCGGCCGTGCACCAGTAGACGTCGCCGTCGTGGTAGTCGAAGACGTACTGATGCGTCAGCGAGGCATAGAGCAGATAGCCGCCGGTGGTGTGGAGCACCCCTTTGGGCTTGCCGGTGGAACCGCTCGTGTAGAGGATGAAGAGCGGGTCTTCGGCCTCCATCGGCACGGCCGGGCACGTGGCCGCGACCTGCTCGCGGGCCTCGTGGTACCATACGTCGCGCCCCTCGACCCAGTCGATGTCGCCACCGGTGCGCCGCACCACGATCACGTTCTCGACGCCCGGGCAGCGACGCAGGGCACGGTCGACGTTTTGCTTGAGCGGCACCCGGCGCCCGCCCCGCATCCCCTCGTCGGCCGTGATGACCAGGCGCGAATCCCCGTCGAGGATGCGGTCCGCCAGCGCCTCGGGCGAGAAGCCGGCGAAGACGACGGAGTGGATGGCGCCGATCCGGGCACAGGCGAGCATGGCACAGGCCACCTCGGGGATCATCGGCAGGTAGATCGTCACCCGGTCGCCGCGCTCGACGCCCTGTGCCCGGAGCACGTTGGCAAAGCGACACACCTCCTCGTAGAGCTCGCGATAGGTGATGTGCCGGGCGGGCTCCTCCGGGTCGTCCGGTTCGAAGATGAGGGCCGTCTGATCCCCCCGGCGTTCCAGGTGCCGGTCCAGGCAGTTGTAGGCCGCATTCAGCCGCCCGCCGTCGAACCAGCGGATGTGCACGTCCCCCGGCCCGTAGGAAGCGTCGCGGACGGTGTGGAAGGGATGAAACCAGAACAGCCGCCGGGCCTGCTCGCGCCAGAACCCCTCGGGATCCTCGATGGACCGGCGGTACATCCGTTCATATTCTTCCATCGAGGCGATGTGTGCACGGGCTTTGAAGGCGGGAGGCGCTTCGTACAGGGCTTCGGAAGATCGAACGTGGTCTGCCATGGGTACGGAAGGTTTTAGGGTGAGGCGAGCGGGACGTACGAAGCGGGACGAGACGGCGCTTCCACGGCATGACGTTCGTCCCGTGGAAGCGGTACGGATTCTGAGAATACTACTTCTACACCGTTTTTTCCAATCCGATTTTGCACGTCTCGATTTTACCCGGGTTTACCCCCGTCGATACCTACCGGCAGACGAGTGTAGTCTATCCGGTGCCGTCAAACCGCAGGTGCATGAACGAGGCACACCGGGTATGTCCATGTGAGATGAGTTCAACCAGGCAGCGAGGGAACCGTGAAAGTGGCATTGCTCATCCTGGCGCTCGTTACGGTGCCTGTCCTCTGGTCGACGAACCCGAGCAGCACGGACTTTTCGGCCTACGTGGTGGAAAAGATGGTGACGCGCGAGCGCGAGCAGGCGCCCGTCCTGCTCTTCGGGCGCACCCCCGAACCGTCGTACCCTGTCGAGACCGGGATCCGCCCCGAACGGCAGGACTACTACCTTTTCAGCGTCTACACCTACCAGAACACCGCGGGGGACACGATCCGCTACCTCGGCGTGGCGCAGCGCTTCATCAGGATCAACTAGATGCGGGTCTGGATGATGACGACCCCGGTGGAACCCCGGCGGCCGTAGCCGCTGCCGTCCGGCACGATCCACATCCGTGCCACGTCGCGCGGGTTGAGCCCGGCCGGGCTGTCGGTGTACATGCCGTCGATGACCCAGAGCGGCCCGCGCTGGCTGCCGCGGATGCGCACGGTGCGGCCGTCGACGAAGACGCCCGGCTCGCCGATGAGCAGCTCCTCGACGATGGCGATCTGGCGTTGCGCCAGCTTCCGCTCGACGTCGACCTCGCGCGCGCTGGCCGGCACCACCACCTGACGCTCTGCCGGCTTCCAGGGACCGCTGCACCCGGCCAGCAGGATCAACCCGCAGACCGGCACCAGCCACCGGATCAGGTTGGACGTTCCTTTCATGGCTTTCTCCGTTTGCGGGTGCCCCCGGCGGGGTGCCGGAAAGGCCCTCCCTACCTGATACGGCCGAGCCGGCGGCGTGTTTTCCGGCCCGGAAACCGGCTGCTCACCTCCCCTCCTCGCCGGACGCCGGCACGTACAGGTGCAGGCCCACCTCGGCGATCAACGGATGCGCCAGCACCTCGTCGAGGACCAGGCGCACCCGTGACGTCGTCACCGTCTCGATACGATCCAGCTTCTTGTGCCCGATGGTCGTTCCCCGGCTGATCGTCTTCCAGCCCCCGTCGAGCCATGCCTCGACGTGGTAGGCCGCCACGCGTTGTCCCAGCGCGATGGGTTCCTGCAGGCGGATGACATTGAACGACCGCGGCGCGTCGAAGTGCAGTTCCAGGGCGGCCACCGTCACCGTGTCATCCGTCGCCCAGTACGTGTCGAGGTCGCCGTCGAGCACCCGGTCGGGGCCGTATTCGGGTGCGCCGCCGCGCACATTGCCGGCCCGGGCCGATGCCCCCGCGGCCAGGTCGGTGCCATAGAGGCGATCCAGGGATGCCCTGAACGCGCGCAGGCGGGCCACGTCGGCCGGGTCGAGCCGCCCTTCGTCGTCGGGAGGCACGTTCAGGAGCAGCACACAGTTGCGCCCGACCGATTTGAAATAGATCTCCATCAACTGTTCGAGCGACTTGGGCGCCTCGCGGCCGGTACCGTCGGCATCGGGACGCCAGAACCAGCCGGGCCGGATCGACACGTCACACTCGCCGGGCACCCAGTCCGGGCCGCCCGGTTCACCCGTGTTCAGGTAGTCGGAGATGCCGTGTTGCCCGACTCCCACTTTCGTCCGGTCGATGGTGGACCAGTTCGTCTCCCCGGCGAAACCGTGTTCGTTGCCGATCCAGCGCACGTCCGGCCCTTCGTCCGAGAAGATGACGGCCTCCGGCTGCAGCTGGCGCACCGTCGCCCAGTAGGCCTCGAAGTCGTAGTCCATGTCCCGGGCGTCTTCCCCCTTGGCCCCGTCGAACCAGACTTCGGCCAGCGGGCCGTACCGGGTGAGCAGTTCCCGAAGCTGGCCCAGGTAGAAGGCGTTGTAGGCCGCCTCGTCGCCGTAGGTGGGCTCGTGCCGGTCCCAGGGGGAGAGATAGAGGCCCATCTTCAGGCCTTCGGCCCGGACCGCCTCGGCCAGTTCCTGCACGACGTCCCCGCGGCCGCCGCGCCACGGGCTGCGGGCCACCGAGTGGTCCGTATACCGGCTGGGCCACAGGGCAAAGCCGTCATGGTGCTTGGCCGTGAGGATGAGGGCCCTGAAGCCGGTCTCGCGGGCCACGCGGGCCCATTGCCCGGCGTCGAGCCGTGCCGGGTTGAACAGGGCCGGATCTTCCGCCCCGGTGCCCCATTCCCGGCCGGTGAACGTGTTGATGCCGAAGTGCAGGAACATCCGCATCTCGTCCCGCTGCCAGGTGAGCTGGCGGGCCGTCGGGATGGGCAGGAGCGGCCGGGGAGGCGGCACCGCACCGGCCGCCGGCTGCGCGGGGCGAAGCGTTCCCTCCGGAGGCGGGACCTCGAAGGCGTCCGCGCCCGGATCCGGCCGCACCGACAGGATCACGGCCGCCAGCAGTACCAGCGCCGGCCCCTGCCAGGGAACCACCGCCTGCCATAACCACCGTTTTTTCATGGTTTGCTCGGGCTTCAGCCTCTCTTTTCAGGGGGAGGCCGGCCGTGCCGGGACGCGGCGACTTCGCGTTCAGGAGGCGGCCACGGCCGCCTCGACGATGGCGCCAAAGTCGGCGGCGTTGAGGCTGGCGCCCCCGATGAGCCCGCCGTCGACGTCCGGCTGGGCGAAGAGGTCGGCGGCGTTGCCGGGCTTGACGCTGCCGCCGTAGAGGATCTGCATGGCAAACCCGACCTTCTCGCCATACATGTTGATGAGCAGCCCCCGGATGAAGGCATGCATGGCCTGGGCCTGCGCGGGGGTGGCCGTACGGCCCGTCCCGATGGCCCACACCGGCTCGTAGGCCAGCACCACTTCGCCCGGATCCCGGATCTCAACCCCCGCCAGGCCTTTCTCCACCTGGGTCTGCACCACGGCGTTCTCCTCACCGGCATCCCGCTGTGCCAGCGTCTCCCCCACGCACAGGATGGGCACCAGCTTGTACTCACGCGCTTTCTTGACCTTTTTATTGACCGACACGTCAGTCTCACCGAAATACTGGCGGCGCTCGGAGTGCCCGAGGATGACGTAGTGGCATCCGACGGAGCGCAGCATCCCGGCGGAGATCTCGCCGGTGAAGGCGCCGTGGTCCTCGTAATGCATATTCTGCGCGCCGAGCCGCACGGAAGAGCCGTGCAGCACCTCGAAGACGGCGTCCAGGCTGACGGCCGGCGGGCACACGGCCACCTGCACGCCGGTCACGTCGCCGACGGCACCGACGACGTCACGGGCGAGCTGTACCGCCGAGGTACGATCCGTATTCATCTTCCAGTTTCCGGCAACCAGCATAAGGCATTCTCCGGGATGACGGTGAACGGGGAGGGACCGGCCTCAGCGGGCAGAGACCGGCGCGTCGGTTCGAGGACGCAGGCCAAGCAGCCCGGCCAGCTCGATCTGCAGCGGCACCATCGCACTGCCGACGTATTTGCTGACGATCGTGCCGTCCGGCCCGATAAGATAGCGCGTCGGAAGGAGATTCACGTTGTAGAGCCCGGCCAGCGGCCCGTCGAGCCCGCCGGGGGCGACGACGTGCAGGCCCGGGATGTCCCGGCCTTCGAGGAAGGCTTCGGTGATGAGGGTGTCCGGGTCGAGGGAAACGGCCACCACGGTGACGGGAAAAGCGTCCAGTGCACGGTAGAGCCGGTTTCGCAGGCCCACCTCCCGGAGGAAGATTTCGTTCCGCGGTGCGTAGAATTCCAGGACCACGACCCGGCCCCGCAGGCTGTCCAGCCGCACGGTGCGCCCGTCGAGGGTAGTGACGACGAAGCCGGGGGCCGGCATGCCCGGCATCAGGTTCTCCAGTTCATAGACGGCCCGGTCGCTCCACCGGACCCACCGGCCGTCCGGCGCCCGGCGGGCCAGCTCCTGCGCGGCCGCCAGCGCCTCGTCCTGCTGCAGGCTGTCGATGTAGGCCAGGACGACCTCGGACTGCAGGCCGGCCCAGGTCTCGTTCGAGGGAGTACGTGCCTGGAACTCGCGCAGGAGGGCCAGGGCGGCCTCCTGCCCGCGGAGACGGGCCTGTGCACGGCGGGCCGCCCGCATCACCTCGACCAGGTTCGGATGGTCCGGCGGAAGCTGCCGGGCACGCTCCACCAGCAGGGCATCGTCCCACCCGTCCAGCATGACGACGGCCTCGGCGGCAGCCACGGTGGCCCCGAGCGTGCCCGGATAGGTCTGCTGCAAGCCCCACATGAGGTTGCTCGTCTGCCGGATGGTGTTCGCCACGCGCCCGGCTTCATAGCCCTGTTCCCGGAGCACCTCCGAGAGGACCCGGGTATGGTGGTCCTTCGCGCTCCGGTAGGCCATCCAGGCACCGTTCTCCCTCGACCCGCGGACGACCAGGCTGGGCCGCCGGAGCGGGAACGTGGCCTGAATGCGGGCGGTGTCGCCGTGGGCCACCACCAGCTCGCCGAAATAGAGTTGCGCCCCGGCCCGGTTAATGAGGAGCGGGAAGATGCCCCGGAACGGGGCCCGCACGTCCAGCCCGAAGGCACCGGTCGAATCGGTGACGGCCCGGCCGAGCGTGTCCACGTCGCCGGTGGAGTTGTCGACGACGAGCACCTCGAAGCCGCCGTAATCGCCCGTGGAATCCACCTCCGCCGCCACGGACAGCCGCCCTTCGAGCCGGCTCCGGACCGGCCCCGGGTCCTCTCCACCCGGACCGCACCCGACCCAGAGCAACCCGGCCACGAAGGGTATCAGCAGACAGATTCGTGTCATGGATAGGTTTTGCGTTGCACGTTAGAGCATGGCCGGGAGGCTCCCCCACCCCCTTGCGGGAGGAGAAGGTCATCGCCAACCGGCCCGTTTCCTCCTGCCGCGCACCGGCTCACGCCCGTTCCCGGCGGGCCGCGATGCGTTCGAGCAGCAACTCGCGCACCCGGCGGGGATCGGGGGCACCGGGAAAGGTGCGCATGACCTGCCCGATGAAGAAACCGAGCACGCCCTCCTTCCCACCGAGGTATTGCTGTAACTGTTTCGGATGGCGTTCCAGCACCGCCTCCACGACCGGCAGCAACGCCCCGGCGTCCGACACCTGCAGGAGGTTGTGCGCCCGGGCGAGCGCCTCCGGGTCGCTTTCGTCCTCCAGCATCCTCTCGAACAGCTCCGTCGCCGCCGAGGAGCTGATGCGGTCTTCCAGGCGAAGGCGGATGAGCGCGGCCAGGCGTGCCGGGGCAATCGGGAACGCCTCGACGGCGAGCCCCCGCTCGTTGAGCACCCGCAGCACGTCGGTCATGACGAAGTTCGAGGCAGCCTTGGCCGCCACGGCAGCTTCCTCGTCCGTGGCCCCGGCGGCGAGCGCGGCGACGGTCGCCTCGAAATACTCGGCCACGCCCCGCTCTTCGGTCAGGACGGCGGCGTCGTAGGCGGGCAGGCACCAGGTCTCCACATAGCGGCGGCGCCGGGCCTCGGGCATCTCGGGCAACGCGGCCCGCACCTTCGCCAGGCGCTCCTCCGTGACGACGACGGGCACCAGGTCCGGATCGGGAAAGTAGCGGTAGTCGTGGGCCTCTTCCTTCGAACGCATCGGGCGCGTCTCCTGCCGGTCGGCGTCCCACAGGCGGGTCTCCTGCACCACCGTCCCCCCGGCTTCGAGCAGGCGGATCTGCCGCCGGATCTCGTACTCGAGCGCCCGCTCCACGCTCCGAAAGGAGTTCATGTTCTTGACCTCCGTCTTTGTCCCGAGCCGCGTCTCCCCTTTACGCCGGACGGACACGTTGGCGTCGCACCGGAGCGATCCTTCCTCCATGTTGCCGTCGCAGATGCCCAGGTAGCGGACGATCTGCCGGATCTTCTGCACGTAGAGCGCCGCCTCGCGGGGGGTCCGGATGTCCGGCTCCGACACGATCTCGATCAGCGGCACCCCGCAGCGGTTGTGGTCGATGTAGGTCGCATAGGGATCCTGGTCGTGGAGCGACTTGCCGGCGTCCTCCTCCATGTGGATACGCCGGAGCCGGATGCGCCGCACCTGCACGCCACCGTCCCCTTCGCCTTCGACCTCGACGTACCCGCCCTCGCAGATCGGGGTCTCGTACTGGGAAATCTGATACCCCTTGGGCAGGTCCGGATAGAAATAATGCTTGCGAGCGAAGACCGAGCGCGGAGCGATGCGGCTGTGCGTGGCCAGCCCCATCCGCAACGTGTAGTCCACCAGACGCTCGTTGAGTACCGGCAACGTGCCCGGATGGCCGAGACTGACCGGATCGACGTTCGTGTTGGGTGCCGCCCCGAAGGCCGCCGGCTCGGGACTGAACGCCTTCGACGCCGTCAAGAGCTGGCAGTGCACTTCCAGACCGATGACGGCTTCGTAATCTTCGTGCGGCATGGTTTGCGTGACATGCGTGGGACTTTCAGAAACCCGGGCGAGAAGCCCCCGGCGACCGGCGGGGGAAGGACTCCCCCGCGCGGACAAGGCCCGGCCGCGCCTCCCGGTACGACCGTTTCCCGCGATCAGGCAAGCCCGAACGCTTCGAGGATCTCCCGGGCATGCTCGTCCACCTTCGGCCGTTTGAAGACGTGGACGATCTTTCCGTCCTCGTCGATCAGGAACGTCGTGCGCCGGGTCCCCATGAACTTGCGCCCGTAGAGGGTGCGCTCGCCCCAGACGCCATAGGCTTCGAGGATGCGGTGCTCGGGGTCGGCCACGAGCGGAAACGGCAGGTCGTACTTCCCGGCGAACCGCTCGTGCGAGGCCACGTCGTCGGCGGAGACGCCGAGCACCACGACCCCGGCCTCCTGCAGGGCCGCGAAGTGGTCCCGGAGGTTACACGCCTGCCGGGTGCAGCCCGGGGTGTCATCCTTGGGGTAAAAATACAGGGCGACCTTCTTCCCGCGAAAGTCGGACAGGCGAACGGTCTTGCCGTGCTGGGTTTTCCCCTCGAAATCCGGGGCGATCTGCCCCACCCCGGGCATGGTGTCGGTCTCTGGCATCGTAGGCACGTGTGCTGTTGAACGGTCTCCGGCGCCGGGAAGATACGCATTCGGGGTGGCCGTTTCTTCGAGCTTTTTGCGAACCCCCGGCGTGCACCCCGTTTTTTCTTCAACCGGCAGAAACCCTTTCGACCTGCTGCGTTAGAGAAGGCGTCTCTCGCCATCTTCGCCGACCGTGGCTTGTCGCCTCATGTCTGCCTCCCGGAATTTCCTGAAGGGAAGCCACCGGGTGACCGGTACCGGCCACCTCTTGCTGGCGGTGCTCCTCCTGGCGGGCGTCGTCCGGTGGGGTACGCCACGGGCGCCGGAGGCTTCCCGGCCGGTCCCCCCCTCCTTCCGGGAGGATACCGCCGGCCGGACCGATCTCCCGGCCCCTTCCCGGGATCTGGTTGCGACGGACTTCGTGCTCTCGCCGTTCGTGCAGGCCGGCAGCACGCCCGTCCAGGTCGTCCCCGCGCCGGAGGCGGCGGATCCGTCCGGGCAGGCGAAGCGCGACCGGCCGGCCCACCGGCGCCCCCCGGATCCCCTTGCCGGATCGGCGCGGTCTCCGGCTGTGCCCCCGCCGCTCTCCCCTCGCTTCCTTCTCCTGCACGTCCTGAGGCTATGACCCCCGGCACGGACCCGGGCGCCCCTGCGGCGTGACGGGCCGTCGCCGGCATCCACACCACCGTTTCACGGCTTTGCCCGGCGGGCCGGTGTGGCCCGGCACATCTTCTCCCTCCCCGGATGCCGGCCTGTGACGTCCTGCGCCCCGGCCGCCGGGATGGTCCGGCATCTCCGCCTCAAGAACCTTGATACGTGTGGTATATCCCTATGAAAACCATCAAAACGTCTCCGGCTTCCGTCTCCCCGGCCTCCTCGTCGCGGCAACCCTCCACCGGCGAAGACCGGGGGGCCCGCCTGGCCTTCTACTTCTTCATGGGCATGCTGGCCGTCGCCCTGATCTACTTCTTGCTCCTGCCCTTTTTCATCTGACCTCCAATGAAGCGAGCATGAAGAATCCTTAAGCACATTTTAATGGAGCAATGGCCTCTTTTAAATCTTGCTTTTATGCACGAAGAGCGCGGTTTTCACAATTTACGTTTCATAGACAGGCCATACGGGCCGGTCCAAGAAAGCGACAAAAAAACATAACGAATCCCACCACGAACGACCATGAAGACGAACCGTTTCCAGGCCCTTGCCGGGCTTTTTCTCCTGGCCGTTGTGCTGACGGGCTGCGCGCAGGTGCCGCAGCAACAGCTGGACACCGCCCAGGCAGCGCTTCAGGCGGCGGCCGAAGCCGAAGCCAACCTGTACGTGGCCGACCTGTACCAGGCACTCCAGGACTCGCTGGCCGCGGCCCAGACAGAGATCGAAACCCAGAAATCCCGGTTCGCCCTGACGCGCGACTACAGCCGCGCCGAACGGCTGCTGCAGTTCGTGACGCAGACGGCGGCCGAGGCCCAGGCGGCCACGCAGAAGGAGGCCATGCGGGCCGAGGCGGAGCGCCTGATCGCAGAGGCCCGGCAGGCCCTGACGCAGGTGCAGGACCTGCTGGCGAAGGCGCCGCGCGGCAAGGAAGGGACCATGGCCCTGGTCTCCATCCAGACAGACCGCAACAACGCCTCGCAGACGCTCGACCAGGCCACCACGGCGCTGGAGAACGGAAAGATCCTCGAGGCCCGCGACCTGGCCGCCACGGCGCTTGAGAAAGCGAACCTGCTCATCCAGGAGCTGAACACCGCCATCGCCAAGCAAGCCGGTACCCGCAGCTGACAGAACACTGAAAAGGGTTCCGAGGCAGCAAGGCGACCCGGCCCGCGAGCACGCCCCGGCCATGACCGGACGTACCTCGCGGGCCGGGTTTTGCCGGATGCCTCCCGCACCCGCCGCACACCGCCGGCCTCACCCTCCCCGTCAACAGGAACCTCTGCCCCGCCCGCCATGCGGCTTCGACGTGCGGCCCGCCCGGCCTCCGGTCGCCGGCGCTGGATAGCCGGACTGCTGTTGCTGCCGGGCCTGCTGGGCCTGCTTGCCTACACGCTGGCCGACACGGCGCCCGTCGCGGCCTTCGAAACGGCGCGACAGGCACTCGGCCAGGCCCGGGCAACCGAGGCGGAACGGTACGCCCCCGAACCCTGGCAGCAGGCCCAGGCACGCTGGCAGGAAGCCCTCCGGCACTGGCAACAGGAAAACCGGCGCTGGTTCATCCTGCGGAACTACGACGCGGCCCGTCAGGCTGCCGGTGAGGCGGCCCGCCTGGGCGAAGCGGCCACCCGCCGTGCCCGCCACGCCCGGGACTCGCTGGCCTGGCATGCCACGCTCACCCTGGCGCTGCTGCGGGACCAGCTCGACTCGCTGCAGGCCGGCCTGAGCCGGCTCTCGCATCGCCCGCGCTGGCAAACGACCCTGGCCACCGCACACGCACGGCTCGTCCGGGGCGAGGCCGCCCTCGAACGGAAAGACTTCCTGGCAGCCGCCGAGGCCGCCGCTGCCGCACAGGCCGTCGTGCAACAGGTCGGCCAGGCGCTCGAACAGACCGTCACGCAGTACCTGGCCCGGCTGCCGCTGTGGCGACGCTGGCACGACGACACCGTCGCCTGGTCGGCACGGCACCGCGCTCCGGCGATCGTCGTCGACAAGATGGCGCACCGCCTGTATCTCTACGAGGCCGGTCGCCTCCGCCATACCTTCGACGCCGAACTGGGCCCCAACTGGATGGGCCCCAAACGGCACGAAGGCGACCTCTCGACCCCTGAAGGGCAGTACCGCGTCGTCCGGAAACGCGGGGCGGGAGAGACGATCTACCACCGGGCGCTGGACCTCGACTATCCGAACGCGGCAGACCGGCAGCGTTTCCTCGAAGCGCGCCGGCGTGGCACCCTGCCCCCGCATGCCCGCATCGGCGGCAACATCGAAATCCACGGGGAAGGCGGCCGCGGGGCCGACTGGACGCGCGGCTGCATCGCCCTCGCCAACGCCGACATGGAGCGCCTCTTCGAGCTCGTCCCCACCGGCACCCCCGTCACCATCGTCGGGGCCCTGGAGGTGCCCGCCTTTGCCCGCATCGGCGCCCCTCCGCCCGGCCACTTCCCGGCCGCCGGCCGCCCCTCGGCCGGCAACCTGCCATGACGCTTGCGCTCTTCCCCCCCGCCATGCCCGTACCAGCCCCGGGCACCACGGCCCCGGCGAAGGAGACAACAGCCGGGACCAGCCTACCCCGCAAGGGCTCCCGCCTGCGCCCCGCCCTGGCCGGCGGGCTGCTCGGCCTCCTGCTGGCCCTGCTCGTGGGACTGGGCGCACGGGACCTGCAGGAAGGCCTGCTGGCGCTCCTCCCGCACCGGGAACCCGCCGGCCCGGTCCTCGGAGGGGCCGAGGCGCAGCAGGCGGCACGCCAGCACCGGCAGGGCATCCGCCGGCTCGAAGCACGGCTGAACGCCCGGATTCCACGCCAGCCCTACCTGGTCGTCAGTACCACCGAAAACAGGTTCTGGCTCCGGCAGGGAACCGGCCTGCTCCGTGAAGGGCTGTGCTCGACCGGCAGCTACGTACGCCTGGAGGGAGCGACCGACCAGACCTGGACCTTCTTCACCCCGCGCGGTGCCTTCAAGATTCTGGGCAAAATGGAAAACCCCGTCTGGCGCAAGCCGGACTGGGCCTTCGTCGAGGAAGGACGCCCCGTTCCCCCGCCCGGAGCGCCGGAGCGCTACGAACGCGGCGTCCTCGGCGATTACGCCCTCGCCCTGGGCCAGGGCTACCTCATCCACGGCACCCTCTACCAGCGCCTGCTCGGCCTGCCCGTCACGCACGGCTGCATCCGCCTCGGCGACGACGACCTGCGCGCCGTCTACCTGGCCCTGCGCCTCGGGGCCCCCGTCTTCATCTACTAGCCCACCCGGGCCATCCGCCATGCCTTCCCTCCTGACCCGCCTGCAACAGGCCGGTCGAACCCTGCGGCTCGACCGTCCCGGCCACTGCCCGTTCTGGGGCGCGATGCTGGGGGTGCTGCTGCCGGTCGTCACGATCACGGTGGTACTTCCGGTACTCGGCCTGCTGCGCGAGCCGCCCCCCGCCGCAACCCGCGTGCAGGCCCCCGACGACGCACCCGGGGCAACCGTACCGGCCCGAACCCTCGACTCGCTGCGCACCCTGGAAGCCTTCCTCGCGGCACGCCTCGCCCTGGCCGACCAGAACCAGATCGGCCTCTCCCTCGACCTGGTGGAACGCACGCTTCAGATCGAGATCGCGGGGGTGCCCGTCCGGGTCTGCTCCCTCCGCGACGTACGCCTCGGCCGCGCCCTGGCCGTGCGGGGCTTTCCCGAAGCCGGCGGGCCTCGCCTCTTCACCCTCGAACACGCGGTGGCCACCCTCCCGCACACACCGATCCGGGTCGTGCGGGCCCCCCGGGACACCACCGAATACCGGTCGCGTCCCCCACTCGACGTGCCCGTCGAGACGACGGAGCCCCATTTCGCCCTCTACTTCGACGGCGGGCTCGTGCTGCACGTCAGCCCCTCGCCCTCGCACAGCCCCTGGACGCGGCTCCGCTTCTCGCTCATGGAACGCCTGGCGACGACGAGCCGGGATGTCCGCCGGCTCCTGCACGGCAGCCTGCCCCGGGCAGCGCGCCGGATCGAGGTGAAACTATCCCCCGAGGATGCGAAGGCCGTTTATCGTGCCCTGCCGCCCGGAGGCCGCCTGGCCCTCCGGATGCCCCCGGACGTCTGAGCCCCGTCGCCGGCGCACCGGTACCTCAGGGCGGGGAGGTCTCTTCCGGCAACACGAGCCGGTAGCCCAGTCCCCGCACCGTCTGGATCACGTCGGAAAGCTGGAAGGCTTCAAGCTTGCGCCGGAGGAAGTACATATAGACCTCCACCATGTTGGTGCCGGTGTCGAAGCTGAGCCCCCACACATGATCGAGGATCTGCTCGCGGGTGCACAGGGTACCGGCGTTGGCAATCAGGTATTCGAGCAGTGCAAACTCGCGCGGGGTCAGGTCCACCTCCTGCCCCCGGATAAAGAAGCGGTGGGCCCTGCGATCCAGCCGGAAGGGGCCGAACGTGCGGGCAGCCGGCAGGCGGGCGTCGCCCGGAACCGGGGCTGCCGCCCGCACCGCCTCGACCAGGCGCCGGTAGGAGAGCACCTTCGCCTGCAGGAGGGGCAGGTGCAGCGGCAGCGTCACGGCGTCGTCGGCACCGGCGGCGATGGCGGCCACCCGCTCGTCCGGGCCGTTGCGGCAGAGGGCCAGCACCGGCGCGCGCACCTCCTTGCGCACCTGGTAGCAGAGCGTGTTGATCACCGGTGCCGAGGCCAGGTGCCAGTCGACCAGCACCACGTCGGCTTCCCGCGCCGCCGCGACCACCGCCTGCCCGTGCCCCGAAAGGCGTTGCTGCTCATCCAGCAGCCCGGCCAGCGACAGCGTCACGACCTCGTGCGGCGACGGGCAGTTCAACCGCACCACCGCCCGGACGAGCTCGTCGTCGCAGACCAGGCAAAGCTTGAGCGGTTCGAGATGTTTCATCAGTATGCCAGCAGCCGTTCGAGGGCCGGCCGCAGCCGTACGCGGGCAGCATAGATCTCTCGTTCGAGCGACGGCGAGAACGGCACCGGCAGGTCTTCGGCGCCGACGCGCAAGACGGGTGCATCCAGGTGCTCGAAGGCCTCCTCGGCGATGCGGGCGGCGATCTCCGCGCCGAAGCCGGCCGTGAGGGGGGCTTCGTGGAGCACCAGCACCCGGTTCGTCTTCGCCACCGAACGCAGCACCGTCTCGCGGTCCCACGGAACGAGCGTGCGCAGGTCGATCACCTCCAGCTCCACGCCCTGACCGGCCCAGTGCTCGGCTTCCTCCAGCGCCCAGTGCACGCCCAGGCCATAGGTTACGACCGTGGCGTGCGTGCCCTCCCGCACCACCCGGGCCTCCCCGAACGGCAGGTGAAACGGCGCCTCCGTGACGTCGCCCCGGAGCGAGCGATACAGGTACTTGTGCTCGAAGAACAGGACCGGGTTCGGTTCCTCGATGGCCGTCAGGAGCAACCCCTTGGCGTCCTGCGGGGTGGCGGGCACCACCACCTTGAGCCCCGGCACATGGCAGAACCAGGCCTCCATCGACTGCGAGTGGAACGGCCCGGCACCGATATAGCCCCCGAACGGCGCCCGGATCGTGACGTTGACCGGTGCCCCCCAGCGGTAATGGGTGGTGGCCAGGTTGTTCACGATCTGGTTGAACCCGCACGAGATGAAGTCGGCGTACTGCATCTCGACGACCGGGCGGTAGCCGGCCAGCGCCAGCCCCATCGCCGCCCCGACGGCCCCGCTCTCGATGATCGGGGTGTTGCGCACCCGCGCCTTCCCGAACCGCTCGACGAAGCCGGCCGTGACCTTGAACACCCCGCCGTACTCGGCGATGTCCTGCCCCATGAGGATCACCCGCTCGTCCCGTTCCATGGCCTGGGCAAGGGCTTCCGAGATGGCGTCGATGAACCGCTTCTCCGATGAGGACCCGGCCGGCGGTACGAAAGCCTCGAACGCCGGTGCGAAAACGTCGGCCCGCTCGGCTTCGGGCGTGCTCTCGACGGGCGGCTGTGCCAGCGCCCACTCGGCCACGGCGTCGACCTCGGCCTCCAGTTCCGCCCGCACGGCCTCGACCTCGGCCTCCGTCATCACGCCGCGCTCGAGCACGTACCGGGTGAACCGCTCGACCGGGTCCTTCTTCGCCCAGGCCGCGATCAGCTCCGGCGGGACGTACTTCGTCCCGGAGGCCTCCTCGTGCCCCCGGATGCGGAACGTCTTCATCTCGAGCAACGTCGGCCCCTCCCCGTGTCGTGCGCGTTCGGCGGCCTGCCGCACGGCGGCGATGACGGCCAGCACGTCGTTCCCGTCGACGACGACGCCCGGCATGCCGTAGCCCGCCGCCGCGTCGGCGATGTCTTCGACGGCGACGGCCTCCTGCACGGGCGTCGAGAGGCCGTAGGCGTTGTTTTCCACCACGAACAGCACGGGCAGCTTCCAGACGGCAGCCAGGTTGAGCGCCTCGTGGAAGTCGCCCTCACGGGTGGCACCGTCGCCGACGAAGGCGAGGGCCACGTTGGGGCGCCCGTCGAGGCGGGCGGCCAGCCCCAGCCCGCAGGCGACCGGAAGCATGGCGGCCAGGTGGGAGATCATGCCGTAGAGATGATGCGACGGCAGGCCGAAGTGGAACGTCCGGTCGCGCCCTTTCGTGAAGCCGCCGGCCCGGCCCATGAGCTGGCAGAAGAGCGGCCGCAGCGGCACGCCGCGCGTGGTCCACACCCCCAGGTTACGGTGCATCGGCAGGATGTCGTCGCCGGGTTCGAGCGCCCAGGCACAGCCGACGGCGACGGCCTCCTGCCCGTACCCGCTGAACCACTTCGAGAGCCGCCCCTGCCGGATCAACCGCAACTGTTTCTCTTCGATGACCCGCGGCAACAGGAGGGCCCGGAAGAGCGCTTTCAGGTCGAGGTCACCGGCCGGGGCCGCCTGCACCTGCCCGACCTTCCCATTGCCCGGCACCGTCCGGGCCGCCTTCGTCTTCGCCATGTTCGTGTCGGATACGGAAAAGGACCTCACCAAAGTACGAAGCCACGGCCCACGCGCACCACCCGCCTCCACCCGCCACGGAGATTTCACGACACACGGGCCCACCCCGGGAACGCCCGCACGCCACGGAGAGCCCCCGGATCGAGGGGGAAGGACCCTGAAGACGGGAAGCCGGAGGCGACATCCCTTCGCGACAACCGGACGGAGGCGCGTCCGCATCCGGCACGATCCGCCCGCGCCCGGCGAGACCGCCTCATCGCCCCTTGCCGAGCAGGGCGGTGCGGAGGGTGCGGAACAGGATCTTGAAATCCATCCGCAGGCTCATGTTCTCGATGTAGAACAGATCGTACTTGACCTTTTGCCGCACGTCTTCGAGGCTCTCGTCGTATTTCCACTTGACCTGGGCCCAGCCGGTGATGCCGGGCTTGACACGATGCCGGCGACGATAGAGCGGGATCTCGTCGGCCAGTTTTTCCACGAAGTAGGGGCGTTCCGGGCGGGGACCGACGAGGCTCATGTCGCCTTTGAGGACGTTCCAGAACTGCGGCACCTCGTCGAGACGGGTCTTGCGCAACCACCGGCCCAGGGGAGTATAGCGGGGGTCGTTCTCGCGCGCCCAGACGGGGCCGGTTTCGGCTTCGGCGTCGTGCCGCATGGTGCGGAACTTGTACATGGTGAAAACGCGGCCGTGCTGCCCGACCCGTTGCTGCCGGTAGATGGCCGGCCCGGGCGAGGTCAGGCGGATGAGGACGCCGAGGAGCACCCACAGCGGCAGGCCCGCCAGGAGCACCACCGTCGCCACCAGCACGTCGATGAGGCGCTTCGTGCTCTGCTCCCACGGCTGAATCGGCTCGGGCAACACCTCGATGAGCGGAAGGCCGTACATGTGCTCGGTACGGGCCATGCCCCCGATGATGGTGTAGAAGTCGGGCACGAGCTTGAGGGTCACCGGCTTCCCGTCACAGAGGCGCAACACCTCCATCAGCGGCGCGTGGTCGTTCGAGCCCAGAGCGATGAGGACATCCTGCACCCCCAGCTCGTCGATCAGCCGGGGCAGGTCCTCGATGGTCCAGGCCCGGGCAGCCGGGGCATGCACCGCCACCCCCCCGACGACCGCCGGGGCTCCGTCGCCCCCGGCTTCCGGGTAGGCCCCCTCGGCTTCCGGCGGATCGTCATCGCGCCGGAGGCGGATGGCCCCGACCACGTCGAGCCCCGCCTCCGGGTAGCGGGCCACCTCCTCGTAGATCTTCTCCACATGGTCGCTCCACCCGACGATCAGGGTTCGGTGCGTGCCGTGGCCCCGCAGGATCAACGCCTTCTGCACGGACCGCACGCCGATGCGTCCCGTGGCCACGAAGCCGAGCATCGCCCCCCAGTAGAAAAAGATCGCCTGCCGGCTCGTCCCCGGTTGCAACGCATCGATGTAGACGGCAAAGATCAGCACCAGCACCCCCACGGTGATGATCTTGCCGAGCGAGACGATCTCGTCGAAGCGGCTGGCCGCGTACCGCTCCCGGTACATGCCGAAGAAGAGGAAAAGCACCACCCAGAAGACCGCCAGCACCGCATTCCAGAGGAAAAAGTAGAGCGGCTGCGTATCCGGGAAGAGGGCCGGCTCGCCGAACCACATCCAGCGGAACCGGCCCAGGTAGTAGAACAGGTCCGCCAGCGTGATGGCCAGCGCATCCGAAAGCAACAGGACTATGAGCTCGGTCTTTCGGGACACAGAGGAAACACGAGAACGCGTATGCGGGAAAGAAGGGCTGCGCCGGACAGCGGTATGGCGAGCGGGAAAGGTTGTTTCAAAGATTGTGCCGCCGGGTTCCAACCGATTCCGGTTAAACATATCCATTTGATTCGTTTGAAGCAAGCAACGCAGGGCGAGCGGGACCGGCTGCGGGACCCGCGGGGTATGCAGTAGACCACCGGGCCGGCCGGTCTATTCCACCGGGCTTTGGATTATCCCCTCATGCTCCTAATTTCTGCCCTTCCGCGACGCGGCCGCCTCCGACCGGAGGGGCCCCTTCAGAACGTCCAACGCCGGATCGATGCTCAAACGCAGCGGATCGCTCTTGCTTTGCCTGTGGCTGGGGATGATGCTCGCCCGGGAAGGGATGGCCCAGCCGAACCGTTTCCTTCCCACCGGGGACGTGGCCTACCAGTACCTGAACCGCCTGCAGCGGCGCGGTCTCCTGCCGTCCCTGCACCCGACGGCGCTGCCCTACCGGCAGGGCGACGTCGCGGCCGCCCTGGACGAACTGGACCGGAACACCCTGGCACCCGTCGAAGCGCACTGGGTCGCCATGCTGGAGGCCCTCCTCGGCCGGGCCGCGCCCGGCGACGACGAGGCGGTCGCCGGCCTCGACCTCGACGCCGGCCTCGACGCCGCCAACACGCGACGCCTCGACCCGCTGCGCCCCCTCGGCGACGCGGTGCATGCCTACGAGCACATCGCCCTGCGCTTCTTCCTGGACGACGGCCCGTTCGTGGGCCAGCTTGGCCTGCGGCACGACCTGTACTACGACCGGGACCCGGACGGCCTCGATGCCGTGAAGCGACTGCTGACCCGGAGCGAGGAAAGCTACGCCGGGTGGCACACGGGCCCGGCCTCGATCTACCTGGGCCGCCTCGCCCACCACTGGGGCTTGCCCGGCGAGACGGCCGTCGTCCTGAGCGACAACCCCCGCAGCTACGACCTGATCGCCTTCCGCCTCGGCGGGCAGCGTCTCTCCCTCCGGAGCCTGCTCGGCGAGCTCGACAGCATCACCGCCGACGGCCGCTACACCGGCATCGCCGGGGACGACTCCGTCCGTGCCGGTAGCGAGCGACGCTACCTCGCCGCCCACCGCTTCGACTGGCGCCCCTCGGAGAACGTCCTGCTCAGCCTGATGGAGTCGGCCCTCTATTCCGGAGCGGGCAGCGGGCTCTCCCTCAAATACCTGAACCCGCTCCACCCTTTCCTGTTCGTCGTGGACAACCGGCCCAAGAACGACGAGAACAACGGCCTCTTCGCCGGGCTGCTCTGGTTCCGACTCGGCCGGGTGACGGTGCACGGCCAGCTCCTGATGGACGACTTCGACGTGCTCAACGCCACCGAGCCGGCCTCCTTCGCCCTGGCCGGCAGCCTGGTCTACACGGCCCGCACCTTCGACCTCGGCGGCACGCTCGACGTCATCGCCGCACGGACGTACAACACCATCCAGCCGGAAGGACGCTACCTCTACCTCCTGCGCGGCCTCGCCACCCAGTTCAGCGACTACGTGCACGCCGCCCTGTTCGCCGACCTCTACCCCGTCCCCGCCCTGACCGTCTCCCCGCGCCTGCACTACCTGGCACAGGGCGAGCGCGACATCCGGCAACCCTTCCCCCGAAACGAAGAGCAGGTGCCCACGCTCCTCGACGGCACCGTGGAACACACCGCACGCGCCGCCGTCGAGGTCTTCTACCAGCACGACCCCCGGTGGTGGCTCCGCGTCGACCTCGGTGTCAACGTCACGAAGAACCGCGGCGCCGTCCGGGGCCACGACGAAACCCGGTTCGCCGGCGCGGTGGCTTTCGGCCTGCGGCTGGGCCTGCGCCGGACCTTCCGCCTCCACAGCTTCTGACACCCGACGTTCATGCCCGTTTTCCCGTTCCGGCTCCTTCCGTCGTTCGCCCTGTTCGCCGGCTGCCTCACCCACCCGGTCTCAGGCCAGCCTTTCGAGCGAATGGAGCTCGTCCTGGCGGGAACGGTCAACGTCAATCACAGCCCGCTCCACACCTTCTGGCAGGCTCGTCCCGGCGTGGAGCTATCGGTTTCCACACCGTTCTACCGGGGCCGTGCCGAGGCCGGCGGCATCCTGCACCCCTACACCGCCCGCACCGCCGAGGTCCCCTCTTTCTCGGGTCTCCTGCTCTTTGCGGGCTGGGGACTTCGCGTCCCGATCGCGCCCCGGCTGGCCGTCGAAGGCGGGGCCCGCCTGGGCAACTACCGGATGACCTTCGACGACGACACCTTCCCGGGTCTACGCACCGAGCATGAACTGACGGTTGCCCTCCGTTCCACCCTGATCGGCCGGCTCCACCCGAACCTGAGCCTCTACGTAGCAGGAAACTACATGAAATCCTACACCTTCATCCGCCTCAAGCTCCTTCACGTTTCGGCGGGACTGCGCTACACGTTCCGCACACCGGACTGGCTGAAGACGTTCCTGCAATGAGGCACTGGCCGTTGTTCGCCTTCGTGCTGCTGGCCTCCTGCCTGCGTACGACCCGCGCCCAGCCGGCAACCCTGGTCCTCGACGCCGAGACGCTCGAGGCGGCCGGCGTCGTGCGCCTGACGGATCTTCTCCCCCTGATCGACGCATGGCAGGCCGTCTCCCTGGAAGGGTATACCGCTGCGCTCTCGGCCGGCGGGCTGGCTCCTTTCCAGGCCCAGGCCTGGACCGTGATGATCGACGGTCACCCTGTCAGCCCGGCTTCACCGGGCAGTGCCTCCCTGAACACCCTGCCCCTGCACGTCCTCCAGATCGACAGCGTGACCGTCGTGAGCCGGCCCGTGGTCGTCAACGGTGTGCCGGCCACAGCCGGGCTGTTGCACCTGCACACCCGCCGACCGCCGGGCGGTCTCCACCTGCGGGCGCACGCCGCCGCCGGCAACGAGATCGACGATCCCGGCCCCTTTCGCTACACACCCCTGGCGACTCCCAACATCGATCGCATCGGTCCGACCTACCTGGTCGAGACGAGCTATGCCCGTTCCCGCTGGTTCGTCCGGGCCGCCTTCGTGGCCGACGAGCACCACGCCACCGACGAACGCATCGCCAAACGGGTGAAAGGACTGTACCGGGAACCCAAACCGCCCCGGCTCATGCTTCTGGCCGGCCATGTGTCCGCCGCTCTCTCCGGCCGCCGGGGCTATCATCACGTCTTCGCCGGCTATTCCCGCTTCCGGGACCTGCGCTTTCTGGCGCCGCTGGGCCGGGAGCTACCCCTGGAGCAACACCTTCTCACCGGCGGAATCGCCGGCAACACCGCCCCGGCCCGTCCGACCGGCCTGCGTTACCGGTTCAGCCTCTCCACCCTCGAACTCGGCCCACGCCCCAACCGCCGCAACCTGATCCCGGGATGGCAACGGCAGCACGGGGAGGGATTCATCGAGATACGTTCCGGCCGGCCCGGGGTGCACCTGGCGCTGGGCGCAATCGCCACCTATCGCCACACCTCCACGAGCGATCCCCTCGATGCCCCCACCGCCTTCGTACCACGCCTCCACGCCCGGGTCGCCGTCCGGCCCAAACCGTCCTGGAACCTGGAGGGCATGCTCCTCCTGGCACACCACACCAGCCGGCCGGGACAGCCCGACCGCCTGGGAACGAGCGCCCTGGTCACGACCACGATCCGGCCCCGCCCGTCCCACACCATCATGCTCGCCTTGGCCTATCTCCGGCACGGCATCGAGGAAGACAACCGCCCGTGGTATGACGTCGCCCGGGGCTATGCCTTCTTCCGCCGGGCCGGTGCAGAGGTCGTTCTGCCCCCCTCCCTCCCGGATGGAAGAACACTCACGGCCGACCTGGGCTGGTCCTGGCAGGTCCCGTCGTTTCGCATCGAGGCGGCCGCCTTCTACCGGCGCTTCCTCGACCACCACCTTGCCGGCCACGTCTTCGGGGTGGACCCGGAAAGCCCCGGCTTCCACACCTCCACCCGTGTATATGCCGGCGTGAGCGGGCATCTCCTGGGCAGCACGATCCGGCTCCGGCACCGTCTCGATCTGCTGCTCGACCAGACCCTGGGCTACACCGTCCTGCACCCGGTTCCCGGAAACGATGCCGCGTTCCGGCAGGCATGGGCCTCCGCCGCACGGCACCAGGTCGTTTACCGGACCCGCTTCTCTCCCCATCCACGCCTCTGTTTTTTTGGAACCATACGGTTCACCTCCGGTACGCGATGGCCCGCCTTCGCCTCGGTGGGACCGTCCGCCAGACGCCCGGCCTACCTGCTGGCCGATCTGGGACTGCAAAAGCGCCTGTGGCAGGAACACCTGCGCCTGCACCTGGCGCTTCGCAACCTGACGAACACGTCCTACCGGCCGCACCCCGCCGGGGCCGTCACCCACCTGAGTCTCTTTGCACAGATCGAGGCCCGATTCTGACCGATGATCGAAGCCAACCGGACACAGGACCTCCCCGTTTTCACCCCGTTCGAGCGCTACCGGCCCATCGTGGACGACTGGGATGCCTTCATCGAGGCGCTGGCCCGTCCCCTGCCGACGTGTGTGTGGACCAACACGCTTCGCACGGACCCGCACCGCGTCGAGGCGCAGTTGCGGGCGGCGGGCTTCCCCGTGACCCCGCTCCGCTGGCGCCCGGGGGCCTTCCGCCTCCCGCCCGACGCCGACCCAGCCAACCTGCCCGGCTACCTGGCCGGCTTTTTCCACATTCAGGAGGAGGCCTCGATGCTGCCTGTCCGGCTGCTCGACCCCCGGCCCGGTGGACGCGACCCACGTCCGATGCGCCTCCTCGACCTCTGTGCGGCCCCCGGCAACAAGACCGCCGAGATGGCCGTGGCCCTGCGCAACGGCGGCACGATCGTGGCCAACGATGTCAGCCGCTCACGGCTGAACGTGCTGCGTACGACCCTCGACCGGCTGGGCCTGCTCAACGTATCCGTCACCCGGTGCGACGCCGCCGGCTTCCCGCTGGAGGCCGGCCCGTTCGACGGGATCCTCTGTGACGTGCCATGCTCCTGCGAAGGCACCGTGCGGAGGCATCCGGGCGTCGTGGGCCAGTCCGGCCCCGCCTTCAGCGCACGGATGCACCGGCGCCAGCGCCGCATCCTGGCCCGGGCCGTCCGTCTCCTTCGCCCCGGCGGGCGGCTCGTCTACGCCACGTGCACGTTCGCTCCGGAGGAGAACGAGCTGGTCGTGGCCCACGTGCTCCGGCACTTCGGAGACGAGCTCACCGTTTGCCCGATCACGCTCGAAGGGCTCCATACCACCCCCGGCCTGACGTGCTGGAACGGGCAGTCCCTCCCGGCGTCCCTCCGCCACACCCGCCGCCTGTGGCCCCACCACAACGACACCGGGGGCTTCTTCGTGGCCCTGCTCGAAAAAAAGGATCTCTCCGGCAGGCAGGCAATCCGGCCGGTACCCACCGGGATGATCCCGAACCCGGACGAAGCCCCCCCGGAACTTGCCTTCCTCCACGAACGCTTCGGGTTTCCCGAAGACCTCTTCGCGGCATATGCCTTTCATCGCCCGAACAAAAAATACCTCGCCATCACCTCGCGGGATCATGACCCGCCGGAACGACCGGCACCGCAGCACCGTGGCCTGTTTCTGCTCAAAACCTCGCTGCGCCACCCGAAGCTGACCACCGGGGCGGCACAGGTCTTCGGTCCGCACGCGACGCGCAACGTCGTCCACCTGAACCGGGCCGATCTGACGGCCTACCTGAACCGGGAGACGATCCGCCTGCCGCGCGAGGCCCTCGAACCCGGTGTGCATGCGCCGGGATGCACCGGCTTCGGATACGTGCTCGTCCGGCACGAAGACATGACGTTCGGCCTCGCGCTCCTCAAACCCGACGACGAGGGAGCCTGGCTCAAGAGCCTCTTTCCGAAAACCTGGGCCGGCATCCGGGCCCCCTTCGGCCCGTTCTCCTGACGCCCCGCCGGCCGTTCCGGCGCCACGGCAGGAGGCCCGTGTGCAACTTCATTCCAGGCGGAAACGGAAGGTAATCACGCCGGTCTGGTTCTCCTGTGGAGCGTTCGGCGGGAGGGGGTTGAACCGCCAGCGCAGAAGCGCGTCCATCACGGCCTGTTCGAGTGCCGGATTGCCCTTGATGAGCGGAATGCGCTGTACGATGCGGCCCTGCGGATCCACCGTGATGCGGACGCTGATGACGGCATTCACCTTCTCGACGTAGGCCGGCAGGGCCGTGACCGTGGGGATGCGGTTGAGGCCCTCGATCTGGAAAGGCGCCGTCTTGCGCTCGTCCGCCGCCGCGCCGGCATCGCCTTCGGGCGCGCCGCTGGAGCCGTCCCGGGCCCCGCCGCCCAGCGGCTGGACCGGATCGGGGCGGGGCTGCGGTTCCGTCTTCTTGACCGGCTCCGGGTTGTTCCGCTTCTCCGGTGCAATGGTCTCGGCCTCGGGCGTCTCGACCTGCTCTTCATCGGCCACTTCCGGTTGATCCGGCAGATCGACGGGCTTGACCTTTTCCGGCGGGGTGGAGGCCACCTGCTGCTCCACCTCCGGCCGGGGTCGCTTCGGCTCCTCCACCGGCGCCGGCCGCGTCGCCTCCGCCTTCTGCACGGGCCGTCCCTGTGCCAGCGGCCCGAACTCCACTTCGATGAAGCCGATCGGCTGTTCTTCGGAGGCCACCACCGTCATAAAGGAAAAGGCCAGGAGAAGCAGCAGATGCACCAGGATGCTCGCGCCCAGCCCGAACCAGTCGTTCTTTCTCATAGGTGTTCGCTCACTCAAACCGTGGGAAAAGGAAGCCGAAGCGGTGTTCCGGCAAAAATCTCGCCCAATGCCTCCATACGGCGCAGGCGGCGGTTTGCTCCCTCCGGCCGGCCTCCTCATGGCCCGCTGCCACCCGATCAAACGGCGTGCCCGGCGAAGAGCGCCGCGAGTGCGGGGCCGTAGGGCGGGCGCAGCACCCCTTCTTCGGTGACGATCGCCGTCACCAGGCGGGCGGGAGTCACGTCGAAGGCCGGGTTATAGACCCGCACGCCGTCGGGGGCCGTCGGCCGGCCGAAGCCATGGGTCACCTCGCGCGGGTCCCGTTCCTCGATGACGATGCCGGCCCCGTCCGGCGTATCCGGGTCGAGGGTAGAGCGCGGGGCAAAGACGTAAAACGGAACACCGTGGGCACGGGCGAGCACGGCCAGGCCGTAGGTGCCGATCTTGTTGGCGACGTCGCCGTTGGCGGCGATGCGGTCGGCCCCGACGAGGACGGCATCGATGCGGCCCTGCTGCATGACGTGGGCCGCCATGCCGTCGGTGATGAGCGTGACCGGGATGCCGGCGCGCTGCAACTCCCACGCGGTGATGCGGCTGCCCTGCAGGAGTGGCCTCGTCTCGTCCACGAAGGCGGACAGCCGCCGGCCGCGCTCGTGCGCCAGGAGTAGCGGGGCCAGGGCCGTCCCGTAGCCCGAGGTGGCCACCCCGCCGGCATGACAGTGCGTCAGGACGGTCATCCCGTCCTCCAGCAGCGACAGGCCATACTCGCCGATCCGGCGCCCGGCGGCCCGGTCCTCCGCCTCGAGGGCCCGGGCCTCGGCCAGCAACATCGCGTGCAGGGTCTCCGGCCCGGCTTCCGGGTGTGCGGCCGCCACCCGGCGCATCCGCTCGAGGGCCCCGAACAGGTTCACCGCCGTCGGGCGCGTGGCGGCCAGCCGCGTCGCCGCCGCCTCCACCGCGGCGTGCGGATCGACCACGCCGGGCCCCCGCAGGGCCAGCACCACCCCGTAGGCCGCCGCGATGCCGATGGCCGGCGCTCCGCGCACCCGCAACCGGCCGATCGCCTCCGCCATCGCCTCCGGCGTCTCAATCCGCAACCAGACCTCCTCGACCGGCAGCCGGGTCTGATCCAGCAGGTCGACGCAACCTGCCTCGTCATTCCATCGCAACGGGGGTATCAGCATGGGAACCAGCGCGTTTAGGCCGCACCTGGCCGCATCACACGGCCCGCCGGCCATTCAGGAACGAACACGGGCCGTCTCGGGCTCTCGCCCGGCCGCAGGCGACGCCTCCGCCGGCTCCGACACCCAGCGCTCGCGCACGACGTACCGGGGCCGGGCCTTCACCTCCTCGTACACCCGGGCCAGATACGACCCCACCACCCCGAGGAAAAAAAGCTGCAACCCGCCGAAGAAAAACGCGGCAAAGATCAGCGAGGACCAGCCGGGGATGGTGTTGCCAAAGGCATACTTCGCCAGCAGCACCCACACGAGGCCGATTACGGAAAGCGCGGCCACGAGCAGGCCGAGGCGGACGGCGTAGCGAAGAGGACGCACGGAGAACGACGCGATGCCGTCGAAAGCCAGGCGCAGGCTCCTGCGCAGCGGGTACTTGCTCCGTCCGGCCGCACGCGGCGGGCGGTCGTAGAACACCCCCGTCTGGTTGAACCCCAGCCAGGCGATGAGGCCGCGCACATAGGGCTGGTGTTCCTCGATCTGCCGGTAGGCATCGAGCACGGGACGCGAGACGAGCCGGAAATCCCCGGCATCGAGCGGGGCGTCCACGTCCGTCAGGTGCTGGAAGAGACGGTAGAAAAGGCGGGCGGTCCACCGTTTCAGCAGACCGTCCCCGTGCCGTTCCCGGCGGATGCCGTAGACCACATCGAAGCCCTGGCGCCACTTCTCGATCATCTGCGTGACCACGTCGAGGGGATCTTGCAGGTCTCCGTCGAGAACGACGGCCGCATCGGCCGAGACGCAGTGCATCCCGGCGGTGATGGCGAGCTGGTGCCCGAAGTTGCGCGAGAAACGGAGCAACACATAACCCGGACGCCCTTCGGTCAGGGAACGGATGAGCGAGGCCGTGCCGTCGGTGCTGCCGTCGTCGACCAGGACGACCTCGGTCACTTCCGGATGGGCCGCCCGGTAGGCCTCTACCTCACGGATCAGGACCGGCAGGACCTCCTCCTCGTTGTAAAGCGGAATGACGAAGGCGACGGTCTCCCGCCGGCCGGGCCGGGTGCTATGGGGTTGCAGGGTCTCCACAAGCCGTACGTGCATTTCGCCCAATATACGAAGCCCCGGTGCAGGGTCATCCACCGGCATAGGACACCCACCGGCGGAAGGCGTTCCGAAAACGCCCCGGAAGGGTGTCCTTTGCGAAAAGAATCCGGCAAACGCACCTCCCACGCCGCGCGCGTCGTTCGTATTTTGTGGGATCTTTACGCACCACACACCGCGCCCGACCGCCCATGACCCAGCTCTTCCTCGCCGCGCTCGTGCTGGCCGCAACGGGCCTCCTCACCGCTTCCGCACCGGCCCAGCCCCTGCGCGTGATGACGTTCAACATCCGCTACGACAACCCGCAGGACGGCGAAAACGCCTGGCCGCACCGTAAGGAACGCGTCGCCTCGACGATCCGCTTCCACGGGACCGACGTGGCCGGCCTCCAGGAAGCGCTCCGTCATCAGATCGACACCCTTGCCGCCCACCTGCCCGCCTACGCCTGGCTCGGCGTCGGGCGCGACGACGGGCACGACGGCGGCGAGTTTTCCCCGATCTTCTACCGGAAGGACCGGCTCATCCCCGTGGAGCACGGTACGTTCTGGCTCTCCCCCACTCCCGACGTGCCCGGCAGCAAGGGATGGGATGCCGCCCTGCCCCGCATCGCTACCTGGGCCGTGTTCGAGGACCGCACCACCGGCCGGCGCTTCCTCTTCATGAACACCCACTTCGACCACCGGGGAGAGACGGCACGCACCGAGAGCGCCCGCCTGCTCGCCGCCCACCTGGCGGAACGCGCCGGAACGATGCCCGTCGTGCTGGCCGGCGACTTCAACTTCACCCCGGACGCACCGGGCTATGCCATCCTGACCGAAAAGCTTGCAGACGCCCGGAAGCACACCGAAACGCCACCGCACGGGCCCGAAGGCACCTTCACCGGCTTCGAGGCCGGGACCTCTACTCCGCGCCGGATCGACTACCTCTTCACCGGCGCGGGCATCCGGGTGCTCCGCTACGGCGTGCTGGCCGAATGCGAAGACGGACGCTACGCCTCGGACCACCTCCCCGTCCTGGCCGAGCTGTTGCTGGCTCCTTGAGCCGGTCGCCGGCGCCTCCGCTCAACGATGCAGGACCGGCAGGTAGGCTTCCCAGGGTCCCACGGCTTCGCGGTACTGCTTCGCCATCACGCGGGCGATCTGGGCGAGGTGCCCGAGGTCGTGTGTCACCCATGTCGCCAGCAACTGTTCGAGCGTGACGGTACCAAAGGCCGGATGCTCGCCGGTCAGCTGCAACTGTTCCGGGTTCAGTTGCAGTTCCCGGATTTCCCGGAGATTTCGTGCCCGCAGGACCGCAAAACGGTCCAGGAGCTCCTCCAGTGCCTTCCCTCTGTTCTTCTGCAGGTGCCGGAAGCGATCGAAGGGGACGAAGCGCCGGTCGGGGCCCTGGGCCAGGATGATGCGAACCCGATCCATCCAGTCCGTCTCTTCGCCATCGATGAGGTGTCCGACAATGTCGAAGGGGCTCCACGTATCCGGACCCTCGTTGCGGTGCGTCCACTCACGGGGAAGACCGGCCAGAAGGGCACGCAGGACGACAGGCGTGCGCTCCAGAACGGCGATGCTGTTCGAAAGGTTGAAATTCATTCCCGCCCGCACCCACAAGACGCGGTTTGCTACGATCCAGTCAATTCTCCCGCGGCAGTTGCCAGATATCGACGCGGTTGAGGGCGACGTAGGGGACGGCCACCCGCATCCGCTGCGTGTCGATGCCGATGTCGGCGGGGCGTCCGGGGGTTCGGATGACCGGGCGGCTGGTGCCATCCTCCAGCACGTGCAGGCTGGAGTCGGTCTGGCTGGCCACGAGTACCCGCCCCGCGACGACCTCGATCCCGTCGTAATGGCCTCCCGTACCGGTTCCGGCCACGCCCAGCGAGTCCGTGCCCGGCTGCCAGGCACGGAACAGCTGGTCGCCGCCCCAGGGGGCCAGCAGCATCCGCCCGCTGGCGGCGTCCCAGGTGATTCCGTTCGGTGCCAGCGTGGTGTCTTCGAGGACGACCTCGACGCGCGCACCGGCCCGCCGGTACACCCGTCGTGCCCCCGTATCCGTCACATAGAGGGCGCCGTCCGGCCCGGCGGTCACATCGTTCAGGAAGCCGGGCGCAAAACCGGTGAAGTCGACGAAGGCCAGGTGGGCTCCGCTGTGCCGGTCGAACCCGTGGAGGCCGTCCGCGTCGGCCGCCCAGAGCGTGTCGCCGGTGATGAACATACCGCGGGGAGCGTGCAGGGGATGCGCGTCGGTCCCGACCATGAAGCGGAGGTCGAGCACGTCCCCCTCGGGGCTGACCCGGCTGATGAACCCGTTGGCGTCCCGTTCATTCCCTCCTCCGTTGAAGTTCGACACGAAGAAGACGTCCTGCTCGGGATCATACCGGACGGCCTCCGGACCAGCGAAGCCGGTGACCGAAGCGACCCGGTGCGTCGAGTCCTGCACGGCGTCCCAGCCCGGCATCACGGTTTCGGGCGGGGGTGTCGCGGCCCGCTCACAGGCGAGCCAGCCCATCGCGCCCGCTATCAGGCAAAGCAAGCAGCTACGCATGGCACATCTTTCCAGGTTCAACCGTTCCGTTCCGCGCCGTCAGGAACCGAGCAACATCATCCCGGCACCGGCGCCGGCCATGGCCATCGATTGCGGCACGAGGGCGACGGCCGTGCACCAGGCATAGCGGCGCAGCGGAACCCGCATGGCCCCGGGGACGAGCGTCGCGAGGTGCCCCCCGGCATAGGGAACGAAGCGGCTCGAGATGAGGAAAAGGGGGTGTTCGACCGGCAAACGCCGGATCCACGCCGGCGCGCGGGCCAGCCAGGTGTCCAGGTCGAAGTCACGGCGGGCGCGGCGGCCGATCGCGTACTGCCCGAACGAGGCCAGGTACCAGCCGAGCCAGCTCAGAAGCGCTCCGAACCAGAACCCGTAGAGGGCGCCGTTGGCCATGCCCACGATGTCCGAAGGCAGCGGCGTGACGGCCACGAGCGCATGGAGCGGGACCGACAGCACCGGGGCCCACCACCCGAACGTCTCCCAGAGCCCGCCGGGCCCCCCATAGGCTTCACTCCAGCGCAGCAGCGCCACACCGAGTGCCGTCAGGCCGAGGAGGATGTAGAGCGCCTTCGACGTAAACACACGCCGCCAGGCGGATCGTTTCCCGGGCCATTCGGTGGCCCCGGCAGGCACCGGCGCGGCGCCGAACGACCGTTCGGCAGCGGGCTCTTCGCGCATGGAACGGAAAGCGGACGGTTCACGTGACGAAAATGTTACCGCCGCTCGAAAAAGAGGTTTCTCACCCGGGTGGTCGAGGCCCGGAACCCGGTGATGCGCCCCGCCGACCGCTCGAAGACGAGCTTCTCGAAGAACCAGGCGTCGGTGGTGAACGTGTCCGGGCCGGCAAAGGTGAGCGTGATGTCGGGATTGCGGCGGTGCCGGGCCACGAGGCGGTCGCCTTCGAGCACGAGGGTATAGGCCGTGTCCAGTTCCGGACTCACGTAGGTGCCCGTGTAGACCGCCAGTGACTCCGGCGGCGGCGTGAGGAAGAGCCTGGCCACCTCCATGGCCCGTTCGGACGGGTTGAACTGCTCCAGGTTCGAGAGAACGATGACGGCCAGATCGTCCTCCGGGAAGCGGGCGGTGTAGGTGCGGTAGCCCCGGTGCCAGCCGGCATGCCCGACCCGCCGGTGCCCGAGGTACTCGTCGACCCGCAGGCCGAAGGCATAGCCGAGCGTATCGCCGTTGTTGAGCCGGCCCCGCCGGTGCACCTGCGCCAGCACATCCGCCCCGCCGACCCGGCCCGTGTCGAGGTTACGCAACCACTTCGCCAGATCCCGGACGGTCGTGTGCAGGCTGCTGGCCCCGACGCTCGCGTAGTTGTTCACCTGCACCCGGTAGCTGCCGTCCTCCCCGCGGCTGTAACCCTGCGCGCGGCCGGGCACCAGCATCTCGTGATCGTCGTGAAAGTGGGTTTGCGTCATTCCCAGGGGGTCAAAGAGGTGCTCTTTCGTCCATTCCCGGAACGACTGCCCCGTCACCCGCTCGACGATCTCGGCCAGGAGGGTATAGCCGGTGTTCGAGTAGAGGTACTCGTCGCCGGGGGTGAAGTTGAGTTCCCGCTGTCCTGCCGCCAGGCGAACGATGTGTGCTTTCGTGATGACGTCATCCATGCGCCACCCGGCCATGCCGAGCAGGTCGAACTCGTCCCGCAGCCCGCTGGTGTGGTGAACCAGGTGACGGACCGTGATCGGCGTGCCGAAATCGTGCATCTCCGGCAGGTATGTTCGGATGTCGGCATCGAGCGAGAGCCGCCCCTCCCCGGCCAGCATCGCCACGGCGAAGGCGGTGAACTGCTTCGAGACGGAAGCCACCATGAAGACCGTCTCCGGGGTGATCGGAACGTCGTGCTCCAGGTTGGCCATGCCGTAGCCCTTTTCGAAAACCACCTCGCCGCGGCGCAGCACGGCGACGGCGGCCCCGGGCGCATCGGGCCGGTCCCACGCCGCAAAGATCGAGTCGATCCGCGCGGCCGTGACCGGGTCGACCGGCTGGGCCCGGACGGCCCCTCCCACGAAAAGGCCGGTGACGAAAAGAAAAAGCAGTGACCGGACGATCGGGTGCGGCCGCCGCCCGCAAGCACCATGCAGCCCCGACCTGCGGTGCGGGATCCGCCGACCCATGGCCGGGGTCTTCGATTTCGACATGAGATACACGCTCCGGTTCGACCAGACGAAAAAAACCCCCAGACCGGCAAGCGCGATCTGAGGGTTAACGGGAGCGGGTGATGAGATTCGAACTCACGACCCTCACGTTGGCAACGTGATGCTCTACCACTGAGCTACACCCGCTTTTTCCCGAGGGGCGGCTATGATACGAACGTACCGCCCTGCTTGTCAAGCCCCGCGTGGGGTTCCGCAAAAACCTCAAAAAACGCGTGGCTCGCGTCCGGAGAAACCCGCGCCGGCCGCCCGGGTTCCCGCTGCCGGACGGGTTCGCTAAAACCCGATGCGCCGCGACGCCCGCGAGGCTGCCGAAGCCTTTTTCTCCAGTTCCATGGTCATCGTGACGGAGAACGGGCGGGCGTCGTGGTGTTGCCAGAAAGCCTGCCCGGCCTCGTTGGCCGCCAGCACCGCCAGGCGGAGGCGGTCGGCGCCCAGTTCCTCCGCCCAGGCTTTCACGGCGGCCAGGAGCCGTCCCCCGGCCCCCTGCCCCCGGGCCTCCGGGCGCACGTAGAGTTCGTTGACGAAGACCTCGGTGGTTTCCGCATAGACCGGCGGCGGCGACCACCACTGGGCCGTCACGAAGCCGATGATCTCCCCCTTCAGCTCCCCCACGAACAACCGGCGATGCCGGTCGCGAAGCCATTGCGGGTAGTCGTTGCGCCACCGGACGAGGGCATCGCCAGCCACTCCGAAGCGCGGGTCCAGCGCGGCCTGCTCGTGCAGGAACTGCAACCACAGGCGGGCCACGGCGTCGGCGTCATGACGTTCGGCTTTGCGAATCCGGATCAGGGTGTTCATGTCGGGAAGCACATTCAGGCCAGGGCCGGGATGGTCGGCTGGCGTTTGCCGCGCGTACGCGCGGCCAGGTAGCCCTGCCGCACGAGCAACTCGGCGTTGAGCACGGCGCCACCGGCCGCCCCGCGCAGGGTGTTGTGCACGAGCGCGACGAACTTGACGTCCATCACCTCACAGGGACGGATGCGCCCGACCGACACCGTCATGCCGCGCCCGAGCTCGGCATGGCGGCGCGGCTGCGGAAAGGCCGGATCGTCGAACACCTCGAGCAGACGCGCCGGGGCGCTGGGCAGGTCCAGCCCGGCCAGCGGGCTTTCGAAGGAAAGGAAGGCCTCGCGCACGTCGGCCACGTCGGCTTTCCGTTTCAGCCGCACCGAGACGCATTCGAGGTGGCCTTCGAGCACCGGCACCCGGGTGCACTGTGCGCTGATGGTGACCGGGAACGGCTCCACCCGGCCCTCCTTCAAGGTGCCGAGCAGCTTCTTCGGCTCGGAGGCGATCTTCTCCTCCTCCCCCTTGATGAACGGCACCACGTTCCCCAGGATGTCGAGCGAGGGGACCCCCGGATACCCGGCGCCGGAGAGGGCCTGCAACGTGGTCACCTGCACCGCCTCGACGCCGAACCGGTCCACGAGCGGCTTCAGGGCACAGACGAGCCCGACGGTCGAGCAGTTCGGGTTCGTCACGATGAACCCCTCGCCCCAGCGCTGTTGCTCGATCAGTTTCGTGTGGTCGGGGTTGATCTCCGGAATCAGCAGGGGCACGTCGTCGTGCATGCGGTAGTTCCGTGCGTTCGAGATCACCGGATAGCCGGCCTCGGCGAAGCGGCGTTCGAGTTCGCCCGCCACGGAGGCATCCAGCCCGGAGAAGACGAAGTCACAGTCGGGCAAGGTGGTGGCACTTTCGACCGGCATGGCGGCAATTGCTTCCGGGATCGGGCGGCTGCCGATCCAGTTGACCGCCTCCCGGTACGGCTTTCCGGCCGAACGCTCCGAAGCGATCAGGGCCGTCACCTCGAACCAGGGATGACCGTCCAGCCACTCGATGAACTTCTGCCCGACGGCGCCCGTGGCGCCCAGGATTCCGACGCGTAGCTTGTTTTCCATAGGTAAAGGCGTTTTAAATTCCGCTTACAAACCCCGGCCGGGAACCGGCGGTTCCGGGCCGGGTGGACGTCCGCCTTCTCTGCCGCATGCAGGCCCCGTCCGGAGCCCTCTCCCCGGCGCCCCACCCCGAAAACGGATGGCCCACCTTTTGCCCGTCATCAGGTCGTTCTGCCCTCCCTCCGCTACCGAACCCTCGGGAAGGCCTTACGTAGTACCACCGCGTGGATGCCGGGGGGCAGGCAGGCGATGCTTTAGTTTCGCCCCGAATTTCCGATACTCACCGGCAGCAACCAAACCCTATCGTGACGCCATGAACGTATCCACAATGAATTTTTCGGTCGAGCCCTGCACCCAGGAAACCGTTATCATCCGCGTCGGGAAGGCGCTGGATTTTCGCAACGCCGCCGAATTCAAGACCGTCTGTCAGGAGCAGGTGCGTTCCGGCGTGCGCAACTTCATCCTCGACTTTACCGACACCGGCATCCTCGACTCGACGGGGCTGGGGTCGATCTTTTCCCTCTACCGGCAGGTCTCGCCGCTCGAAGGGCAGGTGGTCTTCGCGTCGGTTTCGCGCCCGGTGCAGGTGGTCGTTCAGTTGACGCGCACCTACAAGGTGTTCCGCCAGTTCCCCACGGTCGAGGCCGCCCGCGAGGCGGTCCTGTAAGCCTGCCCGGCGGGGATCCCCCTCCCTCCCGGCGTCGTACCCTGCGCCCGCCCTGTCCGGCCGCCCAGCAATGGACATCGTACACCACCGCTTTCGCGACCTGAACACGATCATCGACCACGTCCACGGTCTCTTCGACCGCTGGAACGCGGAGAACCGCTTCCCTCCGGCGTTCCCGGAAAACGCGCGGTATCTGCTGCGGCAGGTGGTCCATGAATGGATCGCCAACCTCGTCCAGCATGCCGACTTCCACGATCGCGAACCGGAGATCCACATCGACATCCAGCCGAACGGGCGCAACGTCCATTGCGTGATCGAGGACAACTCGGATGGGTTCGACCTGAACACCAACCTCCGGATCCGCGAGGCGATGCTGGAAAAACTGCCCGAGCGCGGTATGGGGCTCCTGATGATGGAACGATGTACGGAGGATCTGGTCTATTATCGCGCCCACAACGGACATTTTCGCCTGGAATTTTCCGTCTCCGCAGATAAAGACCCATGGATGGACATACCATTTTAGTCGTCGAAGACGAGTACACCCTGCGGAGGTTGCTGGAGTACCGCCTCGGCAAGCTCTACCGTGTCCGCACGGCGGCGAACGGGGAGGAAGCCCTCGAGCAGATCGCCGAACAGTTGCCGGACCTGATCATCTCGGACATCATGATGCCGAAGATGGACGGGTTCGCCCTGCAGGCCGCCCTGCAGGAACGGCGGGAGACGCGCGCCATTCCCTTCATCTTCCTGACGGCCAAAGCCGACGAGCAGAGCCGGCTCCGGGGCATGCGCACCGGCGTCGACGACTACATCACGAAACCGTTCGACATCGAGCAGCTCCTCGTCCGCGTCGAACGGCTGCTCGAACGCACCCATTACTACCGGAACCAGCTCGACGAGCGCATCGGCCAGGACTTCTCCCGGCGCCTGATGCCCAAGAAACTGCCGCAGGCCTCCGGCTACCGCACCTTCTTCCACAACCAGCCGCGCGAGCACGGCGGCGGCGACCTCTTCGACTGGATGGAAGCCCGGCCCGGCGTCTACTTCATCACCATCGGCGATGTGATGGGCAAAGGCCTGCAGGCAAAGTTCTATGCCTTCAGCTTCCTGGCCTACATGCGGAGCATCCTGCACGCGCTGATCTCGACGACCGACTCCCCGGCCGAGCTCATGACGCGGATGAACCAGGTGCTCATGGACGATCCGCCCATGGAGGAAACCTTTGCCTCCCTGCTGCTGATGCGGTGGGAGCCCGAGCGTAACACCGTCACCTACGCGAACGCGGGCCACTGCCGTCCCCTGCTCGTACTGCGCGACCAGGCCAGGGTGATCGAATACAGCGACCTGGTCCTCGGGCTCAACCCCCATGCCACGTTCAAGGACACCACGTTCGAACTGCCCCCGAACAGCGCCCTGCTCACCTACACCGACGGCATCGTCGAGCAGCGGATGCGTACGGGCGAGATGCTGGGTGAAAACGGGCTGGCGTCTTTCCTCCCGCCGGCCCTCGGAAAACCCCAGCCCATCGAATGGCTCCTGAACGAACTGCTTCAGCAGAGCGAGGCACCGGAATTCCAGGACGACATCCTCGTCTTCTGGCTGGAACGCATGAAGCAGCCCGAGGAACAGCGCTCCGGCCCCCGCTGGTTCTCCCCTTTCCTCGACACGACCGAGGCCAAACCCTGACCGTCTCGTCGTGCGCCGTGCGTATTCCGCAGGGCGCAACGTCCCACAGGGTCCGGGTACGTGCTCCCCGGTGCCGGTTCATCGCCGGCCGTCAAGCCCGGTATTCCGATTCGAGCAGGGCGTAGACGTGCTTGTCCCAGTAGCGTCCCTGCCGGAAGACGAAGTCCCGCAACGTCCCTTCCTTTTTGAAGCCCATTCCTTCGACGAGACGTTTCCAGGCGTCGTTGTAGTCGAAGGCCTCGGCCATGACGCGGTGCATCCGCAGGGTGCGGAAGCAGTAGGCGAGCAGGGCCTGCATGGCGTCCCGGCCGTAGCCCTTGCCCCAGTAGGCCCGGTCGCAGATCGTCAGCGTCAGGTTGCAGTGCCGGTTGTGCTCGCTGATGTGGGTCATCTCGGCCACGCCGATGAGGGTACCGTCCTCGGCATGCACCTCGAAATCCTGGCTGTTGGGCTCGGGATGCTCCAGCATCTCCTCGAAGCGTCGCTTGAACTCCCCGAACGACTCCTCCACGTAGGGGAGCTCGCTGTCGAGCATGTTCAGCTCCGGGTCGTTGTTCCAGGCAAAATGCTTGTAGATATTTTCCATCTGGAGCGGGGTAAACCGGACGCGTTCGCCCGCCAGCTCGCGCTTTGCCGTCGTAATCATGTCTGGTTCGTGGTCGGTCCTGTTTCAGGCAAACTGGAAACGCTTCCGATAGAGTGGACGGAGACCGTGCCGGGGTTCATCGGACGCCCCTGTCGTATCGACCACCGGCGCAGGGGGCTTAAACCCCGGGCGGGGCCGGGCCGCGTTCCGCATGGAGCTCTTCGGCCAGGCGGCGGAACGCCGGGCGGTTCACCTTGAAGCCCGCGACCGGCGCATGCTCGGGCCAGGCATAGAAAGCCACCGGGAGTTTGAAGCGGGGCAACCTCTCGGCGAGCCGTTCCCGCCACCGGGGGATCCGGCCGGTTTCGCCGTCGACGAACGCCACCGGCCGCGCCCCGAACTCGGCATCCGGAACCGGCACGACGACCGCCCGGCGGACCCCTTCGAGCTCGTGCAGGGCCGCCTCGATCTCCTCGGGATGGATGTTTTCCCCGCCGGAGATGAACATATTGTCCTTTCGCCCGATCACGTGCAGGTATCCGTCGTCGTCGAGCCGGCCCAGGTCGCCGGTGTGGAACCACCCGTCTCCGTCGAAGGCCGGCTCGATGCCCGCTTCCACGAGATAACCGTCGAAGCGCGTTGCCCCCCGGACGAGGATCTCCCCGCCGGGGTCGATCTTCACCTCGCGCCAGGGCAGTACCCGGCCGGCGGTACGCAGCTTGTCCGGAGGTGCGCCGGGGGGCGTTGTCGTCACCTGGGAAGCCATCTCCGTGAGTCCGTAGCTGGTATGCAGGGGTACTTCCCGGTTCAGGGCCTCATCGATCAGGGCAGAGGACGCAGGCCCGCCGCCGAGCAACACGGCCCGCAGCGACGGCGGCAAGGCACGGTGCGTGGCTGTCGTCTCCCGCAGCAGCCGGTACAACTGGGTGGCGACCATCGACACGTGCGTCACGTCATACTTACGCAGGGCTTCGCCCATCGGTTCGTCGCGTGCGGGCAGCACCACCGTGGCTCCGGCCAGCAGGCACCGAAACACGATGGCCAGCCCGCCGACGTGGTAGAGGGGCAGCGAGAGCAGCCAGCGGTCGCCGGGTGCCAGCGGCAGGTTGGCCTGGGAGCCCAGCGCGCTGAAGTAGTGCTGCCGGAACGCGTGCACCGCCGCCCGCGGACGGCCGGTGCTGCCCGAGGTGAACACCACGGTCGCCGGGCGCTCGACGTCCAGCACGGCGTCGGGAACGCCCGCGAGCGGCTTCGGCCGCGTAACACGGCCTACCCGTGCCGGGCGGACCAGGTCGCCGGGGGCAAGCACCCGTCCCTCCTCCAGCGACAGCGCCGCCGTCGTCACGAGCCACCGGGCTCCGACCGACCGCACGGCCGCCCGGACGGCGTCTCCGGGTAGCCGGGTGCTCAGCGGCACGGCCACGGCACCCGTGCGCAACAGCGCCACCAGCAGCACGAGGTAGTCGAGCCCGCGAGGAAAGCAGAGCGCCACCCGTGCGCCGGGATCGACGCCGGCCTGCCGCAGCGCCGCCGCCGTCCCCTCCACGAGCCGGTCCAGCCGTGCATACGACACGGACATGCCGCCCTGCACGACGGCCGTCGCCTTCGGGCGATGCCCGGCGTGAAAACGCACCGGACACGCCGGCATCCCGCTCGCCGGTATGGGAAGAAAAGCATTCATGCGCCGGCGGTATGAAGGAGCGTCAGGCAACGATGATTCAGGCCAAAGGTACCGGTGAGGACCGGCGCCACAGCCACTTCGGGGCCGGCAAGGGCCGGGCGCGGCGTGAGGACGTCCCCCCGGAGACGGCGGTAGGTGTCCAGGCCGGCGGGAACCCCGGCTTCACCGAGCGCCGCCGCGGCCGCCACCAGCCCCCGCATCCCGATGCCGGACTCGAACGCCGCGCTGATGACCGGGCGCATCCCGAGCCGCCGGCCCGCCTCGACCCAGCGGGCCACCGCGGTGAACCCGCCCAGCAGGGTGGGTTTGAGCACGAGAGCCCGCACCTTCCGATACCGCCCGAGGGCTTCCGGCGCGAGCGTCGACAGGGTCTCGTCGAGCGCCACCGGCAAGCCCGTTCCGGCCACGAACGCCTCCAGGCAGGCAACGTCCCGAAGCGGCTCTTCGATGAACTCGACGGCCGGCACACCGGACCCCACCTCCAGTGCCGCGGCAAAGGCCAGCGCGTCATCGAGGTCCCAGGCCCGGTTGGCATCCAGCCGGAGCCCGACCTGCCTCCCCAGCCGCTCCCATACCTGCCGAACCCGCGCCGCGTCTTCACCCGGCGTGCCACGCCCGACCTTCACCTTGACGGCGCGGTAGCCGGCCCAACCGGCCTCTCCACCTTCATCCGGCATGACGAGAGCCGCCAGGGCAAGCGTCTCCGCCGGACCCTCCCGCCAGAGGTGGGCGAGCGACCGACCGTGCTCACCGGCCCATGCCTCACCGAGCGCCTGCTCGAGGGCGAAGCGCACGGAGGGCGGCACGGCGTGAGGCAACCGTTCGGCCATCGTCGCCCGCATCGTCGCCGGCGAGGCCGGCCATGCCGTCCCGATCAGCCGATCCGCCCCGGCCCGCAACGCCGCCGCTGCCTGGTCCAGGTTTTCCCGGGAAAAGCCGGGGAGCGGGGCCGCCTCACCCCAGCCCGTCGCCCCCCCCGTGCTGCGGAGACACAGCAACAGCCCGTTCCGGATCGCCCTTCCCCCCTGCCCCGGCGACCCCTGAAACGGCAACGCATACCGGAAAAGCTGATAGCCCGCAATGACCATGACCGGCTCGCCCGTTCTCTGCCCCTGATCGCGGCGTCAAAGCAACCATCCGACCGAGAAAACCAGGCTGTAGAGCAGCAACAGCCGGGCCGTCTCGCCCAGCAGGGCGTTGAGCGCCGCCGGCTCGCGCGTGCGGTGCAACCGGACCGCCATCGGCAGGGCAAGCGCCTCCAACGCCACGGTGACCGGCGCCCACGGGTGGCCCCCCATCCACAGGTAGAGCCCCACGGGTACGAGCGGCGCCACCCCGACGCACACCGCATAGAGTCCCACCCCGAAAGAACGCCCGAAGCGTACCGGCAATGTCCGCTTACCCGCCTTCCGGTCTTCCTCCACGTCCCGGATGTTGTTCACGAGCAGGATCGCCACCGACAGCAGCCCCGGCGCAAGGCCGGCCACGACGACCTCCGGGCGAAGGGCGAGTGCCTGTACGTAGTACGTCCCCGCCACGGCCACGGGACCGAAGAAGATCAGCACGAACAGGTCGGCCAGTCCCAGGTAGGCCAGGGCGTAACGACCGGCGGTGTAGAGGACGCCGAAGAGGATCGAGGAGACCCCGATGAGCAGGACCGGCCAGCCCCCCCGCCAGATCAGGTAGGCCCCGGCAAGCACGGCCAGGCCAAAGACGATCACCGTGGCCCGCCGCATCGTGCGCGGCGTCACCCAGCCGGCCTGGGTCACCCGGAGCGGCCCCTTGCGCTCCGACGTATCGGCTCCCTTCTCAAAATCCGCATAGTCGTTGTACAGGTTGGTACCGACCTGGATGAGGATGGCGCCGAGCAACGCGCAGAAGGCCGCCGGGACGTGAAGCGCCCCGTCGGCCGCGGCCATCGCCACCCCGACGAGCACCGGCGCCACGGCGGCCCAGAGCGTCTTCGGGCGTGCCGCCGTCCACCAGATCCTGAACACCGACGGCGGCGGCCCGGCCTCAGAAACCGCCAGGCCCATGTTGGCCGCTGGTTCGTGCATGGAGCAAACCGGAAAGGTCGGAAAAAGGCATGGCAGAACCCGGAAGGGGTACCGGGGCGTTCCCACAACGACGACGTGGCCCGGGTTCCCGGCCCCACCGTGCCGTTCGGCATGGCCTCACCCGTCCCCCGCCCCCCCGCCGTGCCGGCATGGCAGATCCCTCTCCACGAGCACACGCAGCACCTCCCCCTCGCCGACCGGGATCACGGCTTCCAGCCCGATCCGGTCCGTCTCTATCCAGCCCGACGCCTCGGCCGCCGGAAGGATGACCATGAGCGTCCGGCCGTCGAACCGCACCGCGAACGACGACGCCTCCGCCTCCGTCGTGAGGATGTAGCGAAAGAGACGATCCGGCCCGAGGCGCATCGTCTCCTCGACCCGTCCCCCGGTACGCAGCGCTTCCACCTCGGACGCCGCCAGGCGCAACCGGAGGCTGTTCCCCTGTATTCTGAGCTTCATCGTATCATGCCAGGGCTTCGCCCGCTTCCTTTTGCAACCGGTCGTGCAGCGCCCGGTTCGCCCTCCGGTCCGTGACGACCTCGATGAGGGCGGCCTGCCCGGTCGCACAGGCTTCCCGGTAAGCCGCCTCGAAATCCGCCAGGGTTGCCGGGCGATGGTACGGGAGATCGAAAAGACGGGCGGCGTGTTCGAACCCGAGCCCGTGCGGCGTGCCGAAGAACGGCTCGAAGACGCCGGTATGCCGGGCAATGGGAAGAAAGTGAAAGATCCCCCCGCCATCGTTGTTGAGCACGACGACCACGACGGGAGCCCGGCGCAGTAGCGCGAGCGAGTTCAGGTCGTGCAGCAGCGCCAGGTCCCCGATGAGCAGCGTGGCCGGTGCCGCACGCCCCAGCGCGACGCCGGCGGCCGTGGCCACCGTACCGTCGATGCCGCTGGCTCCCCGGTTGGCGAAGACGGGAACGGCCGGACCGTCGGCGGCGGCGAACACGTCGGCATCCCGGACGGGCATGCTGGCGGCCAGCACGAGGCTGTGTTCCGGCGGCAGGAGCCGGGTCACGGCGTGCGCCACGGCCGGTTCGCTCAGGCCGGTGGCGGGAAGGGCGGTGTTCAGCCAGGCCCCGACCCGGTCGGAGGCCGTCTTCCATCCGGCCAGCCAGGCCGCCGCCCCGGCTGCCCGCGATGGGACTGCGGTCGCCAGCGCCGTGGCAAAGGCGGCCAGGTCCACTTCGAACCGGTGGGTCACCCGGTGGGCCGGGTCATGGCGGAAGGGATCGGGCTGGAAGAGGGCGTAGAGGGGAGGAGCCGTCGTTTCGAGGAGCCGGGCCAGCCGCTTCGAGGTGGGCCGGCGACCGAAGTGGAGCACCGCCTCGGGCCGGTGAGTCTCGGCAAAGCCGGGCTGGGCCAGCAGGAGGTCGAAGTAGTCGACCCGCACGGGGGAAGCGTGCTCCCGGCCGAGACGCACTTGCGAGCCCACGTCCGGCAGCAGTGGCCAGCCGAGCGCTTCCGCCAGGCGGCGCACGGCCTGCCCCTCCGCCGCCGTACCCAGCCGGCCGGCCACCACGAGCCCGCGTTCCACCCCGGCCAGGATTTCCACGAAGTCGCCCGGCGGCGAGGTGGTCCAGGCCGGCCCGGTATAGGTGGTGTAGGGCGTACCCCGGGCGTACCAGGCCCGCAGGGAGGCGCCCTCCGCGGGAAAGTCGCCGCCGTCCGGCTCCGGAGCGAGCGGCTCGCGAAACATCACGTTGAGGTGAACCGGCCCGCGCGGCGCCCGGCAGGCACGGTAGACGGCCTGATCGACCGTCGTGAGCACCATCGCCGGGTCGGGGGCCGGGTCGGGGACGGGCAGGTCGAACTGCCAGCGGACGTAGTCGCCGAAGAGCTTGACCTGGTCGATGGCCTGGTTGGCCCCGGTGTCCCGGAGTTCCGGGGGCCGGTCGGCGGTCAGGAGCAGCAACGGCACCCCGTCCATGGCGGCCTCGACGACGGCCGGCAACCCGTTGGCGACGGCGGTGCCGGAAGTCGTGACCCAGGCGGCTCCCCGCCCCGTGGCCCGCGCATATCCCAGGGCCAGAAACGCCGCTCCCCGCTCATCGAAATGCATGTGGGCACGGGCCTCCGGATGGGCCGCCACCGCCGTGACGAGCGGGGTCGAGCGCGAACCGGGCGCCAGGCTGAAGAAGGAGACTCCACACCGCACCAGCTCCTCGACGAGCAGCTCCGCCCAGAAGCGGTTTCTATTTGGTGCGTCGAAGATCACCCTCCAGGATCCGGATGAAGTCGACGATCTTGTGCTCGATCTCGGCCCATTCGGCTTCCGGGGTCGACCCCAGGACGAGGCCGGCACCGGAGAAAAGCGCCAGGCTCTCGTGCCGGACGAGCCCGCACCGCAGGGCGACGGCAAACTCGGCTTCCTCCACCCCCACCCATCCGATGGGGCCGGCGTACCAGCCCCGGTCGAACGGTTCGAGCCGGCGAATGGCGGCGAGGGCCTCGGCCTTCGGATAGCCGCCGACGGCCGGGGTCGGATGCAGGCGCTCGAGCAGGTCGAACGTCTCGACCGTTTCCCTCAAGGTACCGCGGACGGGCGTTACCAGATGCCGGCCGTGCGCGAGCGGCATCTCGGAAGGCATCTCGTCTACCTCCAGGTGCTCGCACATCGGGGCCAGCGTCTGCCGGATGCTCGTGCGAACGTAGCCATGCTCCCGCTGCTCCTTTTCGCTGTAGAAAAGCTCGTCCCGGAGCTGTTCGTCGGCCCGGGCCGTCTCGCCGCGCGGGCGGGTTCCGGCCACCGCCTCGCTCCAGAGGTCGCGGCCGTCCCGCCGGAAGAGACGTTCCGGTGTGGCCCCGACGAACGCCATGCCCGGCGCAGGTTGAAACAGATAGTGGAAACAGTTCGGCGTGGCGGCTTCCAGGTGTTTCAGCAGGAGAACGGGATCGAGCGGCACCCCGAAGCGGAACGTCGCCCTGCGGGCCAGGACGACCTTCTCCAGACCGGTGTGCCCGAAGGCGTTCAGGGCCCACCGCACCTGTTCCTGCCAGCCCCGCGCATCGGGCCGGTCTTCCCGCGCCACCGGCTTCGGGAGCCGCCCGGTGAGCGGACCGCCCGGCAGTGCCAGCGCATCGACCTCTTTCCAGACGGACGCCGCCCGGTCGCGGTCGCCGGGAAGGACGAGGTTGCAGGCCAGCATCGTCGCCGCATCCCGGCGCCGGAGTTCGAAGCGCGGCAGGACGAAGCGATACGTCCCGAACGGCTGCCACGCCGTCCCGGCGCCGGTCGCCACATCGAACCGGAGACCGCCGTAGTAACGGGTGCCCGGCGGTGCCGCTTCGAGTCGCCGGGCCAGCCCCGCCCGCAGCGCGGCATAGACGGCTCCTTCCCGGCGCGCATACGCCGGGGATCCGTCCCCGTCGCCGCATACTGGTTCTTCGCCCCAGGCGTCGGCCACCCCCGCGGCGGCCACGGCACTCCCGTCCCGTCGCCCCGCCCAGTACAGCTTCGTCCCGGCCGGCTGGGCGCGGAGCCAGGCAAGCAGGTCCACGGCGGCAGTCTCCGGCACGGCCCCCCCCACTTCGACGGGCACTTCAATCCGGACGATACCCCGCCGGCCGGCGCTGCCGTTGGTTCCGCCCAGGATCCGCCCCACCTCCTGCCGGAGAAACACCACGGCCGACGACAGGCTCAACGGGGCTTCGGTGGATATGTAGGAGAGCTTTTCGATGTCCGTTTGCTCCAGGTTTTCAGGATTCGGGCTTCCATCTGGTCCAGCTCCGGCAGCGAAAGCCGGTGTTTGAGCGCCAGCCGCACGATGAGGGCACGCAGCACCTGATCGGCCCGGGGCAGGGGGTACAGCCGCCGGTGGAGCCGGTCGATCACCGGCCCGAGGACACGCGCCAGGCCGCCCCACCGGATCACGACGAAACCGGCCACCCCGGTCCAGAGCGCGGCCTGACGGCCCGAAAGGGCCATCCCGCTCAGCCAGACCACGTAATAAATCGCCTGGACTTCCACCCGGCTCAGCAACCGGACGAGCCGGTCGAGGCCGGGCGACACCCAGGCCGGCGAAAGCAGGCTCCACCCCAGGTAGAGCCCCAGCGCCCCCGTCACCGCCGGGACGGGCGGCACCCACCACAGCAGCACCGGCAGGCACCAGAGCACCAGCGTCTCGGGAGAGCGCAACCACGCTTCCGCCCGCGCAAGCAGCCCCGGTAACGGCACCCGCCGGAGCACCGGCCCGGCATAGGACACCAGGTCCGCCTCACGCGTGCGAAACCAGACACCGGACGCCGTAAAGATCCCCTTCGGCGTATCGACGTAGGTCTGCGCAGCGGTGCCGGCCCGGTCCTGCTCCATGGTCTGTGGGCGCTCGTGTCTCAGGTCAACGCCAGGTCTGACGGGTAGTTTCACTTTTTTTTGAAAGTTGAAATAAGACCTTCGTCCCCCGTACCGGGAGCGATGGAACCACCGGCCTCACCGCGACATTTATGTATATGAGCTTTTCATGAAGAAGCCGCGCCGTACTCCCCACCCAGCAGAGGATCCGCCCATGCATCGTCCCGTCTCCGACGTGTTGCGCAACGGCGGCGTGGTGGTCTACATCGCCCCGCATGCCACCGTCTATGAGGCCATCGAGCGGATGGCCTTCCACAACGTAGGCTCCATCCTCGTCCTGAAAAACAACCGTGAGCTCGTCGGCATCTTCACCGAGCGCGACCTGCTCCGCCGGGTCGTACTCAAGGGACTCGACGCCCGTACCACGCCGATCTCCGAGGTGATGACCCACGACGTGATCGTCGTCTCGAGCGACACCCCGCGCTACGAGGTCGAGCGGATCATGCGCGAACAGCACATCCGTCACATCCCCGTGGCCGATGAGGAACGGCTCCTGGGCGTCGTCTCCCTGCGAGACATCCTGCGCGTCGAAAACGAGGAAAGGAAGTTCGAGATCGACAAGCTCAAGGAATATGTGATGGAGAAGCCGTATCCCACGTATCCGGGCTGACAGGCCGCCGCACGCGGCCAGACGGCACGGCGTCAACGCGGTTCATGCCCCATCCGCCCGGGAGACGTTGTCGTCTATAGCAGAGGTCATGGTTATTGAAGGCATGGCTGCCCTTACGAACGGCCCACGTGTAGCCGCGGATCTGGACGCGTTGCGCGTCCCGGGACGCGTTGCGCGTCCCGTCAGCCCGGGCTCTTCTGTGGCGCCAGGTGCGCACCCGTGAAGGGTGCGGCTACATCGCGCTGCACAACGACGCCTTCAATAGCATTGACCAATGCTATATCTTCCAGGCCGGGGACCGTTCAACGCTCCAGCAGCACGTTGAAATACCGGAGGGTCCGGGGAAAATAATCGACGTCGCGCAGCGCGAGGTTGGCCGGGGTATGGAGGCGGGGGCGGACGCGGCCGGTGGTGTCTGCCCGGATCTCGTCGTAAGAGACGGTGGCAAAAAAGTCTTCGGCCCGCTGGGCGGCGTCGTACTGGCTGAGGGGCACGCGGTACCGCACCGTGATGGTCGGGGGAGCGAGCTGGACATACTCCTGGCCCAGGGGTGCCCCGGGCACCAGCACGCGAATCTCCCGCACGGCCTCGGTGAATTCTTCCACCACCGCCAGCACCTCGACCGCGTCGAACTCCCGGAGAACCAGGCCCGCGAGCGTGTCGGCCAGGGGCACCGTCGTGCGGAGCGTATCCCGCACGTTTTCGAAGACCCGGTGCACCGTGGGCCAGAAGTGCAGGTTCTCCAGGACCGAAACGGCTCCGGAGACCGCCACCGAATCCGGCCGCAGCCGAACGGGACCGAGCAATTCGAACGCCGGCGGGGTGCGCACCTCGACGCGGGCGTGGATGGGTACGGTCCTGGACGTGCGCTCCTCCTTGCGCACGACGAAGGTCCGCGGAAACACCCCTTCGACCTGTACGCCGCCGGCCAGTTCGGTCACCACGCCGTCGAAGTTGATCTCACCGGCGCCGGCGTCGATCGGCACCGTGGGGGGGTTATAATAGAGCCGGAGCAGCTGGATGCCTTCTCCTTTCACCTGAACGCGCACCGTGCGCGGCGGGAGCGCGACCAGGGCTTCGTCCGGCGGCAGGTTGCGGATCTCCGTCGGGAACGACAGCGAGACGGTGTGAACGGCCTGCATGGTGAAGATCAACCAGAGCAGGGTTGCCGTGAAGATGCACACCGTGATGACGAGGCCGCGGTTCTGCGGTTCGTAGGGCACCGCACGATCCGAACGACTGCGCGAAAACAGGCCACGCAGACGGGCAAGGACCAACGTGCCGGCGGATGAGCGTTGCGGTGACGCCACGGGTACGGCGGATCGGCTGCCTCAACGGTTGGATGCGCCCAGCTGGCGGAAATGCCGGAGCAGTTCGGCCTTGGTGGCCCGGGCGATGGCCCGCCCCTGCAGGGGATAGTTCGGTGTCTGGCGAGCCAGGGCCCGCAGTTCCCGGACGGTCCGCCCGGCCAGGTCCGGCTCCCCGGAGCTGGCCGCCTCTCCGGTGGACGGGGCAGGCGGCGACGCGGCGGGCGGCGGCGTGTGCTCGCGGCGTTGCATGGCCCGGACGGCAGGATCCGGGCGTGGGATGACGTGGACGGAGACCACCTCGCCGACCCGCTCGGCGGCCCGGCGGCCGGCCTCGACGGCAGCCTGCACGGCGGCCACTTCCCCTTCGACGTGGGCGGTCATCAGGGCCGCCACGGTCAACTCGAGGGCGACCAGGCGCACGTCGGCCGCCTTGAGCATCGCGTCGGCCGCCTCGATGGCCGCCACGAGCCCACGCGTCTCGATCATGCCCAGCGCCGTTTCTCCTTGATCTGCCATCGTAACGCCGCCTCAGAACGGATACCGTATCGCAGAAAGCAAACCGGGGCCGGCGGGCCGTCTCCATGGACAGCGGGCGTCGTCCCCGCAGGCAAGCCGCGCCGGCCTGCCGGAACGACGCCCCGTGCCCGGAAAGAACCGGTCCGGCAGGCCGCGTAACGCGGCCGGACGGGCCTATTCGTTGCCGCGCGGCAGGATCATCTCGACGTCGCTGTGAGGCCGCGGAATGACGTGCACCGACACCAGCTCGCCGACCCGCTCGGCGGCATGCGCCCCGGCATCGGTCGCCGCCTTCACGGCCCCCACATCTCCCCGCACCATCACGGTGACGTACCCGCCACCGATCTTTTCCTTCCCGATGAGCCGCACCCGCGCCGCCTTGACCATCGCGTCGGCCGCCTCGATGGCCCCGACGAGCCCGCGCGTCTCGACCATGCCCAGGGCTATTCCATAATCTTCCGCCATAAGAGGTTCTCTCTGCGTTTGAAGGGTTCACCGCGCCTGCCCGCCGGGGCACCGGCCTCCTCCGGAGCGGGAGCACCCGCCTCTCCGGGAGCATCGCGTTCCTGTCGCATCGAATATAGAAGCGCCCCTCTCCTTTGTCAACTTCTCCTCCGGGGGCGGGCAGGCTCATCGCAGCCGCTCCTTCACCCACCGGAGACCCGCCCGGAGCTCCTCGCGCCGGTAGAGGTTGGTGACTTGCAATAACGGCACATAGGCCAGGATCAACCCCACCCGCACCGCCAGGCGTACCCCCGGACTCCACGCCGCCGTCAACCGCCCCAGCGCAAACAACCCCACGACCAGCACCAGCGTGAGCACGAAAACCCGCCAGGGATACCCCACCCGGCGACGTCGCTCCGCCTGACGCGCGACCCCCACCGCCAGCACCGTGTACGAGACGAAGGTCGTCAGGGCCGCCCCCAGTGCCCCGAAAAAAGGGATCAGCGCGAGGTTCAACCCTGCGTTGAGCAACGCCGCCCCGGCCACGTTGAGGCTGATGAGCCCCGTCTCGCCGGTGGCGTAGAGGACGCTGTTGGCAATCAGGTACACGCCGTACGAAAGAAAACCGAGCGCCAGCGGAAGCACGAGCGCCTCGGCCTGCACGTAGAAGGCCGCCACGTCGAAGCGGGACACCAGCAGCAGCATCCCGTCGAGGGTCAGCAGCGACAGGCCCAGCACCGCCCAACCCGTCCAGACGACATAGTGCCGGAACGTACGGCGGTGCACGCTCAGGTCTCCTTCCGCAAGCGCCTTGAGCCCGATCACGTTGAAGGCAAGCTGAAAGCTCTGCACGAACAGCAGGTTGATAACCCCGGCCAGGCGTGCGCTCCAGTCGTAGAGCCCGGTGGTCTCGGGGTCGGCAAGCCATTTGAGCAGGTAACGGTCCCCGGCATTGAGGAACCAGCCGGCCAGCCCTGCCAGCACCAGCGGCACGCCGAAGCGGATGAGCGGCCGCACCATTGCCGTCCGGAAGCACCAGCGGATGCGGCGCAGCATCACCCCGGTAAGCACCAGCATGCTTCCTCCGGCCGCCACGGCATAGGCCTGCATCACCCCTTCCAGCCCCTCCCCCCGAACGACGACGAAACCGTAGACCGCAGCCAGCAACAACGCCATCTCCACCGCCACCGCCGTGGCGTACCACCCGGCCCGCTCGCGGATGCGCAGCAGCACCATGGGCACCCCCCCCACCACCTTGAACGCGACGTAGAGGGCCAGATAGTGGACCAGCCGCGCCTGTCCCGGGTCGTCGAGCAGCAGCCCGGCCAGGGCCGGCGCCAGCACCCAGAGCAACCCTCCTCCCAGCACCGCCGCCGCGACGGTCGTCGCCAGCGCCGTGAAAGGCAGCACGTCCCGGACCTCCGCGTGCGCCTCGCTCGTCATGAAACGCAGGAGACCGGTCCCCAGCCCGAGTCCCACCACGAAGATCCCGAGCTGACCCGTCACGTTGAGCAACGCGAAGTAGCCGTACGCCTCGATGCTCAGGTAGGCCGGGTTGAGAAAGACGGGCGCCAGCAACAGCCCGGCCGCCTTCACAGAGACGTTGCCCAGGGCATAGAGACCGCTCTGCTTGACGATACGCAGGAAGGGGGCCGGCATGCGCATCCCTCGCCTCAGTTCCGGGCCAGCGCCGCGTACAGGTCGACCAGGCCCTGCACGGTGGCGTCCCAGTGATAGGTCTGCAGGACGGCTTCACGCCCGCGTCGTCCCATCTCGGCGGCCTGCACGGGCGACGCCGCCAGCGTCATGACGGCGCGGGCCAGGGCTGCCGCATCGCCGGCCGGATAGACCAGCCCCGCGCCGGTCTCGCCGAGAATGCGGGCCAGCGGCCGGCAGTCGCCGGCCACGACCGGACGACCGAAATACATATAGTGAAAAAGCTTGTGCGGAATCGTGGCGTCGGTATGCGGGGTGCGGAGGTGTGGTATCAGGCAGATGTCGCTCCCGAGAATATAGCTCTTGAGGCGCGGCTGTGGCTGCCAGCCCTCGAAGCGCACGGCGGACGCCACCCCCAGCCGCCGGGCCAGGGCCTCCAACTCCGCACGGATACGGCCGTCGCCCACGAGCACCAGGCGCGCCCCCGGCACCTGCTCCAGCACCGCCGGCATGGCCTCGATGGCGGAAGCCAGCCCCCGGTGTACGTCGAAGCCGCCCGTGTAGGTGAGCGTGAGCGGGGAACGCAGGGACGCGATGAGATCCGGCTCCGGCTCGTACCGGTCGAAGACATCGAGCTTGATCGTGTTCGGTACGACGGTGATCCGTTCCGGCGGCACGCCGAGGGCCACGTTGCGCTCCGCCGCCTCCTCGACGACCACGACGAGCCGGTCCACGGCCTGCACCCATTCCTTTTCCAGGCGTTCCCACCGGCGCAGGTTCACCACCACGTTTCCGGGAAAGCGGGTGCTCCAGGCATAATGCCGGAGCGCCTCCACCCAGTTCTCGTGGAGGTCGCCGACGACGGGCAGCCCGAGCCTCCGCCCCGCCCGCAGGCCCCCGCCGAAGAGATAGAGATCGTGCAGGTGAAGGGCGTCGAAGCGGTAGGTCGCGTGGAGCTTTCTGATCCGACGGGCTACGTACCATGAGAGCAGGGGGAGTGTCCCGGCAAGACCCCGCAGCTTGTTCCGCACCGTCTTCGGCAGGCGATCCCGAATGACGCGCACCCCTTCGACGGTCTCCACCGGCGGGCGGTCGTCCGGGGCGATGGCAAGCACCGTTACCGCAAACCCCGCCTCGACGAGGGAACGGGCCTCGTTCTCCACCCGCACGTCGGGGGGGAAAGGATGATCGAGCACCATCAGGATGTGCATGGCGTTGAAAAGCCGGTTTGCCGGGACGTCGCGCACAGGGCCGCCACGACGCGGTCGGCGGCCCGGCCTTCGGGGGCTTCACCGAAGGCGGGAGGCGGCCCCTCCGGGGCGGCCGCCACCGCGGCCACGATGGCAGCGGGATCGGCGCCGGCGAGCCGGTTCCAGCCGCCGGCGAGCGTCTCCGTCCACTCGGTCTCGTCACGAAGCGTGACGCACGGCGTGCCGAGCCAGACGGCTTCTTTCTGCAGGCCGCCCGAGTCCGTGATCACCTTACGCGCATGCCGGACGAGGGTGAGCATGGCCAGGTAGCCGACCGGCGGCTGCAGCTCGACGCCGGCCGGCACGTCGATTCCGGCCAGGCGGTTCCGGGTGCGCGGGTGCAACGGCAACAGCACCGGGGCGTCGAGCCGGCCCAGTCCCTCGAAGATGCCGCGGAGACGGGCCGGGTCGTCCGTGTTCTCGGCCCGGTGGATCGTTGCCAGATAGTACCCGCGCGGGGGATGCGGCGTGAGGGCCTCCGGCGGCACCTGCATCCCGGCCCGGGCGGCGAAGAAACGGGTGGCGTCGAGCATCACGTCGCCGGTCAGGTACACGCCGCGGGTGATGCCTTCCCGCCGGAGGTTCTCCACGGCGGTCTGTGTCGGGCAGCAGTGCAGGCCGGCGAGCCGGTCCGTCACGATGCGGTTGACCTCTTCGGGCATCCGGCGATTCATGGCACGGAGCCCGGCCTCCACGTGCGCCAGCGGCAGGTGCAGCTTGGCCGCCACCAGCGCCCCGGCCAGGGTGCTGTTCGTATCGCCATAGACGACGACCCAGTCCGGCTTCGGCCGGTCGAGCAGATACCGTTCCAGGGCCGTCATGATGGCGCCCGTCTGCACGGCGTGCGAGCCCGAGCCGACCCCCAGATCGACCGCCGGCGCCGGGAGGCCCAGCTCGTCGAAGAAGGTGCCGCTCAGCTCCGGATCGTAGTGCTGCCCGGTATGGATCAGGTGCTCCTCGATGCCGGCCCGGGCCAGGGCCCGGCTCACCACGGCGGCCTTGATGAACTGCGGGCGTGCCCCGATGATGGTGTATACGCGCATGATCGCTCTCCCTCAGGCATCGACCGCCGGCCGCTTCCCGGCAACCGCTTCGAGCACCCCGGCCAGCCGGCGGGTCAGCGCCTCCCGCGTGTAGGCACCGGCGGCGACCGGGTCCGCGCCGGCCGCCCGTTGACCGGCCGCCCAGGCGGCATAGTGCCGGGCCACGCAGGCGGCAATGCCCGTCACATCCTCGTAGTCGAACAGCTGCCCGGCACCGGTCTCCCGCAGGATCGCAGCTGCGTCTCCGGTCACCGGACCGATGCCCAGGACCGGCCGTCCCGAGGCCACGTATTCGTAGAGCTTCCCCGTGACGATGCCCTCGGCACCCGGCGTGCGGTTGATGCTCAGCAGCAGCAGGTCCGCCGCCTTCATGTACCCGACGGCTTCGGCATGCGGCACGTAGGGCGTCTGTTCCACGCGGCCGGCCAGCCCGAAGGCCGCCAGGCGCTCGAGCACGACGGGATCCACCTTGCCGACGAAGCGCAGCCGGAGCGCCGGCAGTTCCCCCGCGTCGAGCCCCCGCCGCAGGGCACGCCAGAGCGCCTCCGGGTTCTGCGAAGGCGAAAGCGTGCCGACGTGGGTCAGTTCGAAGCCCCCGGACCGCGGCGGTACGGGCACGTCGTCGAAGTCCGGCGGGTCGAAGCCGTTCGGGATGACGGTGATCGGCGTAGCCGTCTTCCGCGCGAGCAACGCCGCCAGCGCGGGACTGACCGTGACGACGTGATCCGCCGCATCGAGCACGACCCGTTCCAGCCGGGCGTCGAGGCGGCGGGCCCAGGGGGTGAAGGGCAACTCGCCGTACCAGCTGATGTCCGTCCACGGGTCGCGGAAGTCGGCCACCCATGGGACGCCGAAGGCACGCCGCATCCGGAAACCGACGAAATGGGTCGAATGGGGCGGCCCGGTGGTGACGACGACCTCGAACGGTGCCTCACGGTGCAGCCGCCGTGCCGCCCGCAGGGCGAAGGGTACCCAGCCGACGCGGGCATCCGGCAGGAAGAGGTTGGCGCGCAGCCACCGGCCCAGCCGGTGCCGGGTTCCCGCCACCCCCTCACCCGTGAACCCCACCCCGACGGCCTCGGACTTGTCCTTGCCGAGCAGGCGGGCATACAGGGCGTATGGATCCCAGGCCCGCGTCCGCACCACCGGCACCGCCGGCGGCACCTCCCGCTCCAGCGACGGATCCAGGGCCGGATAGCTGGCGTCCTCCGGCCGCACCGTCAGCACGACCGGCGCCCACCCGCAGCCGGGCAGGTACTTGACGAACTTGAGCATGCGCTGCACACCCGGCCCTCCCGAAGGGGGGAAATAATAGGTGACGATCAGAATCCGTCTCACGTCCACGCTGCGGTCTCGATGCGGCCGGATCAGCTGTTTCGCACGGCTTCGACGGCGTAGTAGCGCGGGACGAACCGGCGCAGCACCGGGCGAATGCCGAACCCGCCCCCCGGGCTCGTCCACTTCTCGCGCCGCACGATGCGCCAGCCGGCCTTCTCCAGCAACCAGTCGAACTGCCAGTCCTCGAACTCGTGGAAATGCCGGTCCCAGGGGTCGGACGGGTTCCGGTAGGCCCGGGCAAACCAGAGCCGGAGCGGCACCGTGGCAAAGAGGCGCGGCGCCCGGATGGCCCGCAGCACGTTGAGCGGCCCCACCAGGTGCTCCAGGATCTCGAACGCCGTCACGGCTTCCACGTCGACACCGCACACGATCTCCGGATGCTCGTCGAGGTCCCCGTGGGTGTTCTGCACGGTGTAGCCGGCCGCTTGCATCACCCGGGCGAGTGGGTTGGGTGCCCCGAGGTCGAGCAACCGGGCCGGCGGCGGCAACGAAGCCCGCAGGAAGCGCAGCGTCCGCTCGTAGCGACGCCGCAGGGCGGGGTTGTCGCTGGGATACGGAAGGCTCATGGCCGTGCCGGTTCCTGCTCTGCCGCGGTGGTAGACGCCGAGGCCCGCCGGCGGCGCCAGGCGAGCCCCAGCAGCAGCACGATCCCGCCGTAGACGAAAGCCGTGGAGGCCCCCGCCACCCACACGCCGACGGTGTGGCTCGCCGGGTCGAAGCGCATCCGCACGGTGTGGCGGCCCGCCGGCACCGGCACGGCCCGCAGCAGGTGATTGGCGCGGTAGATGGGCACCGGCGCGTCGTCGACCTCGGCCTTCCAGCCGGCCGGGTAGTAGACCTCACCGACGACGAGCAGGCGCGGCGCGTCCGTCTCCACCTCAAAGACGATCTCCCGCGGCGTGTGGCGGACCAGCTCGACCCGCACCGTGCTGGTCGAGTCGATCGGGGTGGTCTCGAAGTCGATCGGCGCCGGGAGCAGGGCCGTCCGGGCCGGGTCGAAGGCCGGATCCTTCAGCCGGGCGAAGGTCTCCTCGTCCGACGGGATCACCTCGGTCTCCCCCACGAAGAAGGCACGCGGGAGCGCCTTCGGGTTCTCGAGCACGGCGAAGCGGTCATCGCGGTACACCACACGGTAGCCTTCGAGCGGCCCGAGGCCGACCAGGTAGCGGGTGTTCATCATCGAGAGCGCGTTCTGGTTGAGCGAGCCGTTCTCCCGAAAAAGAATGTGGTCGAGAAAGTCCTGGTAGAGCCGGAGTTTGGCGCCGTGGTAGCCGCTGAGGGTTTCGTAGTAGAGGGCAGGACGGGCGTTCGTCGTCGGGTCGCCCAGGAGGGAGAGCACGCGGAAGTGGCCGGGGCCGCCGGCCTCCTGCACCTTCGCCTGCAGGAACTGGTCGAACGGCAGGAGCGGGATCTGCGCGGCCAGGTCCGTTTCGGGGCGTAGCACCTCCTCGTTCAGGTAGCGCCGTCCCACCCCGGCCAGGTCGACCGTGACGAGGAGCACCAGGCTGGCCTGCATCGTCCAGGCCGGCAACTTCCCGGCGTGGAAGGCCACCACCAGCCCGCCGGCCAGCACCAGGAAAAGGAAGGTGCGGAAGGCATCGTCCCCCATCATGTCGGCGCGACGGGCACGGGCCTCGGCCAGGTATTCGCTCACGGCCTGCACCACGCGGGGGTCGTCCGCGGCGACGTCGTTCCGGCGCGCCACCTGGGCAGCGATCTGTTCGAACTCGCCGGGCTTTTCATAGTCGAAGAGGGCATCCTTGCCCAGGAACAGGAGCAGCGCCAGGGCCGCTGCCCCGCCGAAGACCAGATAGGCCGTGCGCGCTTCCGGCGGGCGGTACGGTTTCCTCGCCGGCCCGGCCTCCTTACACATCCCATGCAGCCCCACCCCGGCCAGCACGGCCAGCGCAAAGGCGACGGCGGCCAGCCACGTCTCCGGCACCCGGAAGGCATCGAAGAGGGGAAAGTACGCGAACATGAGCCGGTTGAGCGCCGGAAAATGCTCGCCGAGGGCAAAGAGGGTCATCAGCAGGGCGGCGATGGCGAAAGCCCGGACGCTCCGGCGGCGGACCCGGATCACCGCCAGGACGGCCAGGGCCAGCACGATGCCGCCCACGTAGTGCGGCCCGCCGGTGAACGGCTTCGGCCCCCAGTAGTCCGCCGCCCCCCCGAAGGCGTCGGCGACGAACAGGGTGAGCAGTTCGGCGAAGCCCTGGCTCCAGCGCATGGCGTAGGTCCAGTCGAGCCCGCCCGCTCCGTCGCCGGCGCCGCCCCGGATCGTGTAGGCCTTGTACTCGAAGTTCGCCAGATAGGGCTGGGCCACCATCAGCAACCCGAGCACCGCGCCAACGGCCAGGAAGGCCGTCGCGGCGGCGAAGCGTTTTCCCTGCCCCTCGCGCAAGGCACCGATGCCTTCCACGAGCCACCAGACCCCGAGCAGGAAAGCCACGTAGTAGGTGATCTGCACGTGCCCGGCCCGCAGGTTCACGGCCAGCGCCGCCGCGAAAAGCAGCGCCGGAAGCAACTTCGGCCTCCGCAACACGAAGGCGAAAGCCAGCACGAGCCAGGGCGCAAAGCACAGCGCCACGAACTTGGTGTTGTGCCCGGCCACCAGAATCACCGGAAGGTAGGTCGTCAGCCCGTAGGCACAGGCCGCCAGCACCCCGGCCAGCCGGTCGCCCGTGAGAAAGACGACCAGCAGAAACGTACCCAGCAAGAGAAAGATGAAGTGCGAGGTGGGCCAGGCGTATTGCCGGAGCCAGGCCGGAAGGTCGTCGAGCTGGGGCACGACCTCATCATAGCGGATCATGTACCCGGGCATGCCCGCAAAACCGTTCGGCGCCCAGAGCGCCGGCTCGCCGGTGGCTTCCTCGTAGTCCATCATGGCCTTCGCCATCGCCTGCCAGTGCAGCGTGTCGCTGCCGACGAGCTGTTTGCCCGAGAAGTGCACCGGAGCGAAGAACCCGATCGAGACGACCAGCAGGAATACGACACAGATCCCGTCCTGCACCCGGGCCGGCAGGCGGGACCAGGCCTCAAACCAGGCCGGCACGGGCCGCCTTGCCGGGGCGGACGCTCTCCTTTGCTTCTTTTTCGCCATGAAAAAATCGGAACACGGTGGGAACGGCACCCGCTACTCGATGACCCGGGGCACGCGGAAGAACTCGGCGGTGGCGTCGGGGGCGTTGCGGAGCGCCTCCTCCCGCGTGATGCGTGTCTCGGCCCGGTCTTCCCGTTCGACGTTGTACAGGTCCAGCACGTGCGACATCGGCGGGACGCCTTCGGTGTCGAGCGCGGTGAGCTGGTCCATGTAATCCAGGATGGCACTCATCTCCACGGCAAGCCGGCGTTCCTCCTCCTCCGAAAAACGCAACCGGGCCAGCCGGGCGATGTAGCGGACTTCTTCGACAGAGACAGACATGGCACCAGGGGTTGACGAGGAATCGACGGGGGGCAAAGTTAACGGTTTGAAAGCTCGAAGATCATGCGTAAAACGTGAAACCTCAGGTTTCGGAGGGAAGGTGCAGGGTGGTGGGCGCCGGGGCGGCCGGCAGTTCCCGGGCGATACGGGCATAGAGCTCGTCCATGAGTCCGGGTATGTCCCGGCGGGTCCTGTCTTCGAGCGGGATCGGCTCTCCGACCACCACGTGCACGAGGCCGGGCCGGGCCACACGGCGGCGCTCGTCGAGGACGGTGAAGCCGTTCCGGATCGTCACCGGCACCAGCGGCACCCCGGCTTCGACGGCCAGCACGAAAGCCCCTTTCTTGAAACGGCCCATCTGCCCGCTGTAGGACCGTTCCCCTTCCGGAAAGATGAGCACCGAGTTGCCGTCCCGGATGCGCCGGCCGGCACGCCGGATGCTTTCGAGGGAGCGCCGGGGATCGCTCCGGTCCACAAACACGGAGGGGGAGTGCTTGATTGCGGCCCCGAGAAAGGGCACCTTTTCCAGTTCTGCCTTGGCCACGAACCCGAAAGCATGTTCGAGCGCCGCCGCCAGGATGGGGATGTCCAGGGCATTCTGGTGGTTGGCGGCGAAAACATAGGGCCGGTCCGGGTCGAGCCGTCCCCTCTTTTCGACGCGGAGGCGTACGCCCAGCCCGAGCAGGATCGCCCGCCCCCACCACCGGGCCCACCATCGAAACGTTTCGGCCCGGCGTCGAAACACGTTCGAGACCAGAAAGCCGACGGCGAAGATCACCGTCATCGCGGCGGACCAGAGCAGGGCCCACAGGGCAAAGAGCCGGGTACGCCAGGTCACCGGCAGAGGCCGGAGCGGATCCGAAGGCGTTGCCGTTATGGTTCGTCTGGCTGGCATATTGCGTGCTTGCACCCCGTGCGGAGGCACATGTTTCTGCCTTGGAAAGTTACGTCATCGTTCCTATCGTGCCCGGTACGTTCCGGCGAGCATCCGCCGGACGGTCCCCGAACAACGACCCGATGCCGATGCGCTGTTCCCCGTTCCGCCTGCCGGTGTACCGGACGCGTCATGCGTTCCTTGTGCTGGCGCTTCTGCTCGCCCCGTCGTCCCTGCCGGCCCAGACGATCACCCCGGTGTTCAAGGCCGGCGTTTCCGCCGCGACGCTGCGCGGCGCTTCGGCCTTCGACTTCAGAACCAGCACCGGCTTTGCCGGCGGGGTCGGCTTCAACTACGCGCTCCGGGGGGGCTGGAGCCTCCAGCCCGAAGTTCTCTACGTGGTCAAGGGCACCACGATGGACTTCGACGTCAGATCCTCGGCGGACACCATCTTCATCCTCCCGCCCGGCCGGGACGACACGGCCACACCGGCCACCGGCGGCCTGGAACTGACCTATGTGGAACTGCCGCTGCTGGTGCTTCGGCGCTTCGAGACGCGGGGGCGGCTGCACCCTGCCCTGATGGCCGGACCGGCCGCCGCCTTCCTCCTCGACGCCCGTTTCCGCTGGCAACCCCGCGGCGGCGGCCTCGAACAGGAACAGAGCGAGGACAACGTGGAGGGCCTCGACTTCGGACTCGTGGTGGGCGGCGGCGTCGAATACGAACTGGGCGGGCCACGCCTCAGCCTCAGCGCACGGGCCTCCATCGGCCTCACCAACATCAACTTCGCCAACGCCCGTGAAGAGGACCAGGCCTTCTACAACACGAGCGTGATCTTCCTGGCCGGGCTCGTCTTCTGAAGGCAGGAAGCCCCAGAAACCCCTTCCCATGAAAATGCCCGGCAGGACGCACCGGCTGCTAAGACGCGTTCCGCCGGAGGGTGCGCATCATCTCGATGAGCCGGGTGGCGGCCCGGAGGCCCTGCCGCGGGCGCGGCTCGACGTCCAGTTCCAGGCTCAGCGGCCCCTGAAAGCCCTGGCGATGCAGCAGGCGGAGCTGGCGTTCCCATCCGACGGCGCCCTCTCCGAAGGGAAGCGGCGTCCAGCCGGAACGCCCGGGCTGCCCGTCCCGGCACCGGACGAGCGCGACCCGCCCGGCCAGCGCCTGGAGCCCCTCCTCCGGTGCCTCCCCGGCCTGCAGTGCCTCGGCCGGGCTCCAGGCCGCCCGGACGTTCGGGTGATCGACGGCGGCAAGCAGGCCGGCCAGGGCCGTGCCCGTCGGAAAGGCGCCCCCGGCTTCGTTCAACACGGCCACGGTGCAACCCTGCCGTGCGGCCGCCGTCCCGGCCCGCCGGAGGGCGTCGACGGCCGGAGCCGGATCGTCGGCCCGTGAAAAGGCCGAGACGACCACAAGGCGGCATCCGATCCGGCGACAGAACGCAAGCGTCTCGCCGAAAGCCACCACCTCGTTGAGCCAGGCCGTCCGCGCGGCGGCGTCTCCCTCAAACATGCCCGGCACCACGGCGACCACCGGCACGTCGTGCTCGGCCAGGCGACGTTTCAGCTTGCCCTCATTGACGTAGGGCACCCGATCGGAAGGACCCCCGAGCGTGCGCAACTCGATGCCTTCCAGCCCCCACAGGTGGGTATAGTGCAGCGCCCGGTCCAGGTTCGGGGTGACGGTGTCGGTCAGCCAGGCAGGAATCATCGGCGTATCGTGGTGTCTTTCGGCACGGGTTCGCGTCGCGGCGCCGGCGGCATCACCGGGGGCTCGAGGCCGATGCTTTCCCGGAGGATGAGCCGGTGTCCGGCCTCGGCCAGGTAGCGGGCCCGGGCAACCGCACGGTCCAGATAGGAAGACCATGGGACGGGAGGCGGCCAGTCATCCGGCCGGCGGGCCGAAACCACCGGCTGCCAGGCAGGATCCGGCACCAGCACCGGCGGCTCCTCCGGCCGGAGCGAGTCCGGGAGGAGCACCGGATAGAGCGGCACCCCGGAGGGGCCGAGGAGGCGCTCGACGGTATCCGTTTCGGACGGATCCAGGCCCAGGTAAATGACGGCGTGGGTCCTGTCCAGCGGCCATACCGGGGCGTCGAGGTAGGCACGCAACCCGGCATGTCCCAGGCGCGCTCCGGACCAGAGGGCCAGCAGCAACGTCCGCTCCGGCACGTCGAGCAGGCGGGCGACGGCGGCGTAATGACGCGCCAGTTCGAGCACGGCGGCGGCCGCTTCGCCGGTGTGCCGCGGATCGAACACGAGCGTCCCGGCCAGGCGCCCGAAGCCGTCGAGATCGGCACAGACGATCACCAGCTCTTTCGCCCGGAGGGGATGGCTTCCGGGCACGTATCCCAGGAGGTTGAGTGCGTGCACATACCGGTTCGGCTCGACCCCGACGGTGATCGCCAGCTCGCCCGGCAGCCGGATCGGTCCCCCTCCGGCGAGGCGGGCGGACAGTTCTCCGGGCGGCACATCGAGCATCCGTGCCGCCGCACGTTCCGTCATCTGCACCACCATCAGCCCGGGAACGGGGCTCGTCGCCAGGGCGGGCCGCAGCGGTCCGAGGGCGAGCACGGCCCGCACGCCGCGCCGGCGCAGGTCGTCGAGCAGGGTAGCGTCGAGCTGCGCCGACGGATGCACCACCACCGCCCCGCGCTCCGGCCCGGCCCCGGCGACCGGCACGACGTCCCGCACGGCAACCCGGCCGGAATCGGTGCGGGCATGGGGCAAGACATCGAGGCCGGGCACGAAGTAGAGGGTATCCGGACCGGCCCGTGTCATGCGCAACCGAACCGGATAGTTCAGCAAGGTGGGATAGAGTCCCTGAAAACTGCTGCCGAAGCCCGGCTGCAGGCCGAAATCCCGCCAGCGCGCCGCGACGTACTGGGCCACCTGCACGTAGCCGCGCGTTCCGGTGGCCCGCCCCGCGGCACCCTCCCCGTTGAAAACCCGCAGGTGGCGCTGCAGCTCCACATCCGACCAGACCGGGACGAGTGGCGACAGCGGCGGCGGCTCCGACGGTGGCGTGACGCCGGCACATCCGGCCCACAGCAGCATCCCCGACACGAGAAGCGCCCTCCACCCGTACCTCCTGACTCCAGCACCCTTGCGCATCGACCCTGGATTTGCTGCGTTTGAACCCGGCGCTGCCGGCCCGGAAAGATAGCAATGCCACCCCGAAGGTGTGCAACCGCCGGCCCTGCAATTTCTTCGACGGGTGCGCTTGCGAAAGCGGATTCGATTTTGTAGTGTCCGAGTCCCCCGTTGTGCCCCGACCGCTTTTCCCTCTTGCCATGTTGGCCCGTATCACCGACCGGACCGTCGACCTGAGCACGGTGTACCGGCGCTACCGGCTGGCGGCCGCTGCCTGCCTGGTCGTCACCCCGGCCCTGCTGGCCTGGGTGGCCTCCGGCAGCGGCGGGGTGTTTCGTCTCGGCCTGTTGCTGGTCGGCCTGTACGCCGTCCGCAAGACCGGGGTGGTGCTGCGCCTCCATTACGCCCTCCGCCAGCTCACGCTGGAGCAGCAGTTTCTCCGCTACCTCGAAGCCGCGCCCCACCTGAGCCGCCGTCTCTTCGAAGCGCCACGCATCCGGCGCCGCAGTTGCCTGGCTGCCGGGCTCAACCACACCTGCGTGCGCCCGGCCCGGACGGCCGCTCCGAGCCCGTTTGCACCGCTGCTGCGACGCCTCCGGGTGGGCAGCCCCCTGCTCGATGCCGGCCTTCCCGCCGCCACCCTCCTGGGCCTCACCGTGCTCCTCTTCTCCGGGTCCCCCTCCGGAGGTATCCTTCCCGCCGCGCTGGTGCTGCTGTTGCCGGCCGAGGCGTACCAGTTGCTCCTGCGCCGCCGGGCACGCACCCACCTCACGCTGCTGATGGACGCCCTGCAACCCCTTGAAACCACACCGCTTCTCACCTCCCACCGGGCAAAGTCCTACCGGCACACCCCGCTCTACGTGGCACCGCGCCCGTCTCCCGCACGCCCCCGCCCTGCCCTGCTGCAACCGCAGGCCGCCTGACCCCCACCACAGAAAAAGGGCGGCTCCCCCAGGGGAACCGCCCTCCCTCCGGAAACCCGGCGCATGGATCAGTCCTGCTCCGTGTTCATGCGATACTTGTCCATCATCCGCACCTCGCGCCCGACCCGGTTGTTGAACTGCCGGAGGGCATCCCGGATCTTCTGGCGCTGCTCATCCAGCAGGTTCTCGCGGAACGGCTTGCCGGCCCGTGCTTCGAGGGGCTCGAGCACGCGGGCCTGCAGCACGATCAGCAGCTCCTTCTGTGTGGTCGAGCGCTGGGTGCGGCCGAAGATGTAACGCAGCCCGAAGAACCACCCCGGCAGGTCCTTCAGGATCGGAATGCCCGTGCGGGAGACCCGTTCGTCCGTGGAATAGAGCCCGCCGATGACGGTCTGTTCTCCGTCGAGCAACAGCACCCGCGTCGTGGCCGTGTTCCGGTCGATGATGGGGCCCGAGGCCGAGGGCGAGCTGCCCGACTTTTCCACCTTGACGTCGAGGTGGATGAACTCCAGCGTGGGTGCACCGGCGGTGTCGGCCAGCGGCTGCTCGATCAGGGTGGGGGTCACGTCCACGATGATGCCGGTGGAGAAGAACTGCGTAACGGTGTTGCCGGCAAAGTCGCGCACCTGCACGGGTACGTCGGTGCCGATCTGGATCCGGCCCTTCTCACCGCTCTGCACCGTGACGTTCGGGCTGGCGATCGTCTCCCCGACGCCCTGCTGTTCGGCCAGGCGGAAGAACTGGTTCAGGTCCCTGAAGTTGATCTCCTGGGGTGCCTGGACCAGGTCGTCGATCCCGCCGAAGAGATCATCCGTCTTCAGGATGAAGTTCCGTCCGCCCTGCCCGCTCTGGTTGCCCGAGCCGCCCGAGCCGGAACCGCCCTGACCGCCCTGGCCCCCCTGACCGCTCCCGGCACCGCCGAGGAAAACGCTCCAGTCGATCCCGATGTCGCGGGCACGGGTATGGTCGAGTTCGAACAGGATGGCGTTGATCTGGATCTCGCGCGTGTCGAGCGAGGCCGGGAGGGCTTGCCGTGCGGCGGGCGCCGCCGTCGCCCGGCCGGTGGCCTGCTCGGCGTCGAGTACGAGCTGCTGTTCCGGCGGCGCCTGTTCGACGATGAAGTACCGGTCCGTCTCCCGGAAGGTGAGCCCGTTGTACTGCAGGACGAGTTCGAAGGCGTCCAGGAAGTGCATTCCGGCGATCGAGATCCCGATCGGGTGGGTGCGTTCGTCCGGGTCGATCACCTGCTTGCCCGTCACGCGCTGGAAGATCGGGTTGAGGAAGTCGACGAAGCGGTCGAACGGGGTCGAGGGCAGGAACGACACCAGTTGATCCGGCGGGATGTAGGCCCGGATCACCCGTTCCGGCGGGCGGTCCTGCGCGTGCAGGGGGGCAGCCAGCAAGCCGGCCAGAAGCGCCAGGCCCAGCACAGCGTGTCCACAGCGAAGGTATATGCGCATCTTTTTCATCATGCTTGTCGGGGTGTGGTTAATGCTGTTCGGCGGGGGACAGGTTGACCGGGCCGAGGGCCTGCCGGTACCGTTCGCCCGTCTGGAGTTCGAGTTCGACCTCGTCGATGATGCCGCCCTTGTTCAGCCGGGCCACGACACGGTCCTCCGTCGGGTCGACGAGGATGATCTTGCCCAGATAGACGGGGTCCCCGATATCGAGCTGGTGGTATTCATCCTCCCAGAGGAAGATGGCCTTGCCGGCCACGATGGAGACGAGCCGGGCTTTCTCCACGTCGACGAGGTTGTCCGTGTTGGGCGGGATCGTGGACATGATGGCGGGGAAGAACGGGTTTTTGGCCGGTTCGCGGGCAGGCAACACCTCGGCCGGCACCGGCGGCAGCACCGTCGCCAGCCCGCCCTCGACGTGGCCGGCCTCTTCCGGCAGCCCGGCCAGGACGGACTCGGCGCTGAGCCCTTCGGCCCCGCCGAAGTAGGCCTCGACGCCCATGGTGAAGGAGACCATCACGTGCAGGGCCTCGCGCTGGCTCTCCCGGTCCCGGCTGACCAGGTCGATGTGCTCCAGGCGCAGGTCGCGCACCCGGAAAAAATACCGGTTGTTTTCCAGCTCCCAGACCACCCGGTAAAGCGCGTCGAAGAAGCCGCGCCCGGAGATCTGGTAGGCATAGGCGCTGAAATCCCTGGTGCGCCGGATGCCGCCGAAGGTGATGTCGAAGTTCTTGAAGCCCGTGCGGCTGAGGTGGTTGAGGTAGGCCACCACCTCTTCGTCCTCCAGTTCTTTCGGGATGATCTTATAGCGGGCTTCCCAGCGGCGCAGGATCTGCTCGGCCTGCTGTGCGGCCGAGGCCTCCTCGGCGAGCAACGTCGTCAGCTCCGCCTCTTTGAGGCGGGTGACTTTCTCGGCCTTCTCCAGACGATCGAGTTCCTCGGGCTGTTCGAAGAAGGTCACGTACACCCCGGCCGCCGTCACCAGCAGCCAGCAGACGGCCAGCACCACGATATTTTGAACGAAGTTGGACATGGGGTCAACACCAGGCTAGGCGAATCAGGGGGTGGGCGATGAGGCGGGGGCCGGCGTCCGGGTCGGCCGGGTGGCACCGGGTCCCTGGCCGGCCGGCCGGGCGGGCGCGGCCGTTTCCTCGGACGGCAGCTCGATCCGGGCGTGCTCCCGGAGGTAACGGGCGGCTTCCGGCAGGTCCCGATCCAGCGGGAAGGTCATCCGGAAGGAGTAGACGGGCCACTCGCGGATCTCGGAGAAGGACAGGCTCCGGATGGAGGCATTGAGCCGGTCGGCCAGGCGGACGACCTGGTGGCGTTCGGTGGCGTTGCCCTGCAGCTCCAGTTCGTTACCGCTCAGGCGCCAGCTCTCCACCCAGATGCCGCCGGAGATGGCGGCCGTCTCCCGGGCCATCTTCTCGAGGGCACGGCTCCACTGGTCACTGCCGACCAGCAGCGAGTCGAGCACGTCGAGGGCCCGGATGTAGCCGGCCGTAGTGGCCTTCATGCTGTCGATGCGGGCCTGCAGGGCCCGGGCGTCTTCCTCCACCTCGGCGGCCTGGCGCACCTGGAGGCGCTGCGTGACCTCGGCGACCGCCCGCTCGTTGTCGAAGTAACGGTAGACGAAAAAGAGCACGGTACAGAAGAGCACCGCCAGCATGACGAGCGCGGGCCAGGGTACCGGCATCGTAAACTGGCGCCGCATCAGCCGGGCCGGCAGGAGGTTGACCGCCTCGAAGACGCTCCCGAAAACCTCGTCCGGCACCAGACGCAGGGCCGCCGCCGTGGCCAGGACACGGCTCCGCTCGACGGCCTCTCCGTGACCGGCCGCAGCCGGTGAGGCCTCGGGAGCATCTTCGTCCTCGGGGCGCGGCAGGTAGTGCCAGAGCGGTTCCACCCGGGCGTCGGGGAAGAACAGGCTGAAGCTCTCGACGAGCAGCGCCTCCCGGTCTTCCCCCAGCACCAGCACGTGCTGCACCTCCCCCGTGGCGTACTCGTCCTGCAACAGCATCACGCGGCTGCAGATCGTCTCGGGTGCGTCGAAGGTGGTGATCGAACGCAGGCTCTCGCAATGCTGGAGGGTCCCCTCCTCCACGAACATGACGAGCGTGTCTTCCGCACCGGCCCGGACGATGAGGGTGCGCCGCCGCCCCATCAGGGGATCCGGGGCAACGTCCTCCGGGCCGGCATCCTGAAACTGCACGGCCCGGGCTATGCCCAGGTAGGCATGCACCTCCGTATCGAGCAGGCGCACCGGCGGCAGGTTCTTCCTTTCCTCGCGCAAGGCCTGCACCGTCGCCACCACGGCATCCTCCCGCGGGCGGATGAGCGCCAGGTAACGCGGCACCCCGCCTTCGGCGGGCGTCATCGGCAGGAAAGCCACCTGGTCCGGCTCGTACTTTTCTCCCTGCTGGGCGGCGAGCCGTTCGAGCAGCGCGCCCCGGTCCGGTGCCTTGCCGGGGCGCGCCGGCGCCGCCTCTTCCCCGGACGTCGTCCCCTTCTTCGCCGCCTCCTCCTTCTTCTCCTCTTTCCTGTGCTGAATCCGGAGTTCGACCGCCGTCACGTCGAGCGAGCCGTTGCAGAAAGCGACCTGCAGGTCCGTGTAGCCGGCATCTTCGCAGGCCGCGAGGATGTCGGCCAGTTCGAGTTCGAAGGTCGAAACCGCGGACTCGGCGCCCGGCAGGCCCTCGCCTCCCTGCCCGCCGGCCTCGAGCCCTTCAAACTCGGAGGCCAGAAACAGGTCGGATGCACCGCCGCCTTCACCGAACTGGATGGTAAAGTCTCCGCTACCCGTTTCCTGGACGGCGGCCGGGGTGTCGGCCAGGTCGGCCGTCATATAGGTGGCGTTCCGGTGCCGTCGAAACGTGCGCACCACGACGGGCCCCTCGGGCCCCTCCCGGAGCAGCACGGCGTCGACGGTTTTGCTGTTGGCCGCCACGCCCAGCACATATTGTTTCGTTCCGTACTTTTTCATGAGAAGGTTGCGGCGTAATACGTGCCGTCTTGCTGGTTTTCAACGGTTCGTGGTGGTACCGGCCACCTCACGGGGTCAACTGCCCATCAGTTGTTGCAGGCGCCGCTTGTTGTTGGCATAGTTCATGGCGGTTTCGGCGGTGATGAGCCCCTGCCGCATCAGGCGGAAGAGATCCTGCTCCAGGGTGATCTGTCCCTGGTTGCCGCCTTCCCACATCATCTGGTAGATCTCGTTGGTGTTCTCGTTCTTGATGGCGGCCCGGACCGAGGGGGTCATCCAGAGCACCTCCTTGGCCAGCACCCGCCCGCCGCCGACCTTCGGGCAGAGCTTCTGCGAGACGACGCACCGCAGCACGTCGGCCAGGCGGTTGCGGACGCGGTTCTGCTCCTCCGGCGGATACTCGCCGATGATACGGTCGATGCTTTCGACGGCCGAGGAGGTGTGCAGCGTGGAGAAGACCTTGTGCCCGGAGTCCGTGATCTCGAGGGCGGCCGAGATCGTCTCCGGGTCACGCATCTCGCCGATGACCACGATGTCGGGGTCCTGGCGCAGGGCCTGCACGATGCCGTCCTTGAAGGTGCGCACGTCGTTGCCCACTTCACGATGCCGCACGATGCACATCTTGGAGACGTGCATGTACTCGATGGGCTTACCGATGATGACGATATGGCCGGGAAAGTCCTTGTTGTTGGCATCGACGATGGCGTCGAGCGTGGTGCTCTTACCGGAGCCGGTGACGCCGGTGACGAGGGTGAGGCCGTCGCGCACGTGGCGGAACATGACGCCGTGCTCGATGATCGGGTGGAAACCCAGGGAGCGCAGGGACCGCAACTCGTCGCTGATGGCGCGCATGTTGAGGCCGAGGTGCTCCATATCGTAGTAGAGCGTGGCACGGAAGCGCCGCGGCCGCCCGTCCCGGCCCTCGACCGGGAGCTGAAACGAGAAGTCGACGGCGCCTTCCTCGAAGAGCACCTCGCGCTGCCGCTCGGTGAGCAGGTTCAGAAAGAGGACGTTGGTCTCGTCGACGTGATAGCGCCCCATCCGCTCGTCGGGCCGCTTGTCGCCGTCGACGCGGTACCAGATGAAGCCGTTGCAGGCCGGCCCGCCGGCGTCGATGTCGCTGGCGCCCACCTCCAGCATGTGGCGGACGAAGAACTCGACATGCAGGCGCAGGGCGGTCTTCTCCCGGTCGGGCAGGACGCGCACCTGGTCGGCCAGGAAATGGAGCCGTTCCTCGCCGTAGAGCGAGTAGGGAATCGAGTCGGCCACGGTGCGGCAGATCTCGGGCAGCGGCGGCACCTCGGGCCGGTCCACCACCGCCGCCGGCCGTACCGCCCGCAGGCGATCCCGCACAGCCGGCCCGTCCGCCTCCGGTGCCCGCGGCACGGCACGCTGCTGCCGGCCCAACAACTCGCTCCGTTTCGTATCCATCCGAAAAATCCTGCCGTTCAAGCTGGTGGGTACTCCGTCATCGAGGCCGCCCCGATACCGGGGCTGCGCGGCCTATTCAGCATATCGGCCGCCCCGGAGACCCCTTAAGCCGGACCGGTGAGTATCGTCGCCGGGGTGCGCCGCGCGTCGATGGGACGGGCCGGAAGGGGCACCGGGCCGGGCGGCAAGGCAACACACACGGGACGCGCCTCTCCGCCGCGCAGGCGCTCCGTGCCCGGGGTCGCACGGGTCGTACCCGCCCGGCATGACGCCCTCCGGATCTGTGTGCCGGACCTGAGACGGGCGGCCCCGCCCCGGACCGCTCAAGCCGGTCCTTCTCTCAACAACAGGCCCCGGCCCCGCCATCCGAAACGCGCCTCACGCTTCCGTCGCCGTCACGCGCATCATCTCCTCGACCGACGTGTCGCCCATCCTGACGAGCACACGGGCGGCGTCCTGCAGCGTCAGCATGCCGTCCGCGACGGCCCGGTCCCGGAGCGCCTCCTCGTCGATCTTGTCTCCGGCTTCGGCGATCAGGTGCCGGATCTCCCGTGTGAAGTACAGCGTCTCGCAAATGGCCCGGCGGCCCTTGTAGCCATGTCCCTGGCAGGTATGACACTGCGGGTCGTTCCCCGGCCGGTAGAAGGTCGTCGCCGCGATCTCCTCGTCGGTGAACCCCAGCATGTGAAGCAGCACCGGGTCGGGGTCCGTGTCCGCCGTCTTGCAGGCGGGGCAGAGCTTGCGGATGAGCCGCTGCGCCACGACCAGGTTGATCGCGTACGCGATCAGAAACGGCTCCACCCCCATCTTGTAGAGCCGGCTGACCGCACTCGGGGCGTCGTTCGTGTGCAGCGTCGAAAACGTCAGGTGCCCCGTGTTGGCCAGCTTGATCGCCAGCTCGGCCGTGGCCCGGTCGCGCATCTCCCCCACCATGACGATGTCCGGGTCGTGCCGCAGAATGGCCCGCAGCGCCCCCTCCAGGTCGAGCTTGTGATTGAGCTTGACCTGCCGCACGCCCTTGATGATGTACTCGACGGGGTCCTCGACCGTCAGCACGTTGACGTCGGGGCTGATGACCTGGTGGAGGGCCGCCACGAGCGTGGTGCTCTTGCCCGAGCCGGTCGGGCCGGTCAGGATGACCATGCCGTAGGGTTGCCGGATGGCTCGCTGGAACCGTTCGAGCGCGTCGTCCAGCATGCCGAGTTCGCGCAGGTCGGTGAGGACCTTGCGGTCGTCGAGGACGCGGATGACGATGCTTTCGGCGCGGATTTCCTGGGCGGCGGAGGCGATCGGGAGGACGGAGACGCGGAAGCGGATGAGGGCGCCGTCGATCCAGCGCTGGATGAAGCCGTCCTGAGCCATGTCCCGCTCGAAGCGGTCGACGCCCGCGGCGTTGTCCTTGACGACGGCCAGGAAAGACTCCGGGTGCACCTTGTCCTCGACGTACCAACGCTTCAACCGGCCGTCGATGCGGAAGTGGATCTCGATCTGCCGGCCGGGATTGGGAAAGACGTGGATGTCCGAGGCGCCCTGGCGGACGGCATCGACGAGGGCGGCCTCGAAGAGGTTGATGAGGGAGGAGCGGCTGATTTCGGCTTCGAGGGCCTCCTCGTCGATCAGCTCGTTCTGCCGGTCCTCGTAGCTCATCCCCAGGTCGAAGGCAACCTTCTTCTCCCGAATCTTCTCCAGAAACTCGTTCTTTTTCGGGAAGACCTCGGCAATGATCCGCTCGATTTTCGACTCGGCGGCATAGCGCAGCTCGAAGCGGCCCAGGTTGAGTTGCTGCAGGGTGCGGTGCACCTCGGGCCGGGCGGGATCGTGGGTGACGAAGATGAGCCGTGCCGCCCCGTTTTGCGGGTCGATGTCGTATTCGTAGGGGAGCAACCGCAGCTGGACGAGCTCGGGGCGCCGGTCTTCGGCCACCGTCTCCATGATGAGCAGCACGAACTCCCGGTCCGGGCGGTCCTCGTCGATCTCGGCGACCGGGAAGGCGTAGACACGTGCGGCTTCTTCATAGACCTGCTCCCGGTCCACCCCGGGGACCTGCGCGAGCAGGCGCCAGAGCAGTTCCTTCTCCCCGGCCTGCCGCTGCTTCGCCACGGCTTCGGCAACCTGTTTCGGGGAGACCTGCCGCTTCAGGATCAGCGAGGCGACGACCCGGTCCTTCCGCCCGGCCGGCGGGAGCTGTTGCAACGCCGCTTCCATCGTTTCCGGGGCCTCCGGCACGCCGGGCGGCTCCTCCGACGGCGTCTTCACCTCGACCGCCGGCGGCTCCGGCGGTCCCGGGGCCTGCCCGTCGCCGCCGGCCTCCGGCGGCTCCGGCGCTTCCGCCCCCTCCTCCCCGGAAAGGGGCGACTCGTCCCGGGGCGCCTGCGCCGAGAGTTCCGCCAGGACCTCCTCCCAGACGGCGGCCAGAAAGCGCGCCTCGTCCTCCTCCGGCCCGTGGGCGGCCTCCGCGGGACCCCGGGAGGGACGATCCCCGGACCGATGCCCCCGGCCCCCGGCCGGGCCCGCACCGGCATCCGAACCGTTCTCAAAAGCGCCGGGAACCATGGCTCAGGCAGGTCGATGGTGGATAAACGTCTTTTTTCGAAACCGGCCCGGCTACTTCTTCAGCCGCATGATGTCCGTGCTCGAAGGCTGGATCAGGGCGATCTCGGACGAGATGATCGTCAGGAACATGATGGCAATGGTGATGATGATCGCCACCACGGTCTGGATCGTCTCGACGGTCGAGCGCAGCTTCAGGGTCGTTTCCTTCTCGTAATAGTCGGCCATCTGGAGGGCGCTGGCACGCACGTTCCCCGTTTCGGCCCCGCTGCGGAAGCGGGCCAGCGCCATCTGGGTGAAGACACCGCTGGCCTCCATCGAGCGCACCAGGTCCGCCCCCTGCGCCACCATCATCGGGACCGTGATCGTCTTGATGCGGTGCTCCATGTAGGCGTTGCCACAGGCCTCGGCGGCGATCTTGATGACGTTGATGTTGTCGCCGCTGCCGGAGTAGAGCACCCCGAAGACCCGGCAGAAAATTTCGATGTTGAGTTTGTGGAGCAGTTCACCGATGCCGGGTATGCGAATCAGCAACCGGTGAAGGTGAAACCGTCCCTTCGGGGTCCGGGCGAATGCCAGGAACCCGCCGAACGTGCCGGAGAAGAGCAATATCAGCCAGAGGTAGTTACGGTCCATCCATTCGGAGAAACGCAACGTGGCCGCCGTCATGGGAGGCAGCTCGATGCCGAAGTTGCTGAACAGCCCGGCCGTCTGCGGGAAAATGTACCAGACGTACCAGATGAAGGCGGCGATCAGCACCAGGATGGTGATGGTCGGCGTGACCATGGCGCTGCGGACGCTCTTCTTGAACTCGTTCTGGCGCTCGAGGAAACGGGCCGTCGACTCATAGATCTCGGCCATGTTACCGCTTCGGGAGGCGATGCCGAGCATGTAGGCCGTGAACTTGCCCAGCATGTGCTGGTGCTTCATGAAGGCCTGCTGCGCCTCCATCCCGCCCTTGAGGTCGGCGTTCAGGTCCCGGATGACCTGCTTCAGGCTCCGCGAGGAGACGTCGTTGACGAGCAGGTTGAGGACCTCGTCGAAGGGCAGTTTCTCTTTGAGCAGGTTGGCCGCCAGGCGCACGAACATGATCATGTCCTGGCGGGGTGGCTTACGCTGAAAGTTGAGGAGCTTCTTCTCAACCTTGAGCACCTCCAGCCCCATCTTGCGCAGGGCCGTCTCGATCTCCTGCGCGGAGAAGGCCTTCTGCTCCCCCGTCACTACCTTGCCGTTCGGGTGCCGGACTTTGTAAAGGTACACCTGCCGTTGCTGAACGTCCCGGGGACGAAAGCCATGCTTTTCGGCCAGGGTCTGGACTTTTTTCTGCGCGGCCCGGCGAGACGGGGCAAACACGGTTCCCTGCACCGGCTGCCCCGCATGACTGATCCCGACAAACTTGTATTCCCGTACGGCTGCCATAGTCGATTTGAATCCGGAAGAAAGGGACACGTACGGGATCGACCCGATCCGAACCAACTTTAGCCCGTCCCGCGACGGAACACAGCGCACAACCCCCGGTCAAGCAGTTGACAGGGGTAGGTTTTCATATAGCGTTGGTCCATGCTGCTGAAGGCGTCGTTGTGCAGCGCAATGTAGCCGCACCCTTTATGGGCGCGTCCCCCGGCCCACCGGAGAGCCCGGGCCGGCGGGACGCGCAACGCGTCCAGATCCGCGGCTACAGTGGGCCGTTCGCTAAGGGCAGCTATACCCTCAATAAAAATGACCTCCGCTATACCTACCCTTGTCAACCTTGCGAAGGGGAGGTGGCGCGAAGCGACGGAGGGGTAGACGCCGGGCGATGGCGGTGTCACGGCGGTCATGACCCCCATCCCCCCTGCGGGGACCTTCCCCCTGCAGGGCCTGCGGCCAGGGGGAAGGGCTCGGGCTGGCACGACGCGGCCGTCCAGATCCTCCCCTTGCGAAGGGAGGTGTCGCCCCGAAGAGTTAGGGTCGAGATCCGTCGAGACAACCTCCGTGACGGAGGCCACCGCACCGGCCTCAACGATGCGAAGCGACCCGAGAAGATTCGTCTGGAGCAGACGGCTCCGGCATCAGGAACAGGCCCTGTCCCCAGTACCGGGGCTTCAGGGGGTGCCCGGGCATCAACTCCCGGTACCTCGCGATGCCGGCCTCGGCCTGCCGTATCCCCACCGTCGCCTGCCCGGCGACATGGGTAGCGGCCAGAAGGAACACGGCGAGTCCCACGGCCATCCGCAACCGTCGTTTCGACGTGCCCACGGGTTGCGGGAGTACCTGCCGGCCATGCAGGCCCAGCATCCACCCGGCAATGAGCACCAGGCACATCTGGCTCAGGGGAGCACCGGCGACCGCGCTGAACCCTCCGTGCACACAGGCAGCAACCACCGAACCGGTCAGCGCCACACGCAGCACGGCATCGCCGGAACGCATGCCGGCCCGCAGGCTCTGCCGCGTCTTTCGTATCCAGGCTGCCAGCCCCCATACGCCGAGGCCGATCATGAGGCCGGCGGCCGGAAGCCCCCACTCGCAGAGCCATTTCAGATAGACATTGTGCGGGCTGCCATGCTGCCAGGGAAAGCCTGCAAAACGCGCATAATGCATTGGCCCGGCCCCGAGCCAGGGAGAGGCCTGCCAGCGTTCCAGGGCATAGCGCCAGAAGGTGAACCGCCCCATATCGTGGGTCAGATCACGCTCCGGCAACCCCGGCGCACTGCCGGCAAGCCAGATAAACAGCACCCCGTATAGCACGATGCCGCCGGCCAGACCGATAACGATCTCACGCACCCAGGCCCGGGCATGCCGGCCGTAGAGCAGCACACACCCGGCCAGGGCCAGCACCAGCGCCAGGCTGCTTCCCCGCCCCCCGGACGCGATGAGCAACATCCACCAGCAGGCCAGCAGCAACCGCCCGGACCAGACCGGCACGCCCCCACGTACACGCCCGATCACGACGGCCCCGGCAATCAGAGGCAGGCTCCACGTCTGCAGGTGGTTGAACATCCGCACGTGAACGAACCCGACGTTGGCCGACGGCCAGTGAACGAACACAGGCACCGCCTGCGCCAGCACGTAGCCGACCAGAAACTTCAGCACATAGAAGCTCGCCGCCGCCACACAGACAGGCAGCACCCAGGCATCCACACCGGAGGTGGTGCGTACCCACAGAGCCACCGACAGCATGAGGGCGAAAAGCAGCACATGATGCCCGACCTCGAGGAGCGCGATAGACGGCGCTTCGGCCCGTAAAGACGAGGCAATTCCCAGCGCGAGAATCGCAACCAGCGCCCACCGCGCCGCTCGCGGAAGCAGCACATACTGCTCGAACCACGCACGCCTCACCGCACCGGCAAAGACCACGACCAGGGCCTGCAGCACCAGCAGGCCCACCTGGACGATCCGCTTTGCATCAAAGGGAGATAAACGTTCAAAGCCGGCCAGCGGGTTGATGACCGGCATGAACACCACATAGAGCGCCGCGACAGCCACCCCGAACCACAGCGCCACGGACGACTGTCCTGCCCGGGAAACGGCATGGGGAATCGCGAGCGTACGTTGCATGGCGAGACGTAAACACAAGATGGACGGGCGCTACCGGGCCTCGCCGCGCTGTTCACTCCAGCGTGATGGAGCCGTCGTAGCGCACGACGGTCGAATCGATCGAATAGCCGTTGACGTACGTGCGCACGCCGATCTCGGGATAGGCTTTGGCGACGGCGGTGATGACCAGCGTGTTGGCCGTGGCCTCGGTGATCTTGAACGTGCCGTGCAGGGTCTCCTCGCCGAGGAAAAGCTTTTGCATGCCGTCCGAGGCCAGCCCCGTGTACTCGGCATTGCCGCCCCAGAAGGGATCACGCTTGGTCTTCCAGAAAACCGCGTCGCTGGCAATGGTCAGGTTCCGGTCTACCAGCGTGTCGGCGATGCGCTGCCGGTAGCTCGTCTCCATGGCGTGGAAACCGGCCAGCACGGCGACGGCGACGACGATGATTCCGATCACCAGAAGGAGTAATTGTTGCTGTCCCATACGTTTCGACCGGCCTCTGGTACACGAATAGCCTTGCTCCTAACGGACAGCGGCACCCCTGCCGGGGCCAGGCCCACAACCAGGGGTGCCGCTTAATATATAACTTAGGAAAAGATTATGGCGATGAGGTCAAGTTCGAGACCGTAGTCGTGATGTCACTCGGCTTGGTACCGCTGACTTCAACCACCACCTGGTTACCCGTTTCGGTGTTCGTAGCCGTGATTGTGAGTGTGGTCTCAGTTTGATCACTCATCACGAACTTACCATTCAGGTTTTCATACGTATTCACATCGTCCGTAGTCTCGTATCCGAGTTGCTGGAATGTAAGTCCAGTCCAGTTGGTAGCATCTGCGCCACCACCGAAGGCAGCCGGCTTGAGTTTCCACGCCTGGGCATCGCTGGCGATGCGGATGGCGTCGTTGACGAGCGCGTCGGCGTTGGCTTTTTTCTGGTTCTCGCTGAACGCCTGGATCCCGACGACGACCGCCAGACCGACGATCACGATGCCGAGAACGAGCAGGAGAAGTTGTTGCTGACCCATAGTCGAGCCTCCATGTTGGGTTGGTTATACGTGCGGAGTTGGTTTGCTTCGTAAGCGTTCCGGGTGCTACCCGCTTTTCCGGTCTTTCCGGGGCAATCGGCCTGCTTTCGAAAAGACTTAAGTTGTAACGCGTGTTTTTTTACCGGGCCCGTTTTTTCCTTCCCGGCGGAACTCTTTGCCGGTATCGGATGGCCGCGTTCGAACTTAATCCCCGAAAAAGCGATTCTTTCGCCCGCCGGCTATCCGGCTGTAAAAACAGGACAAGCATCGTTCCCACCCCGGAAAAGGCCACCCCGGCCGGCCGGGACGCTCCCTGCCGCGAAGGGCGCCGGTGTGCACGGTGCGGCGAACCGCCGTCGCAAACGGTCGTATCTTCCGGTGTCCCGTGCGCGCCGCAGCCGGCCGCACCCCCGCACGCATCGTCTCAAGCAGGAGAAACCATGACGCAGAAAGAAAAACCCCAGGTCATCATCGAGCGCATCAAGGTGGAGGGCAAACAGCTCGTCGACAAGGTGCGCGACATCATCGAGGAGGGCAACGCCCGCCGGGTCATCCTGAAGAAAGACGGGCGCACGCTGATGGAATTCCCCCTCTCGGTGGGGGTGGGCGGTGCGGCCGCGGCGCTGTTCATCAGCCCGGTGCTGGCCGCCATCGGGGCGATTGCCGCGCTCGTCTCGGACATCGACGTGATCATCGAGCGGGAAGCCGCACCGCCGGCACAGCTCCCGGACGAAGGCGCCGCCGGGCAGGAACCCACGGATACGAGCACGACGAGCGCCTGAGCCGAACCGCCGGGTGCCCGGAAGGACAGGACGACCACCAGACCGCATAGCGCACGATGACACGGCACACGGCAGCACCGGTGCACGAGACGGCGTTGCCCGTCACCTACGACGACGTGGCCGCCGCCGCCGCACGCCTCGACGGCGTCGCCAACCGGACGCCGGTGATGACCTCGCGCACCGTCGATGCCCGCACCGGCGCGACGGTCTTCTTCAAGTGCGAGCCGTTCCAGCGGGCAGGCGCCTTCAAGTTTCGCGGGGCCTACAACGCCCTGGCGCGGCTTGCTCCCGGCGTGCGGCACCGGGGGGTGCTCACGTATTCGTCCGGCAACCACGCCCAGGCCCTGGCCCTGGCCGGGCGGCTGCTCGGCGTCCCGGTCACGGTCATCATGCCGGAGGACGCGCCGGCCATCAAGCGCGCCGCCACCGAGGGGTACGGCGCCCGGATCATCCCGTATGACCGGCACCGGACGACCCGCGAGACCCTGGCCGCCGAGGTCGCGGCGCGCGAGGCGCTGCCCGTCATCCCGCCCTACGACCACCCGGACGTCATCGCCGGGCAGGGCACGGCGGCGAAGGAACTCTTCGAGGCGACGGGCCCGCTGGACTACCTGTTCGTCCCCTGTGGCGGAGGCGGGCTGCTCTCGGGCAGCGCGCTGGCGGCCCGGGCACACGCCCCCGGCTGCCGGGTCGTGGGCGTCGAGCCGGAAAAAGCCGACGACGCCACGCGTTCCTTCCGCACCGGCACGCTGCATACGGTCCACAACCCGGACACCATCGCCGACGGGGCCCGCACCCCCTCGCTCGGCCAGGTCACCTTTCCCCTCGTCCTCCGGTGCGTCGACGAGATGGTCACCGTCTCCGACGAGGCCCTCCTCCGCACGATGTTCTTCCTCTGGGAACGGATGAAGCTCGTCGTGGAGCCGACCGGCGCGCTGGCCGCCGCAGCCGTCCTCGAAGGCGTCCTTCCCGTTCGCAAGGCCCGCGTCGGGGTGATTCTCTCGGGCGGCAACGTGGATCTCGGCCACGTCCTCCGGCTGTACCGGCGCGCCGGAACGCTAGCAACTGATGTTACACAGTAGGCGACGAAGCGACCACGTTTCACTCCCTTCACTTCGGGACAGGCCCCCGATCAGGGAGATAGCGACCCCCATCCCCCCTGCGGGGACCTTCCCCCTGCAGGGCCTGCGGCCAGGGGGAAGGGCTCGGGCTGGCACGACGCGACCGTCCAGATCCTCCCCTTGCGAAGGGGAGGTGGCGCGAAGCGACGGAGGGGTAGACGCCGGGCGATGGCGGTGTCGCAGCGGTCATGACCCCCATCCCCCCTGCGGGGACCTTCCCCCTGCAGGGCCTGCGGCCAGGGGGAAGGGCTTGTATTGGCACGATGCAGCCGTCCAGATCCTCCCCTTGCGAAGGGGAGGTGGCGCGAAGCGACGGAGGGGTAGTCCTGCTATCCCACAGGTTTCAACTGCGTAACATCAGTTAGTAAGGTTTCCCGGGCTCTTCCTGCAACGATTCAACGTGCCGACCCTCAAGGACACCCTCGAAGCCCTGGTGCACCGGTACGAGCAGCCGGCCTTCATCGCCACGGACCCGGTGTCGATCCCCCACGGCTTCGACGACCCGCGGGACCGTGAGGTCATCGGCCTGTATGCGGCCCTGCTGGCCTGGGGACAGCGCAAGACGATGCTGAAGAAGCTGGCCGAGCTCTGCGAGCGCATGCGGTACCGCCCCTACGCCTTCGTCCGGCACTTCGACGAAGGGCGGGACGGACCGGCCCTGGCCGGCTTCAAGCACCGCACGTTCCAGCCGGTGGACGCCCTCTGGCTGACCAGGAGCCTGCAGGCCGTGCTCGCGCAATACGGCAGCCTCGAGCGGCTCTTCGTGCAGCACCTTCCGCCGTCGTCGCCGCATGTGGGTCCGGCGCTGGAAGGCTTCAGCGAGACGCTCCTGACGATCCTGCCCGGCACACCGGCCCGGCTGCGGAAACACCTCGCGCGCCCGTCCACCGGCAGCGCCTGCAAGCGGCTGAGCCTGTACCTGCGCTGGATGGTCCGGCCCGGTCCCGTCGACCTGGGCGTCTGGACCCGGATCGACCGCGCCCGGCTCGTGCTGCCGCTGGACGTGCACGCGGGACGGCAGGCCCGGGCCTTCGGCCTACTGACCCGCCGGCAGAACGACTGGCGGGCCGTCCTCGAACTGACGGCGCAGTGCCGGCGTCTCTGCCCGGAGGACCCCGCCCGCTACGACTTCGCGTTCTTCGGGCCCGGCGCCTTCGGGGAAGCGCCCGGCTACGTCGTCGAGCAGGCGGACGACGGGGGTCCGGCATAACGGCACCAGCTCCCCGCGCACCGCCGTACGCGGCCAGAAGAGAAGCAGCAGCACCGGCAACAACACGACGGCGACCCCGCCCCGTCCCCGCCGGGGCCGCCGCACCGACAGCCGGTCGGCCAGGAGCGGCAGCATCGCCAGGACGAACGGGAGCACCAGCAACAGGAGCAGGCTCCGGTCGCTACCGGCCTCCGTCACGAGCGGGGTTCCGGTAACGAACGCATACAGTTCCCGGACGCCACCCACGGTGCCCGTCTGCAGGAAATAGCCGAAGTCCAGGCTGGCGAGCAACATGCACGCCAGCGCCAGCAGATGCACCGTCCCGGCCAGGAACCGTCCCAGCCGCCCGCGCACATTGTGCAACAGCAGCGCCACCCCGAGCATCGCCAGCAGGCAGAAAAGCAGGTCTTCCCGGACGACGGCAAAGTACCCGGCCGACACCCAGCTCAGGTCGAAGGGCACCGCGGCACGCAACACGGCCGCGACACCGGCAAAGATGAGCACGACCAGGGGTACGAACGCCGCCTTGAGCACGGGCCAGCGGAGCATCAACAGGGCCGCCGTAGAGAAGGCCAGCCCGCCGAGCAGCAGCGGTACCGGCGCCTGCTCCAGAAAAAACGCCCCCAGCGACACCCCCGGGGCCCTGCCCTCCTCCAGGCCCCGCTCCAGCAGCACGTACTGCATCAGCTTGAACAGGACGAGCTGCACACCGAGCGGCCCGATGAGCCACAGCACCCGGCGCCACACGGCACGACGCACCCGAACGGCATCGACGAGACGCCCCTCGATCCAGAACCCCAGAAAGCTGAAGCCGGCCTCCCGCCGATCCGCATAGGTACCCATAACCCGTCATCTATGCCACGGTGCACATCTGCTTCGCGCCGGGGCAAACATGATACCATGCGGCGGAAGGAAGAAAAGCGCCCCGGCGACACGGTTTCGGATCGCGACGGGTGAAAAGTTTTCCGCGTGCGCGGCTCAGGAAAGGCTCTCGCGCGGGAGAAGCAGTTCCGTCTCCAGCGGCTCGCCGAGGCCGTAGTACCCGCGCCGGCAGTAGAGCACGGGACGACCGGATGCGCCCACACGCGCCTCCATCACCTCCCCCACGACGATCACGTGATCCCCCGCCTCGTGGACGGCATAGGGACGGCAGACGAGCACGGCCAGGACATCCTCGAGAAGCGGCAGGCCGTGGGGGTCGAGGCGGTGCGGCACGGCGTCAAACTGGTCTCCGGCGGCCCGATCCGGCAGGGCGAAGTGCTCGGAGAGATGGGCCTGATCCTCTTGCAGCACATGAATCGCAAAACGATCCGCACGGGTGATCAGGTCGTGCATGCGGGCGTCCCGGCCCACATTGAAGGAGACGAGCGGCGGATCGAGCGACACGCTGGTAAACGAGCCGATCGTAATGCCGCGCACCTCCTCCCCGGATCGTGCGGTGACCACCGTCACGGGAGACGGGACCAGCCGCATCACGTCGCGCAGGGCCTCGCCGTCGAGTTTATCGGGCATATTTTCCGGAACCGGGGACGGCTCAGGTAAAGACGTCTTTGAACTTGCTGAAGAAAGACCGGCGCTCCTGGCGTTCCGGTTGCGGGGCGAACGAGGGCGAGTGGCGAAGCTGCTCGAGGAGCTGCCGTTCCTCGTCGGTCAGGGAGGTAGGCGTCCAGACGTGGATGCGAACCATCTGGTCGCCGACGCGGCCGCCGTGCAGCTCGGGCAGGCCGCGCTCGCGCATGCGCAGGATCTTACCGGACTGCACCCCGGGGTCGATCTGAAGCCGTGCCCGGCCCTTCAGCGTGGGCACCTCCACCTCCGTACCCAGCACGGCATCCGGGAAAGAGAGGTAGAGTTCGTAGTAGATGTCGAGCCCCTCGCGGGTGAAGTGTTCGTGCGGCAGTTCCTCGATCTCGACGCGGAGGTCGCCCGCCGGTCCGCCCCGGACCCCGGCATTGCCGGCCCCGCGCAGGGTCAGGTAATGCCCTTCCAGCACCCCGGGCGGCACGTTGATGGTGATCGTCTCCTCACCCTTCCGGCGGCCCTCCCCGCCGCAGGCGGCACACCGGTGCCGCACGACGCGGCCCTCTCCCTGGCAGGCCGGGCACGGCTGCACGTTGACGAACTGGCCGAAGACCGAGCGCGTCACGTGGCGGATCTCGCCGGTGCCGCCACACGTCGGGCAGACCACATAGCCCTGCTCCCGGCCCTCCGCCCCCGTCCCGGCACACGCCTCACAGACGACGTACTTCCGGACCTTGATCTTCTTTTCCACCCCTTCGGCGATCTCCTCATAGGTCAGCGGCAGCTTGATGCGCAAGTCGCTGCCGGGGCGCCCGCGCGGGCGCGGCCCCCGTCCCCGGGCACGCCCTCCACCGAAGACCTCCTCGAAGATGGAACCGCCACCGAAGATGTCGCTGAAGGCACTGAAGATGTCGTTGATGTCCTGAAAGCCGGGACCGGCATTGCCGTTGCCCCGCACACCGGCATGACCGAAACGGTCGTAGCGCTGGCGTTTCTCCGGGTTGGAAAGGACCTCGTAGGCCTCGGCCGCCTCTTTGAAGCGCTCCTCCGCCGTCGGGTCGTCCGGGTTGCGGTCCGGATGGTATTTGAGCGCCAGCTTGCGGTAGGCCCGCTTGATCTCTTCGGCGGTGGCCGTTCGCTCGACACCCAGTATCTCGTAGTAATCGCGCATTGCGTTCGATCGTTTGCGTCGCTGCATCGGGCCAGGTCGTCAGGACGAGACGACGACCTTCGCGTGCCGCAGCACACGATCCCCGAGCCGGTATCCTTTCTGAAGCTCCTGCAAGACGACCCCGGACGGGGTTCCCTCCGGCGCCGGCTGCTGCAGGACGGCCTCGTGCCGGGCCTCGTCGAACGGCCGGCCGGCGGCTTCGATGGGCTCGACTCCGTGCTGCGCAAGCACCTCCATCAGCTTCCGGTAGATCAACTCGACGCCCTCCTTCAATCCCTCGTAGGCCGCCTTCCGGCTCTGTTTCTTCTCCTGCTCCAGCCGGCGGGTGGCCTCCAGCGACCGCTCGAAGTCATCGACGACGTCGAGCAGGGAGGTCACCACATGGGCCTTGCCCACCTCCAGGAGCAACGCCTTCTCCTGCTCGGTACGGCGGCGGAAGTTCTGAAACTCGGCCACCTTGCGCAGCAGCTGCTCGCGTGTCGCTTCGAGCTCGGCGCGGAGGCGTTCGAGTTCGTCCGGAGCCGCACCGTCCGCCACAGCGGCTTCCGTCTCCGGCGCCGCGGGCGGCTGCTCCCGGTCCGGTGCAAGATCGTTACGGGTCGTTTCCCTGCTCATCGGGATCAGGTTCTAAGGGTTGGTTTTGCTCAGCGGCCGGCGGGCCGGTCAGGAAACTTCGGCGGGCCCGCTCATCTGCCGGGCCATCTCCTCGACCAGCGCCACTACGCGGGCATAGTCCATCCGCGTCGGCCCGATGACGCCGATGGTGCCGACGGTATCGCCGAGCTTGTACCGGGCGGTGACGACCGAGAAACGCTCCACCTTCTCACCACCGACCGCGGCCCGCCGGTTCTCGCTGCCGATGCGAACCTGCGCCCGGGCCACGTCGAACTCGGCCGGCGGGTCCGGCTCCTCCAGCAGGTAGACGAGGGTCGTCTCGTCTTCGAGCATCTCGATGAGCCCACGCAGGTCGGCGGGCTCCTTAAACTCCGGCAACGCGAGAATATTCCCCGTCCCGCCGTACTCGACGTGGCGGGTGTCGGTCAGCTCGCTGAAGAGGGTGGTCGACTCGTCCAGGATCAGGCGGACGAGGCCGGTGGTGTCCTCCAGGTCGCGGACACGGGGACGGCACGAGCGGCGGATCTCTTCCAGCGTCAGCCCGGCCAGGCGCTCGTTCAACAGCGCGACGATCCGAACCAGCTCCTCCCGGCGGATGTCATGCCCGGCCTGCATGGGAAAAATCATGGTGCGGATGAGCCCGCCCCGCACGCTGAGCACGAACATGACCCGCGTGGAAGAGAGGGGGACGATCTCGAGCCGCTCCAGCACCCCGGTCGAGAGGCGCGGGCTGAGCACCACCCCGAGCAGGTTGGTCAACTCCCCGAGCAGGCGGGAGCCGATCCGCAACATCTCCTCCGCATCCTGCCGGGCGGGACGCAGCCGGTGCTTCAGCGAACGCCGGACGGACGGGGGCACCGGCACCGTCTCCATCAGCTCGTCCACATAGGCGCGGTACCCCAGTTCCGTCGGGATGCGCCCCGCCGAGGTGTAGGGATGATCCAGATAACCGCGCTCTTCCAGATCGCTCATGGTGTTCCGGATGGAGGCCGGGCTCAACCCCAGCGGATACCGTTTCGAGAGGAAACGCGAGCCGACCGGCCCCGCCGTGTGGACGAAGCTCTGCACCACGAGCCGCAGAATCTCCCGCTCCCGCTGGTTCAGGGAGTACGGCGTTTCACCATATGTCCGGTGGGTCGTATGCACGGCGGTCACATCCGATGGCGGGAACGATATCCCGTGCTCAGCAAAAGCCTTGCCGGTGCGGTGAACACCCTGTTTTGCCGGGTGTTGCGCCCGGGCGACGCGGACGATTCTGCCAGTCTGGCAGGAAACGCCGGTGCCGCCGGCCCGATCTGCGGCACGGCGTCCGTGTCCTCCAACCCCGCTTTCGACCACAGGGTTTCATCGTGGCAGGCCGGGCGGATACGGCAAAGGGCACCGCCTCTCGGGGGGCGCCGCCCTGCCGGCTCCCGGCAGCCGGGCCTCAGCGCAGGCGCTGGATCTCGGTTTCACGGCGGAGGTGGATCGTCGCGCCGAAGGCCGCCGTCACCCGCTTCTCCTCACGCAGGGTCCGGGGACGGGCCGTCTTTTCCACACGGAAATGCACGTCGCCGTGGACCGAGACCCCGCCCGAGGGTACCTGCTCGTAGCCGTAATAGTCGTCATCGTCGTCGTAGGCACTGATCGCGCCCGCCCCGTAGTCGTAGCGCCAGGCGAGGTCGTCCGGCAGGAGCGAGATCGGCACCCAGCCTTCAAAGTCGTAGGGGTCGAAGAGGCGGCTTCGATGAACCAGGTGAACCGCCTGGTGCCGCAGGTCGAGCCGCCCCACGACCCATTCGCCGGGCCCGTAATAACCGTCGAAGACATACCCGCCCCGGTGCCGCGTCGCGATCATCTCGAATCCGGCATGGGGATCGCCGACGATGAAGACGTCCCGGTCGAAGACCACCCGGCCGTCGCGGTAGATCCGGGCCGTGAGATGACCGAGGCGGGCGGGGATGTGGTGAACCCGGCCATAGTACCGGCCATCCCTGAACAGCTCGATCTCCTCGATGTAGAGGTCGACGACGGCATGGTGCGCGTCGGCGTAGCGGACCTCCTGGCGGTAGTACGTCTGCACGTCGATCCGGCTGGTGCGGTGCCGCCGGCCCCAGTGCACCTCCACGTAGACCACCTGGCGATACCGGTAGCGCGGGCGCCAGTGCCGCCTGTGGCGGTACGTCCACGGCCAGTGAACGTTCACCTGCACGTGGGGCCGGACGACGACCACAGGCCCGTGGTGTTTCGGGGGATGGTGCCCGCGCGGGTGATGCCGGACCTCGGGTGGATGGTGCCGGACCTCGGGCGCGCGCTCGCCCCGGCGGCCGGGTTCGCCCCGCACGATGACCCGCCGGTCCGGCGCGTCTCGCTGCACGGTCGTCGTGCGGGATGCCCTCCGGCCGGCTTCGCGTTCCCGCTCCGGCGTCGTCTTCCGCGACGCCTGCGAGGGGGTCCCACGCTTCTTCTCGTCGTCCGTGCGTTCGACCCGCTCCCGGCCGCTCGTCCGTCCCCGCCCTGCCTCACGGGACTGGGCAAGCAGGTCGGCCGGTGCGGTCAGGGCGATCAACAGGATAAGCGCCGGGAGCAACCGGGTGGCGTGCAGAGCAGGTATCGATGCGTTCATGGTCGTCTCCGGTCTGGTCACGGGGCGGTGTCCGGGGTTCACCCCGGCCTGCCGCCCAACACCGTGCCACCCGGTTGCGGCATTACGCAAACGCGGGTGAAACACCCCGCAGGCGCGTTTTCGGGCGTTCCCGGCCGTGCCGGATCGTCCACGATTTTGTACACACGAAACGGTTCTTCGCACGCGCCGAAGCCCTCAACGGGCCACGCCCCAGACCATCGTCCCGCCGATATGGGCCGTCCAGGCCACCAGCACCGCCGAGAGCAGCGCCAGCAGGCCCAGCAGAACCCGGAGCAGGATCGGGTCCCCCTGCGGCCGGGCGATCGGGCGATAATGTGCCCAGACCGCCATGCCCACCAGCCCGGCCAGGGTCAGCCCCGTGAAGAGAAGCGTGTAGAGCGCCATCTGCTCGTGCAGTTCGACCAGCTCTTCGACGATGGCCGCGCCTTCTACGGCCTCCTCCATCGCCTCCCCGGTGAAATAGGCCAGGAGCGCCCCGGCCATCCCGAGCGAATACAGAAAAAGCGCACACCGCTGCCAGAAGACGGTGCCCCGGATCAGCCAGAGAAAAACCGTCAGCGCCCCGACGAGGATGAGCGCCAGCGGAAAATGGACCACCAGCGGATGCAGATAGGGTATCTCATACTGGAAGACGACATCCATGACGTACGTGCCGGGTACTACGAACGAAAGCATGGTGCCACGGTTGCGGCACCGACTCGGGCCGTCAGACTGAAATCGGGCGCTTTCGTTTCGGATTCAATGTCCCCCTGCCCCTTTTTCGCGAAAAAAGGTTAGCTTTAGCCGTGCAGGCCCTCGTGCCTCCGTCTTTGCCGGCCCGTTCACCGAATCGTCGTCCGATGCGTTTCTTCTCGACCTTGCTCGCCAGCGTCCTGGGAACCCTGATCGCCCTGGGGATCATCTTCTTTTTCTCCCTGCTCTTCCTGATCGCCCTCACGGCCGCCACGGACCGCACGCCGCACGTGACGACGGGGTCGGTCCTGGTGGTACCGCTGGAAGGAAGACTGCCCGAGTACGTCTCGGAAGACCCGCTGCGCCGGCTCATCACCGAGGAGCCGCCGTTCGACCTGCACGACGTCCGGCGTGCCCTGCACAAGGCGGCCGCCGACCCGCGCATCGCGGCGGTCTGGCTCCGCTTCGGGCGGCTGTCCGCCTCCTGGGCGAGCCGGCAGGAGCTGGCCGACGCCCTGCGCACCTTCAAACGCAGCGGCAAACCGCTGCTGGCCTCGGCCGGCGCCTTCGGCCTGGACGAAGCCGACTACTTCCTCGCCTGCCTCGCCGACAGCGTCTTCGCCCCCCCGCAGGGCCTCTTCGAGTTCAACGGGTTCTACCTCGAAGCCACCTTTTTCAAGAAACTGCTCGACCGGCTCCGGATCGAACCCCAGGTGCTACGGGCGGGGCGATACAAGAGCGCCGTGGAGCCGTTCGAGCGCACGGACCTTTCGCCCGAGAGCGAAGAACAACTCGGGGCCCTGCTGGCCGGCATCGAAACGACTTTCCTGAAGGCCGTCTCCGAACGGCGGGGCATCCCGGAAGCCCGGCTGCAGGCCCTGGCCCGGGAACAGGGGCTTTTCTCCACGGAACAGGCGCTGGAGGCCGGCCTGCTGGACGGGCTGCTCTATGAGGACCAGATCGAGGACGCCCTGGCCCGGCGACTCGGACTCGGTGAAGGCGAGACGTTCCCGCAGATCGATTTGAAGGCCTACGTCCGGGTGCCGGCCGGCGAGGCGGGCCTGCCGTCCCGGGGAGACGACGAGATCGCGGTCGTCTATGCGGTCGGGGCCATCATCGAGGGCGAGAGCGGCTTCGACCCCAACCCGCTCCTGGGCGGCGAGGCCCTCGGCACCGAAACGTTCGCCGAGGCGATGCGGCAGGCACGCGAATCGGACCGGGTGAAGGCGGTCGTGGTGCGCATCAACTCGCCCGGCGGGCTGGCACCGGCCGCCGACGCCATGGGCCGCGCCATCGCCCTGACGGCCCGCGAAAAGCCGGTCGTGGTGTCGATGGGCGATGTGGCGGCCTCGGGCGGCTACTGGATGGCCGTGCCGGCGGACACCATCGTCGCAGACCCGCTCTCGATCACCGGCTCCATCGGCGTCTTCGGCCTGCTGCTCGACACCGGCGACTTCTTCGACGAGAAGCTCGGCATCACGTTCGACAACGTGCGCACGGGACCGCTGGCGGACATGTTCTCGGGCACCCGCCCGCTCACGGAAGCAGAACGCCGCCGCATGCAACGCACCACCGACAGCACCTATGCCGCCTTCCTCCGGCACGCGGCCCGCGAGCGGGGCCTGGCGGTCGAAGCCGTCGAAGCGGCCGCGGGGGGGCGGGTGTGGACGGGCCAGGATGCCCTCCACCACGGGCTCGTCGACGTGCTCGGGGGCCTGGAGACGGCCCTCGGGCTGGCCGCCGAACGGGCCGGACTGGCACCGGACCGCTACCGGATCCGGGAACTGCCGCGCCCGAAAACCCTGATCGAGGTGCTAGGCACCGAGCTCAGCGCCGGGGCCGCCACGCTGTGGCGCCACCTCCGGATGACCTCGCCGGAACGGGCGCTGCTCGAACAGGCCCGCACCGCCGGCCGCCTCCTGCGCGAGCACGGCACGGTGCAGGCCCGCCTCCCGTTCGACCTGGCGGTGCACTGACGTTTCCAGACGCGGAAGGCACTTGCGCGCCGCAGGCCCCTTCCCAGGGTATGCGCCCCTCACCCCCTGCCGATAGGCCGATGGGACGCGTCCCGACGCGGCCGGAAAGCGGGTCTCAGACCGTCTCGGGCGCCGGCTCGACGAGCACCTCGCCGGTCATCTCCTCCGGCACGGGTTCACCCAGGAGGGCCAGGATCGTCGGGGCCACATCTCCCAGCTTGCCGGGACGGATGGGACCGGTGAAGCCGTCCTTGATGATCAGGTGGGGCACCAGCGCCGTCGTGTGGGCCGTGTGCGGCGAGCCGTCCGGGTTGCGCATCTTGTCGGCGTTGCCGTGATCGGCCAGGATGGTGACGCTGTACCCGTGCGCCAGCGCCGCCTCGACGACCGTCTTCGTCCCGGCATCGACGGCCTCCACGGCCTTGACGGCCGCCTCGAAGACCCCCGTGTGCCCGACCATGTCGGGGTTGGCGAAGTTGAGCACGACCAGGTTGTACCGCTCCTGCGCCAGGGCCTCGGCCACGCGTGCGGCCACCTCCGGCGCACTCATCTCGGGCTTGAGGTCATACGTCGGCACCTTCGGCGAAGGCACCAGGATCCGATCTTCTCCTTCGAACGGCTCCTCCCGTCCCCCGCTGAAGAAGTACGTCACGTGCGGGTACTTCTCCGTCTCGGCGGCCCGGAGCTGCGTCCCCCCGCGCCGGGCGATGATCTCGCCCAGGGTGTTCGTCAGGTTGACCTTCGGAAAAGCCACGGGAACGTCGAGTTCCTCGTCGTACGGGGTGAAGGTGGCATAGTAGAGGTTCTTGAAGCGGACGACCGGGAACGGCGCCTTTTCCCGGTCGTCAGGCGGGATGCCCCGGGCGCGGTTGCCCTCGCGGACCCACGCCTCGAAGTCCTCCTGCACGAAGGCGCGGGTGAGCTGCCGGGCCCGGTCGCCGCGGAAGTTGAAGAAGACGACGGCATCGCCGTCCTCCACACGGGTGCTGCGGCCGCCTTCGTGCTCGATCCGGCGCGGCTTGATGAACTCGTCGGTGACCCCTTCGTCGTAGCTGGCCCGGACGGCGGCCAGCGGGTCCGAGAACGCCTCTCCCCGGCCGTGCACAATCAGGTCGTAGGCGAGCCGCGTGCGCTGCCAGCGGCGGTCCCGGTCCATCGCATAGTACCGCCCGACGATGGACGCCACCCGCCCCACACCGACCTCCTCCGCCTTTTTCAGAAAAGCCTCGACGTAGCCGAGGCCGCCGTGCGGGTCGGTGTCGCGCCCGTCCGTGAAGGCGTGCAGGCAGACCTGGTCGCGCTCGAGTCCTTCCCGGCGGGCCAGTTCGAGCAGGGCAAAGAGGTGATCGATGTGCGAATGCACGCCGCCGTCGGAGAGCAACCCGAACAGGTGCAGCTTGCCGCCGTGGGCCTTTGCGTGGGCGGCAGCCTGCCGCAGCACCGCGTTGTCGAAAAAGTCGCCGTTCCGGATGGCCTGATCGATGCGGGTGATCTCCTGGTAGACCACGCGCCCGGCGCCCAGGTTCATGTGGCCGACCTCGGAGTTGCCCATCTGTCCCTCCGGCAGGCCGACGGCCAGCCCGGATGCCTCGAGCGTGGCATGGGGATAGGTTGCAAAAAGATGATCGAGGAACGGCTTCTTCGCCTGATCGACGGCACTCACCGACGGGTCCTCGGCGATACCGTAGCCGTCCAGGATGATCAGGATATGTCGCTGGCTGGGTTTCATGCTCGGTGAGGTTTACGGATGAAGACGTGGGCGGGAGGCCCGTGGTCAGACGCGGTAATCCTTGATGCGCTTCGTGGTGCGGCCCGTCTTCGTGTCGAAAACGTTCATCGAGCCGCAGGCAGGGCAGGCGATCTGCTCGACGCCGTAGCGGTCCTCATGGCGTACGGGGGCGTCGAAGTAACGGGCGCACGTCTTGCAGAAGAAGGCGCCCCGGCCCGGGTCGAGGCCGTCGAGCGGCGGCGGCAGTTTCTGCAGGCGCTCGTAGTACCGGCAATGCGGCGGCACGGGGCAGGCCTCGCACTTCGGCCGGCGGGCCGTGCAGGTGTAGCGCCCGTGCAGGATCAGCAGGTGGTGCGCCTCGCCCCAGTCCTTCCGGGGCAGGATGCGCTTGAGCTGGCGCTCGACCTTCAGCGGCGTGTCCGCCTCGTCCGTCACCAGCCCGATGCGGTGTGCCACCCGGAAGACGTGCGTGTCCACCGGCAGGGCCTCCTCGCTGTCGAAGGCGACCGAGGCCACCACCTGCGCGGTCTTACGCCCGACTCCGGGCAGGCGCTGCAATGCCGGAATCGTGCGCGGGATCTCCCCTCCGAAGGCGTCCCGCACCATGCGGGCCATGCCCACCAGGTGCTTCGCCTTGTTGTTCGGGTAGGAGATCGACCGGATCAGCGGATAGACGTCCTCCGGCTCCGCCGCCGCCAGCGCCTCCAGCGTCGGGAAAGCCTCGAAGAAGGCCGGCGTCACCCGGTTGACCCGTTCGTCGGTGCACTGGGCCGAGAGGATCACCGCCACCAGCAATTGATACGGGTTCTCGTGCCGGAGTTCCGTCTCCGGGCGGGGAATCACCCGCCGCAACGCCTCCAGAACCGCCCGTGCACGCGCTTTTCGATTCACAGCCCGACGATGATTCGTTGAAACACAAGCCTGCGGCCACGAAATCGAAATTAGCGATAAATGTTCGGAATCGTTTTGAAGAATGCATACAATACCGCGGCAACGTTCGCCGGGCTTCGGCGTACACCGCCGCGGCCCGCTCCCCCTCCTTCCCGAAACGGACCGTATGCGACGTTTCCTGCTCGTCTGCTGCCTCGGCCTGCTGGGGGCTCCGGCCCTGGCCCAGCTGCCGGACAGCGTCTCGGCCCACACGCAGGTCTCGCTGCTGACCATCCTGCCGGGCGAGGCCCTCTATGCCGCCTTCGGACACAGTGCCCTGCGCGTGCACGACCCCGCCACGGGCTTCGACGCGGTCTTCAACTACGGCACGTTCGACTTCCGCGACCCCCTTTTCCTCCCGAAGTTTGCCTACGGCCGGCTCGACTACTTCCTCTCCGTCTCGCCGCTGGCCGCCACGCTGCGGGGCAGCCGCCTCGAAGGTCGCCCGGTCATCGAACAGGTGTTGAACCTGTCGCAGGAACAGGTGGCCGTCCTCTACCGCTTCCTCCGGATCAACGCCCGCCCGGAAAACCGCACCTACCGCTACGACTTCCTGTTCGACAACTGCTCCACGCGCCTGCGCGACGTGCTGGCGACCACCCTGGGACCAGCCCTACGGTTCGCCCCCCAGCCCGATCCCGGCCTTTCCTTCCGCCGCCTGCTCGACCCCTACTTGGCGGATCGTCCCTGGATCGACCTGGGCATCGACCTGCTGCTGGGTGCCTCGACGGACCGCACCGCCACCCCGCACGAGGTGATGTTTCTCCCGGACTACCTGATGACGGCGTTCGACCACGCCACGGTGGTGCAGGGAGAAACCGCACGGCCACTCGTCGCACGCCGGGACACGCTCCTGGTGGTACCGGATTACACCCCTCCGGTGAAGGCCCCCGCCTGGCCGTTGTGGAGCTTCGCCGCGCTCTTTGCCGCCGGACTCGCCGGAACCTTCCGGTCGGCCCGTCGCCCTGCCCCTGAAGGCACCGCCGGGCGCTGGGATGTGCTCCTCTTTGCCGCCACGGGCCTGGTGGGCTGCTTCATGCTCTTCATGTGGCTGGGCACCGAGCACCATGTGACGCGCTGGAACGCCAACCTCCTGTGGGCCCTGCCGGTGCACCTGCCGGTGGCGGTTCTGCTGTGGCGAGGGCACTTCCGGGGCCTGCGCGGCTACTTCATTGCGGCCGCCGCCGTCACCGGGGTGGCCCTGGCCGGTGCCCTGCTGGACCGGCCGCAAGACTTCCACCCGGCCACCCTGCCACTGATACTGCTCCTGCTGCTGCGCTGCGTGTGGTGGTCTTTCCGGCTGCGCCCGGCCCCCCGCACCACCGCCTCCCCGCACTGACCGTACGCCCTAGAGCACCGGCGGCCGAGGCCCGAGCGGGCTGTGCAGGATCCCCTCGGCCCGGATCACCTCACGGCGCTCCTTCACGCGACGCGACGGGCGGAGCGACGGCGATGCAGGCGTGACCGGCCGGTACGAGCCGGGATCGAAATAACCAAGCTCCCAGAGCAACAGCAGTCCCAGCAAGACGGCCACGCCGAACAACAGGAAGGCGACGCCGGTGCTCCACCGTACCATGAACAGGGCATAGAGTCCCTGGCCGATCCCCAGCAGATAGAAGACCATGACAGCGCGGGGCTGGCTGCCGAAGAGGCGTCCGAGCACCCGATGGTGCAGGTGCTCCCGGTCCGGCGCGAACGGATCCCGCCGGCGGGCCAGGCGCCGCACGAGGGTCATCGTCGTGTCCAGAACCGGCAGGGCCAGGACGACGATCAGGGCCAGGGCCCGGCTCCAGGACGGATCGGCCGCGAGCGAAGTCAGGGCCAGGATGGCAAGCAGATAGCCGATGAGCAGGCTGCCGGTGTCGCCCATGAACACCCGGGCCGGCGGCAGGTTGTAGCGCAGAAACGCCATGAGGGCTCCCCCGAAGGCGATACAGAAGAGCAGCACCGGGCCCGTCATCCCTCCCAGCAACACCATGAAAAACAGGGCAATGAGGGCCACCCCACCGGCGAGCCCGTCCATCCCGTCGATCAGGTTGACGGCGTTCATCATGAAAACGACCCAGCCGGCGATGAACACGTAGGCCAGCAACGTCGCCGGCAGGCCTCCCCCGAACAACACCACCACCCCGGCGACCAGCTCCCGGCAAAACAGCACGGGAACGACGCTGAGTACCTGCCCGAGCAACTTGTAACGCGCACGAAGCTGAAAGACGTCGTCGAGCAGACCGGTTGCCACGGCCAGCGTCGCCCCGGCAAAGAGGCAGAGCATGGAGCGCGTCGCCAGATGCCCGGAGAGCCGGTCCACCTCAAAACCGCGACCGGTCATCAGGATGACCAATACGGCCCCGACCAGCCCGAACCAGATGGCCAGGCCGCCGACACGCGGGATGCTCTGCACGTGGATCTTGCGATGCCCGTCCGGCGCATCGACCCAGTTCACATTCACCGCAAAACGCCGCACGGCGGGCATCAACAGATAGGTGATCCCAAAGGCAACGATACCGATGAGCAGAACACTCGAAAGGCTGTAAGGTAGCATGAAAATCCTGGGTTGTGCGGTTCAATGTGTAATGCCTGCACTTCTCTACCCGTGCCGTATGATAGGGGCAGGCACCCCTCGGCGCGTTACCGGCGCATTAAGATCACTCCGACCCGCGCCGGCCTCGCCGGAACCGTTACCCAAAGGACATGCCAGTCCCTTTCTGAAACGCCGTCACCCCGGAAAAGCCCGTTTTCGACCCCTCCGAAGGCTTTTTCCGATCGGCCGCTGCCCCGGAGCCAGCCCTCCGCCGGCTCCCGGGTCTCATTACGATACGCGAGGGATAAGCAAACAAAGAAGCCCCGGAACCCTGAGGCTCCGGGGCTTGCGGTACCGCGTACGGGATTTGAACCCGTGTTACCGGCGTGAAAGGCCGGCGTCCTAGACCCCTAGACGAACGCGGCTTTTTTCTACTGCAATACCGGTGTGACGGTATTACAAAGGTTAAAAACGGGTGACCGAGGGGATTCGAACCCCCGACCTCCAGGGCCACAACCTGGCGCTCTAACCGGCTGAGCTACGGTCACCGTGCAGGTGAGACAGGCAAGTTAGAACGATCCGGCGTCCTTTTCAAACCATTCCGGATGAACTTTACGTGGAACGGCCTGCAGCCCGTCTCAAAAGGGTGGTAACAACCCGAATGCGGGGAAGCGGGTTCCGGCAGGCCGGTTCAAGTTTTTTTGAAAGCCGGCGGCGGGCCGCTACCGGATGACGGCCACCTTACCGTAGGCGGTCCCCTCGTTGTTCTGTCCCACGGCGATGACGAGGTAGACCCCGCTGGGCACCAGGCGTCCGTCCAGGTCGCGCCCGTCCCAGCGGACGCGGCCGCCGCGGGCGGAGAGGCGGGCCACCACCGCCCCGTGCGGCGCCACGATGCGCACCTCGGTCTCCTGCACCAGCCCCTCGATGATGATATCGGGCGTGTCGCCGTCGGCCAGCACGACCGGATTGGGGTAGACGAACAGGTCGCCCGGCTTTTCGGCCGGCGCCACGGCATCTCCCTGGTAGCTGAGCAGCCCCCGGTCCGTGGCGAAGTACACCTGGCCCGTACGGGCATCGACGGCCACCGAAAGCACCGTGTTGGAGAAGAGCGGGCTGTTGTCCGTCGAGAAATGAGCCACGAGGTCATAACCGCCTTCCGGGGCGGCCCGGATGAGCCAGGCGCCCTCGTTCGTGGCCGCCCAGAGCCGGTTCGCCGGATCGACGGCCAGGCCGTTGATCCGCAACCCGAAGAGCGTAAAAGTGCCCCGGGAACGATCCGCCCACGTGGGCCAGCTGGGGACGTTGTTCGGGTCGCGCGCGACGATGCCAGTGTTGATCATGAAGGCCAGCCCCTCCTCGGTGCCGATCCAGACCAGTCCCTCCTGATCCTCCACCACGGCGGTGACCGCCGGGCTGGGCAAACCGCGTCCGGCCCCCCCTTCCTCATCGAGAAAACGGAAAACGTCGTCCGACGGGTCGGTGGGTGTGCCGCCCGTATCCAGGATCATCAGTCCACGGATCTGCCCCAGGTTGTTTTCATTCCGGATGACGATCCATTTCTGCTCGAACGCATCGACGTAGATGCGCCCGTAGGCGGTAGAGGCGAAGGTCAGTCCCTGCCCCGTATAGGGCGGCAGGGCCGTCCAGGTACCGTCCGGGGTGCGCACATGCAGGGGGCGCGGGGAGGCGCGGGTCGTGGCCCAGATCGTTCCGTCCGGGTCGGAGGCGACGCCGCCCACGATGACGAAGTTGTCCGTGCCTGAGGCCGGCAGGAGCGAGGCGTTCCGGCTGTCGTAGCGGACGAGCGTGCCCTCGGGCGTCACCTGCACGAGCCCGCCCCCTTCGGAGGCGGCCCACACGTTCCCCTGCGCATCGGCGTGAACCGACGTGTAGCGGCCCGTGCCGGCCAGCTCACCGAAGAACCGTCCCAGGTAGCTCGTCCAGCGCCCGTCCGGGCTGCGCCGGTAGAAGCCCGAGTTGCCCGCGCCGACCTCGCCGGCCCACAGGTTGCCCTGCCGGTCGAACGTCATGTCGACGAACTGGTCGTTGAAGGGTCCTTCCGGCACGAGCCGTTGCAGGACGGTGAGCTTCGTGGCGACGGCGTCGGGCGTGGCCACGGCCACCAGGCCCTCCAGCGCATCGCCGAACCAGAGGTTGCCGTCGGGACCCGTCATCACCGACGTCGGCTCGGTGAAGCCGTCGGCCTGCAACAGCCGCCCCTGCCCGCCGGGCTCCAGGACGAAGAGGTTGAAGCGTTCCACCCCGAAGAGGCGGTCGCCGGCGACGTGCAGATCCGTCACGGCCCGGCCGGTGACCCCGGCGGACGCATACCGCCCGTCCGGCTGGCGACGATACAGGCCGAAGGGGGTACCGGCATACAGCCGTCCCTCGAAGCCCGCCACCGCATGAACGACCGGATCGGGGCCGGGCAGGCCGGCCACCTCGACCGTCCACGCCGCCGGGTCCTGCAGGTTGACCGTGGCAAGCGCGGCGTGGGCGATGCCGCGATCCGTGCCCAGCCAGAGGCCGGGCCCGCCGCCGGGCACGGGAGCCACCGCCACGTCATGGACCGCGGTGGTGGGAGGCAGCGTTCCCAGCCGGCTGTAGGTATCCCGCACTTCTTCCCGGACCGGATCGTAGACAACCACCCCGAAGGCTGTTGCCACGAAGATCGAGTCGCCATGCACCACGATCCGGTTGATCCGCCGGTTGGGAAACTGCCCGGCCCGGGCGATGTCCCGGATCGTGCGCACCGTCCCCGTCTGCACGTCGAGCCGGTCCATCACGCCGTCCTGGTAACCGATCCAGAGGTGCGACCGGGCGGCGTCGAAGGCAAGGGCGGTGGCCTCGATACTGCTGAGCCCTTCGACCGGGGTGAAACGGTCGAACGCGCCGGTGGTGACGTCATAGCCGAAGACGCCGCCCGTGGTGGCCGCCCACACGATCTCCGGCGAAGCCGCCACAGCCACCACCTCCCGCATCGACGTGTGCGCCGTCCAGGCACCCATCTGGGCCTGAACGGCACCCGCGCCCATCGCCCAGACCAGAAGAAGCAGGCACCGGGACCGGGACAAAAAGAAGCGTGCAAGGAATGTCATGCCCATGCGACGGCACGGCCTGCGCCGCAACCGCCCGTCTCTTCTCGTTATCAAATGCCCGAAATCGTACCCGTTCGTCGATGGGCTACCGCTTCGTTGCTACGTTCAGAGTTGCCGCAGGAGGTTGACCATCTCGATGGCCGCAAGGGCCGCCTCCGCACCCTTGTTGCCGGCCTTGGTCCCGGCCCGTTCGATGGCCTGCTCGATGGTGTCCGTCGTGATGACGCCGAAGATGACCGGCACGCCGGTCTGCAGGGCCACCTGCGCCGTGCCCTTGGCCACCTCGCCGGCCACCAGGTCGTAGTGCGTGGTCGCACCGCGGATGACCGCCCCCAGGCAGATGACGGCCTCGTACTTCCCCGAGGCGGCGAGTTTCCCGGCCACCAGGGGCACTTCGAACGAACCGGGACACCGGACCACCGTCACACGGTCCATGTCCGCTCCGTGGCGGCGCAGGGCGTCGAGGGCTCCTTCCAGCAAGTGTTCCGTGATGAAGGCGTTGAACCGGCTCACCACCAGGGCAAAGCCGGCGTCCCGGGCTACGAGATGGCCTTCGATGTACTCAGGCATAAGGTCGTCGGCCGCGTGTGCACGCGGGTTGATACACGTCAGGGCTGCGCCATGCCCGTGCAGGCGCGGCGGCGCGCCGGTTCGAGGCGTGCGTACGGGATGCCAAACTTCCCGAAGTGTTCCGCCTCTTCGTCGCGGAGCCCATGATAATCCGAACCGCCGGTCTCTATCAAGAGAAAATCGCGGACCACGTCGCGGTAATACCGGGTGAGGACGGCGTCGTGCGCGGGATGAACCGTCTCGATGCCGTCGAGGCCGGCGCGGATCATGTACTGGAGGTCATGAGAAGACGTCCAGTGGCCGGGGTGGGCCAGCACGCCGATGCCTCCCGCTTCATGCAACAGCGCCAGCGCTTCCTCGAACGGAAAAGGGGGTTTGGGAACGAATGCCGGCGCCTCGTCGGCCAGGTACTGCGCGAAGGCCTCGCCGTAGGAGGCGGCGAAGCCGCCGGCGACGAGGGCGCGGGCCACGTGCGGGCGCCCGATCACCCCGTCGCCGGCCTGGGCCAGCACGGCCTCCGGGCGGAGCGGGACGCCGAGGTCGTGCAGGCGCTCGACGATGCGGAACCCCCGCTCCCGGCGTTGCCGGCGGTAGGTGTCCAGACAGGCCCGCAGGGCAGGATGCGCCGGATCGAAGAAGTAACCGAGCAGGTGTACCTCCCGGTATGCATGCGCCGTGCCGGCCCGCACATGCACGCTCAACTCGACCCCCGGGATCACCTCGACGCCGAGGCGGCGCCCCGCCGCCATCGCGGCCTCGAGGCCTTCGACCGTGTCGTGGTCGGTGACGGCCAGCGCGGCAAGCCCCCGCTCCCGGGCCAGATACACCAGGGCTTCCGGAGCCAGCATCCCGTCGGAACAGACGGTGTGCGTGTGAAGATCGGCACGTCGCAGGTCCATGAGCAGCGGGAGGCAGGCCAACACGTCGTCCCTCGAACGCCCGGCCGCCCCGGATGTTTTCCACCGGTGTGCCGCCGGAAACCCGTCGCCCCCCCCGGAGCGTTAGCGCCACGGTCCGGTCCTCACATCCAACCCGCCGGTTCGCATGAAACGCCTGTGGAGCCCCTGGCGCTCGCAACATCTGGAAACCTGGGAACAGCGGAAGCCCGGTGCAGCGACCGCCCCTTCCCTTTTCACCCGGCTCCTCGCCGAGAACGAGGACGAGAAGAACCTGATCCTGTGGCGGGGGGAGCTGGTGTTCGTTATCATGAATCTTTATCCTTACAATAACGGCCATCTCATGATCGTGCCCTACCGCGAGGTGGCTGCCTATGAGGACCTCACCCCGGCCGAACAGGCCGCCCTGGCCGAAACGCTCGGCCGCTGCATCCGCTGGCTCAACCACGCCCTCCGCCCGGACGGCTACAACGTCGGCATGAACCTGGGCGAGGCGGCCGGCGCCGGCCTCCCGCAACACCTGCACCTGCACGTCGTACCCCGCTGGCGGGCCGACACGAACTTCATGCCCACCATCGCAGACGTCAAGGTGATTCCGGAAGCCCTCCACGACACCTACCGGAAACTCCGGCAGGCCATCGAAGCGCTGGAACGGGAGTGACGTCAGGCTTTACCGTTCATTTACACGCCGGGCCAGGCACTCCCGCACGATCCTCCGTATTTTTCGCTTTTCACCAACCGTCAGCCTGCATGCCCGACCCTTCGTCCACGCTTCAGGAGGCCCCGGTGCCCGAGGCGCAGGCGGGAGAACAGGTACCGTCGCCCCCTCCCTTCTCCTGGCTCAGCCTGCTCTGGCCGTTGTTGCTGAGCCTCGGGGTACTGCTCGTCATCGGGTACTTCACCTTCAGCCCGGACGACTTCGTCCTGATGCTCGACACGCTGGACCCGGTCATGATCGGGCTGGCGCTGGCCATGGTGGTGCTGCGGGTGCTCTTCGGCGGCTGGCGCCTGCACTTCGTCTCCCACGGACGGCTCGACTTCATGGCGGCCACACGCGGGCAACTGGCCTGGGACTTCGCTTCCAACATGACACCCTCGCTGGTCGGCGGCGCCCCCCTGGCCGCCTTCTACATCGCCCGGGACAGCAAGAGCAGCCGCCGCGGGGCCGTCGCCGTCGGCGAGGTGGGGGCCTGGATGCTCTTCGTGATGATCCTCGACCAGATCTGGTTCGCCCTCTCGGTGCCGCTCGTGCTCACGGCCACGGTCTTCATCGAGGTGATCCCGGCCTCGCTGGGCCGTGTCGGCTTCTGGACCACGGTCACCTACCTGCTGGGCTTCATGCTCTGGACCACCGTCTTCGCCTATGCCACGCTCGTGCGCCCCGAACTGCTGGACCGCTTCACCCGCTTCGTCTTCCGCATCAAGGGGTTGCGTCGTTTCCGGGAACGGGTCACGCGCGAGATGCAGCAGTACCAGCGCCGCGCCCGGATCCTTCGCTCCCAGCCGCCCGTCTTCTACCTGTACGGCTTCCTGCTGACCCTCGGCACCTGGCTGGCCCGGTACTTCCTCATCGTCTTCATCGTCTGGAGCGTCGTGCCCGACGTCGACGTGCTGCTGGCCTTCTTCCGCACCGCCGCCCTGACGCTCAGCTCGCTCATCCTGCCCACACCGGGTGGTGCCGGCGGCATCGAAGGCCTCTACGTCCTCTTCCTCGGCCCACTCATGGCCAAGGGCATGGTGGTCCCCACCCTGCTCGTATGGCGCATCCTGGGCTACTACATCTTCCTCTTCTTCGGCGTCTTCGTCACCACCCACACGGTGCACAAAACCCTCCGCTTTCGCCGGCGCCAGGCCCGCCTCGGCACCAACGGTCACCCCGCCGCCGAAAAAACCGGCGCCGAAGCGCCCCCCGCGGACCCACCCGCCGGCTGAGCCCCCGGCACCTTCCACGCCCCCGCCATGCCCGACCTCTCCCTCGACGAACGCCGCGCCCGGGTTGCCGCCTACGACTTCCGCGGTGTGCACCCGAACGCCCGCTTCGGCACCGCCAGCGACCGCTATGCCGGATGGATCGGGCAGATCTACCCGGAGGCGTACCATGCGAAGATCAAGACACGGCGCAAGCGGCTCGACGACGACACCTACGAGGAACGCCTGCTGCCCGTCGCCTCGGTCCGGGACTACTTCGAGCATTTCGAGGTGCTCGAACTCGATTTCACCTTCTACCGCCCCCTCCGGGAGGAAGACGGCACACCGTCGAACAACCTGTTCGTCCTCGAAGAATACGCCGGACATGCCCCGGCAACGGCCCGTTTTCTGCTCAAAGCCCCGCAGGCGTTCTTCGCCCGCACGCTGCGCCGGAGCCGTGGCGGGCGGCCGGTCTATGAAGCCAATCCCGACTTCCTGAATGCGGCGGCCTACCTCCGCCGGTTCCACGAACCGGCCCGCGAGGTGCTCGGGGAACGGCTGGCCGGCATTCTCTTCGAGCAGGAATACCAGCGGCAGCGTGAGGGCCCCGATCCGATGGAAAACATCGCCGCGCTCGACGGCTTCTTCGATGCCCTGCCGGACGACGTGCCGCTGCACCTCGAACTCCGCTCGCCCCACCTGCTCATCCCGCCCTATTTCGACTGGCTGGCCGCGCGCGGTCTGGGGTTCGTCTTCAGCCACTGGACGTGGCTCCCGCCGATCCGGGAGCAATGGCAGCGCTGCGGTGGGCGGTTCACCGCCGCCGGCCACAGCGCCGTGGCCCGCCTGCTGACGCCGCTGCGCGTGAAGTACGCCGAAGCGTACGCCCTGGCCCATCCGTTCGACCGCCCGGTGCCGGAACTGTCCGAGACGCCGGAGGCCCGCGCCATGGTGCTGGACGCGACGGCGCTCGTCTTCCAGGCCGCCCGGCAGGGCGTCGTCCTCAACCTGATTGCCAACAACCGGGCCTGGGGCAACGCCCCCGACCTGGCCCGGGCCATCGCCTACCGCGTGCTCGAAGAGGAGGAGCGGCGCCGCACCGGATGATCCCGGCGCGCCCCCACCGCGAACGACCCGGACCGCCGGCGGTGGAAGTAGCGTTGGCCGGTCTTGAACCGGGCCCGGGCATGCCGGGGAGCCGGCATGTCCCGGCATCACGCCACGCGCCCGTAATCGTCCTCCAGCCGGACGATGTCGTCCTCGAGGCAGAGCCCGAGCTGCGTCTCGATGAGGACCAGGTAATCCTCGCCGTCGTTCTCGATGCGGTGCACGCCGCCGACGGGGATGTGCACGTGGTCGCCGGCCTGCACGCGGGTGACCGTGTCGTCGAGGGTGAACAGGCCCGTGCCCCGGACGATCACCCAGTGCTCCTGCCGGTGCCGGTGCTTCTGCAGGGACAACCGCTGCCCGGGATTGACCACGATGCGCTTGACCCGGTACCCCGGCTCATTCAGGTATTCTTCCCAGCGTCCCCAGGGTCTGTTGTCCGCTTCCAGCCACATAGGTTTCAGTCGATGTCGGGTTATCGGATTTTTGCGAGGTCGGCACGCCGCGGGCGCCCTCACGGGACGGGCGTGGAGGGTTCCGCCGTGACGGGTGCGGCCGGCACCGTGCGTCCCAGGAAGCGCATGGCGGCCACGAGCACCCCCATGCCCAGCAGCAGGGCCACCCACCAGGGCATGCCGAAGCCGACGGGCAGTTCGCCCAGCAGCAGGCCCGTCGTCCCCACGAGCGCGGCATACGGGAGCTGCGTCCGCACGTGGTCGATATGGTCACAGCCGGAGGCCATCGACGAGAGGATGGTCGTGTCCGAGATGGGCGAGCAGTGATCCCCCCAGACGGAGCCGGCCAGGATGCTCGCGACGGTCGAATAGAGAACGTGGTAGTGGGCCGGGTCGGCCATGTCGTTGGCCTGCAGGATGGCCCAGACGAGCGGCACCACGAGCGGCAGCAGGATGCCCATGGTGCCCCAGCTCGACCCCGTCGCAAAGGCCGTCGCGGCGGCCAGCAGGAAGACGAGCGCAGGCACCACCCCCGGCGGCAGGGCTTCCCCCAGCAGATGGACCAGGTATGCGGCCGTGTGCAACACCTCGGTGATCTCCGAAAGCGCCCAGGCCAGCACCAGGATGATCATGGCGAAGAGCATCGCCTTCAGCCCGGCATACCAGGCTTCGATGGTTTCCTCCAGCGAGAGAATGCGCTGCCCGACCGAAAGCAGGGCCGCCGTGAGGGTGCCCAGCAGCGAGGCCCACATCAGCGCCTTGTACGAATCCGCCGACCCGATGATGTCGCGCAGGTGTTCCCCCTCGCCGGTGACGTAGAGCCCGACCAGCACCCCCCCGACGAGCACCAGAATCGGCAGCACTGCATTGATCAGCCGGTGCGGCTTGTCCGGCTTCGGCTGCACGTCCTTCCCCTCGGCGGCCTCCTCGTCGATGCTGGCCCCCGGCCGCAGCACCTGTCCGGTCGTGCGGGCCCGGGTCTCCGCCTCCCACATCGGCCCGAACTCCCGGTTCGTTCCCGCCACCACGAAGACGAAGAACAGTGCCAGGATCGGGTAGAAGCTGTACGGGATCGAGTGCAGAAAGATCGAATAGGCCGAAAGGTCCAGCCCGTCGATCTTACCGACCGCGTCGCCGATGAGCCCGACCTCGAAGCCGATCCAGGTGGTGACGAAGGCCAGGGCCGCCACCGGGGCCGCCGTCGAGTCGACGATGTAGGCCAGCTTCTCCCGGGAGATGCGCAGGCGGTCCGTCACGGGCCGCATCGTACCGCCGACGACGAGCGTGTTGGCGTAGTCGTCGAAAAAGATGGCGATGCCGAGCAGGGCCGTGGCGAGTTGCCCGCGCCGGGCGTCCCGTGCCCAGCGGACGATCCGGTTGACGATGCCCTGCATGCCGCCGTTGCGGGAGATGATGCCCACCATCCCCCCGATCATCAGCGAAAAGAGGATGATGGCCGCATGGTCGGGGTCGGCGAGGGCCCCCGCGACGTAGACCTGGAACGTGTCCAGGAGGCCGCTCCAGAAGCCGGTTCCGCCGCCGGCGGCCGTCCACGCCCCGACCCAGATGCCCAGGAAGAGGGCCGGGATGACCCGTTTGAAGGCGAGCGCGATGGCGATGGCCAGCAGCGGCGGGAGGATGGAAAGCCACCCGGGCACGGCACGGGACCGGGCGACGGCCGCCGGCAGGCCGTTGTGCAGCAGGGCGACCTCGAACGCCCCGGTCCCGGGCACCGTGAGGCCCTCGGCTACGAGCCGGCGTGTCCCGTCGTCGCCGCGCTGAAACGCCAGGGGCACCGCCTCGCCGCCCAGACAGGTGAGCGGCGGAGTCGCGTCGCCCAGGCAGAGGCGGTAGGCCACGGCGCTCACCTCGTCGAAGAGCACGTCGGGGCTGCGCACGGCGACCGAGAACGGAACGTCGCGGAGCACGACGCCGGGAACCTCGAGCGTGTAGTCCTGTGCCGGGGCCGGCCGTGCCACACCGAGGAAGACGAGCAGGAGAAGCAGGCGTTGCATGTTGCGTCGAAGGTCGAAGGTCCCGTACCGAAAGCCGAAACGACCGGGCCGGGTGGCACGGCCCGGGGGCCGGCCGTCAACCGGACGTCCCGAAGATACGGTCGCCGGCGTCGCCCAGCCCGGGGCGGATGTAGGCGTGTTCGTCGAGCTCGCGGTCGAGCACGGCCGCGAGCACGGGCACGCCGGGGTGGGCTTCGGCGAGGGCACGGACCCCTTCGGGGGCCGCCACGAGGCAGACGAAGGTGAAGCGCCGGGCTCCCCGCTCCTTCAGATGGTTGATGGCGCCGACGGCGCTCCCACCCGTGGCCAGCATCGGATCGACGACGAACACGCGGGCCGTCTCCAGCCCGCCGGGAATGTTGCTGTAATAGTCCACCGGCCGGTGCGTCTCCTTGTCCCGGTACATACCCAGGTGGCCGATGCGGGCGGTCGGGATGAAGCGAACGAACCCGTCGACCATGCCGAGCCCGGCCCGCAGGATCGGCACAACGATGACCTCCTCGTCCACCTCCACGCCGACGGTCGCTTCCAGCGGCGTCATGACCGGGACGGCCCGCAGCCGCAGGTCACGCAGGGCCTCATAGGCCAGAATCGCCGCCGCGTTCGAGAGCGTCTCCCGGAAGACACCGTGAGGGGTTTCCCGGCGACGCAGGATGGTCACGTCCCGTGCCAGAAGCGGATGATCGACAACGGTGAGGTTTTTCATGCCCTTCGGCAGGTCTGTTGACGACGCGGCCCGGAGCCGTCCTCCTCCAGCGCGTCCTGGACGCGCGACGCGCTAGATGCGCTCGTGCTGCTTGCGCGCGGCGGCTTTCTGCTTCTTCTCCTCCACGATCCGCCGGTGGACCTCGTAGTTCTCCAGCCACGGCTTGCGCTGGAAGTAGCTGTCGGTGACGCGCTTGAGCAGCCCCGAGAGCAGGACGAGCGTGATCACGTTCGGCAGCGTCACGAGCGAGAGGGCCACATCCCCCAGGTCCCAGATCGTCGTCACCGCCACGACGGCCCCGAGGAAGTGCATGACGAGAAAGACCATCTTGTAGGGCAGGATGGCTTTCTTGCCCCAGAGGTAGTTGGCGCAGCGGTCACCGTAATAGCTCCAGGAGATGGCCGTCGAGATGGCAAAGAGGAACACGCACAGCAGCACGATCCAGCGTCCCAGCTCCGAGAGGCCGAGGGGTTCGAGCCCGCGCTGGAAGCCGAGCGAGGTGAGCGGGGCGCTGTTGCGCACGGCATTGCCGTAGAGCACGGCGTACGTGGTGCCGTCGGACCCTACGGCCTGTGCCCGGCCGGGAAAGATCGTGCCCGTGAAGGGTTGCGTCTGCGCAGCGTCGATGAAGAGGGTATCCACCGGCACGTCGAAATAGGCCAGGCGGGGATCGGTGCCCGAGGTCACCACCGGCATGCCGTTCTGCACGGCCAGCTCCCGCGGCGAAGACGTGCTCGTGATGTTACCCCGGTCGTCGACCTGTACATACGACACGTTGTTGTCGCCCAGGGAGATGGTCGTCGGCACCTTGTCGTCGAAGACCCCGGTGGAGACGATCACCAGGCCGGTGATGGTGCAGATGATGATGGTGTCGATGAAGGGTTCGAGCAGGGCCACAACCCCCTCCGAGACGGGCTCGTCCGTCTTGGCGGCCGAGTGGGCGATGGGAGCCGATCCCTGCCCCGCCTCGTTCGAGAAGAGGCCGCGCTGCACGCCGTAGGTCATCGTCGTCAGGAAAAGGCCGATGCCGGTGCCGGCCACCCCGGCCGACGGGTTGAAGGCCTCGGTGATGATCGTCGCCAGGGTTCCCGGCACGTCCCCCGCGTTGAGGAGCAGGATCAGGAGCCCGCCGGTGACGTAGAGCGCCGCCATGAGCGGAGCCAGCACGCCGGTGACGGCCCCGATCCGCCGGATCCCGCCGATGATGACCACCCCGACGATGGTCGCCGTGCACAGGCCCGTGATCCACTTGGCCAGGCCGAAGTTGGACGCCATCTCCGTGGCGATGGTGTTGGCCTGGATCGCGTTGCCCGTCATGAACGAGGTCATCATCAGCATGAAGGCGAAAAAGACGGCCACAGGCTTCCAGTTCCACCCGTACCGTTCCTTGATCCCCTTCTCGATGTAGTACATGGGCCCGCCGGCGACGGAGCCTTCCCAGGCCTTTCCGTCCTCGATCGTCTCCCGGTAGTGCTGCGCAAGCGTGACCTCGCTGTACTTGGTCGCCATGCCGAGCAGCGCCGTGATCCACATCCAGAAGAGCGCTCCCGGCCCACCCCAGTGGATCGCCAGCGCCACCCCCGCGATGTTGCCAATCCCGACCGTGGCCGAGAGCGCCGTCGTCAGGGCCTGGAAATGGGACACGTCGCCCGGCTCATTCGGATCGTCGTACTTGCCCGAGGTGACGGCAAAACCATGCCCGAGCCGGCGGATCTGGATGAAGCCGAGTCGTAACGTCAGGAACAACCCCGCACCCAGCAGCCCGGTCACCAGGACGGGAGACAGCAGGCCATTCGCCAGTTCGATGAAGGAAGACAGCGTTTCCATGAATCCGGATCAACGTGAAGGTTGGAGCGACCGGGAGCAAAAAATCAGGGGGCACGGGGATCCCGCGCTCCCGTCACTGCGACGTACGCCGCGCGAAAATATAACGCCCCCGTAACAGCGGGGCAAACCGATTTCCGCTCCCCCCGGGTGCGCCGGTCGTTGAACGGGTGAGGAGGCCCCCCTTCCAACCCGGCGACGGCACACGGAATGGACCTGTACGGATGGCGGATCCACGGATACGGATGGCGGATCCACGGACGCACCCCGCACCCGGTGTGCGGGAACGGAGCAAAGGCACGAACCACGTAGCGTTCCGGGTTCCTGCATAACCCGCCCGCAGCGGAGGGTTCAGGCTTCAAACAGCCGGTTCTCGGCCAGGCAGACGGCCAGTTCGTGGTACACCTCCCGGATGCGGCCAGGCGTGATGTCATCGCCCAGGCGGCGGGTAATGCGGGTAGCAAGCGACCCCTGCGTGAGGAGGTGTTCCAGCACCCCGGCGGCGTCGCCGGACAGGTCGTCCTGTATCGCCGCGACAAGGTGCTGCCAGAGCGCCCCCGCCGTGGCTTCGGACGCCTCCAGGCCGAAGAGCCGCAGGTAGGCCTGGTCCGTGATCACGGCCCGCTCGGCGTGGCGAACGACGTCGAGGAAGATGGCGGCCAGCGCGTCCTCGTGCCAGGCCTTCAGGGCCGCGAGCGGGACCCACCGCTCCGCCACCAGTGCCCGGAGCACCGCCACGACGCCGGCGAGGATCGCCAGATCAGCGGCCGGGCACTCCTGCAGGTCGATGATCCGGATCTCAATGGCGTTCCGGTCAAAGCGGGCGATGGCACCGCGCGAGTTGACGAAGGTATGGTCGAGCACGCCGTCGGTGTCGAAGGGCCGGAGCGCCTCGTTGATGGGCCGGTAGATGCGCCGGTGGTAGTCCGCCTTTGTGAAGACGGCCTCGGGGATGACCCGGCCCGTGATGACGGGAAAGCGGTCCTGGTTGTGCCGGTACGTCTCGAGGCGGCTGTCGGCAAAGCCCGTGAGCGCCCCGTCGAGCAGGGGCGTGCTGGCGCTCAGGGCCGGGATGACGGGCAGCAGGACCCGGATGGCGGCATGCAGCCGCCCGAAGCCGTCTTCGTCTCGAAACGGCAGATTCAGGTGGGTGCTCTGCAGGTTGGCCCACCCGTGTCCCCGGCAGTCGAAGAGACGGTTGTAGAGGCTGTAGACTTCGTTGTACTCGTGCGGCCAGAGGTGCGTCTCGGTACGCGGATCCATGAGCGGGTGCGCGCCCGAGGGCAGCAGCATCGCCTCGTGCCGGCGCAGGCGGTCGTTGATCTCCACCACATTCGCGTGAAACAGGGTTGCCAGCCCGTCGAGCGACGGCACCGGGCCGTTCGTCTTCAGCTCGAGGACGTGGTTGACCAGTTCGTTCGACCACGCCACGGAGCCGTTGTCTACGTCGGAGACGTATTGCCCCGTCTTTTCGTGGATGAGTACGTCGGCCAGGGGACGGACGGCCAGCGTCGCCCGGTCCACGATCATGTATTCGAGTTCGACGCCAAAGACCTCAAAGAGGTCGTAGCGGGGACGTGTTGACACGAGAGATGCCCAGTCGGTTTTCGATGCGGATTTTGAGGGCCTGGATGATACGGGTGTAGAGCTCCTCCTTCAGCACGGCGTCCTCCACCCCCGCGTCGATGTTGGGATTCTCGTTGACCTCGATCAGCAGCGGGCGGCCGTCGACCTCCTTCACGTCCACACCGAAGAGGCCGTCGCCGATGAGGCGGGCGGCGCGCAGGGCCGCCTCCACCACGGCCGGCGGTGCCTGCTCGACGGGCACCGTCTCGGCCCCACCTTCGACGTCAGCCTTCCGCCCGCTCCAGTTGTAGATCTGCCAGTGCCCCTTCGCCATAAAGTATTTGCAGGCGTAGAGTGGGCGGCCGTCGAGGATGCCGATGCGCCAGTCGAAGTCGGTCGGCGTGAAGGCCTGCGCGATGACCAGCTCGGATTCCTCCAGCATGCGGTCGAGTTCGGTGCGGAGCTCCTCCGGCGTCTTGACCTTGACCACCCCGCGCGAGAAGGACGAGTCCGGCAGCTTGAGCACGCACGGCAGCCCCAGCGCCCCCGCGACGGTCTTGCGGTTATCCGCATGCACCACGAGGGTCTTCGGCACGGGCAGGCGGGCCGTCTGGAACAGCTCGGCCAGGTACACCTTGTTGTTGCAGCGCAGGATGGCGTCCGGGCTGTCGATGACGGCCATCCCTTCGGACTGCGCCCGGCTGGCGAAGCGGTAGGTGTGGTGATTGACGGACGTCGTCTCACGGATGAAGAGGGCGTCGAACTCGGCCAGGCGGCTGTAATCCTCCCGGGTGATGAACTCGACGTAGAAGCCCAGCGCTTCGGCCGCCTCGACGAAGCGCTGCAGGGCACGGGCGTTCGACGGCGGGGCCGGCTCGTCGGGGTTGACGAGGATCGCCAGGTCGTAGAGGTACGAAGGTGCCCGGGCCCCGTCGTAGCGTTTCCGCGCGAAATAGGCGCGGGCGGCCTCCCGGACGAAGTCGAGGTGATGGGCCGGGATGTCCTTCTGATCGATGGCCCGGATGCTCTGCAGGAGCCACTTCTTCATGCCCTGGTGGTAGGTGAAGCGGGCCCGGAGCAGGGGCGCCTGAAACAGCTTGTAGAGCTCCCGGCTGAGCCGGTCGTACTGCCGGGCCACGTTCTTCCCGAAGTAGATGCTCAGGACGAACCCGTCCGAGCGCAGGTGTTTCAGGCTCTTCTGGATGAGGTCGTCCAGCTCTTCGGACTCGATCCGGACCACGACCGGGTTCTTCAGGTCCTGGATGGTTCGCACGCTCGGGATCACCTTGTGCCCGCGGGCCTCGGCCAGGAGCGAGACGTAATAGCCTTTCGACTGGTAGCTATAGTCGCGGCAGAGGTTGAACACGCGCACGTTCCGCTGGGCGGCAAAGCCCGGGTCGGTCAGGTACTGCCGGGAGGCCACCACCTCCACCCCCGGCACGTCCAGCGTCCAGTCCCGGGGGTTGTTGACGACGATGAGCTTCTTCATGCAATCGTATCGGGCGAGATGATCAACAGGTTCGCGTCGTAGGTGACCACCCCGAGCATGATGGCGTTCAGGAGCCGGTTCATCTCCACCTTGTAGTAATTCTGGCCCGAGATCGGGTTGCGGGTGTACGGATCGGCCACGATGACGGACTCCCCTTCCATGCCGCAGAGCACCACGAAATGCCCCACGGGCTCACCCCGGAGGTCGTCGTAGACGGTGCGTTTCTTCTCGCTGGTATACTCGCGCGGGCAGTTGTACAGGTACGTGGCGCTGAGACCGGCCAGGATGGGCAGGCGGTGGTCGAAGTAGCTCCGGAGCAGTTCGGGCGTCAGGTCGTCGAAGAGCAGGTTGCCGCCGGCCTCGAGGAAGGCGATGTAGGCCTCGGTGGCGGCGGTGAATTTCTTGCCGTGCTTGTAGCGGAGCTGGTCCCGGAGCTTCTGCACGAGCGCCGCGCGGGGCAGGGACGCCCAGCTGGGATCGAGGATTTTGAGGTTGTAGGAATGGATGTCGGCCGTGAAGCCGTGTCGCAGGGCGTCGAGGCCGAGGTAGACGGCCAGCGTACCGCCTTCTTCGAGGTAGTTGACCGAGCGGATGACCTCCTGGAGCTCCCGGTGCACACCGAAATAGGTGTAGACGGCATGCAGGCTGGTCGGCCCGCAGGTCACGTCGTCCGGCTGTTCGAGGATTCTGACGTCGAGCATGAGCGACGGCTCACACCGCAGGGAAGGGCGGCCTCCCCGGTCCGGCCGGCGGCGGGCGGGAGGCCGGGCCCGCCGTCCGCCGCATCAATCTCGGACCCCGTCCGAAGTTCCTCCGCAGCACCGGATTTTTTGCCGCCTTATCTTGTCTCCGGACCCTCCACTTCCGAGAGCAGCCGCCTTATGTACCTGTGCAAAGTGACCGGCACCGTCGTGGCGACCCGCAAGGACGAACGGTTTCGCCCGAGCAAGCTGCTGATCGTTCACCCGGTCGACCTGGCGGGACGGCTGAAGGGCATCAAGGACCAGCTGGCCCTGGACCCCGGCTACGGAGCCGGCATCGGCGACTATGTGCTGGTGGCCCGCGAAGGCGCCGTCGTCGAACAGCTCATGGCCGCTCCCACCCCGGCCAACGTCATCGTCCTCGGGGTGGTCGACGGCTGGTCCTGTGAAGGCACCGAACCGGCGTGACCGGCCCGGCCTTCCGAAAGCGCCGCCCGCCGGCATGGCGGCACCGGCCCCCTCAAAAATACGTGGCCAGGCCGAACTGAAACCCGGCGGTGCGCACGGCGGGATTGCCCAGCCGGTCACGCTCCCACCGGTAGCGGTAATTCGCCCGGAAGACCGTCTCCGGCGTCGGGCGGAAGCTCAGCCCGAGCACGATCGCCTCGACCTCGTCATGGATCTTCGCCCCGGTGGAAGCGAAGGTGCCCACGTTGAAGTCGACCCGTTCGAGCCGGAGGTTGGCGTTGAAGACCGCATCTTCGTAGCCGAGCACGGGCCACCGGCCCACGGGTACGACCACGTCGAGGTAACCGCCCCACTGCCGGTGACCGGCAAACTCACGGAGCGCTGCGGGCACGTCGACGAAAGCCCAGGCCACCTCGCCGCGCAGGGCCACCGGCCCCACCTCACCGTCGAGGTCGACGGCGACCAGGTGCAGGCGACGCCGCACGTCGATCGCCTCGCCGTCCCGCCGGTAGGTGTTGTAGACGCCGCCATAGTACGAGAGGCCCACCTCTCCCAGCCGGTAGTCCCGCACGGCCAGCCGCCCGGAAAGCGCGGGCGAGCCGTTGTTGTCTTCCGCGAAAAGATCCTCCCGCTTCCCGCTCGGCAGATGCGTGCGCCCCTCCCCGTTGAGCAACACCCCGTCGCCCAGACCGTTGGTCAGGTACACGTCGTAGGTGAAAGCCAGCGCCCCCCGGAAGAGCTTGCCATAGACCCCGAAGCCGGGCTCCGAGAGCGTCGCCGGAATGATTTCGGTGGAGACGAGCGGGCGGTCGACGAACTCCCAGAGCGGCGCATCGTGGTTCTGGTTGAAGGCGCCGATGGGCGGCAACAGAATCCCACCCCGCAACACCAGCCCGGTGCCGATCCGGAAGTCGAGCAGGGCCGTCTCCAGGTTGATCTCCTCTGTCCCGTGCTCGAACTCCAGCTCGGAGATGAGCCGGACGCGCTCGCTGATGGCGGAAAAGAGGAACACGTTGAAGCGGCGCACCTCCATCGAGAAGCCTTCGGCGATACCGTCTTCGGAGAAGTAGTTCGTGTTGCCTTCGAGGTATCCGCCGATGGCGGTCTGCGCCATCGCCCCGATGAACGGGCGGTCATAGAGCGCGTCCTGCACGGTCGTCGTGTCTACCTGGGCCCGGGCCGCACAGGCAGGCAACAGGCCCAAGAGCCAGAGCAAAAGCACGTGTCGCATAGCGATAGGCATGGTTTCAGTTCATTTCGACGTAAACGTGCCCGGCGTCGGTCGTCACCCGGAAGCGTCGAAGATCCATCCGTGCCGGCGACTTGACGACCTTGCCGTCGAGGGTGTACTCGCTGCCATGGCAGGGGCAGACGAGCCGGTCCCCCGCCGGCTCCACCTGGCAGCCCCGGTGGGTGCAGCGCGTCCAGACGGCAACGAAGGCGTCCGGCCCCGTTCGGCGGAGCAGGATGGGCCGCCCGGTTCCCGGCAGATCGACGAGCACAACAGCCCGGCCGGCAAGATCGTCCTTTCGGATGACGAGTCGCCCCGCCTCCGGCCGGGCCGGGACGAAGCGGCTGCCCGCACAGCCGGCCAGCAGCCCCCCGCCCGCGCAGGCTACCCCGGCGGCCAGCCGTTCCAGCCACCTGATGAAATCGCGCCGGTGCATGGTCACAGGGATTCGAGGAAACGAAGGACCTGCCGCTGCTCCTCCGGAGACAATGCGAAGAAGGCCTCCCGGCTGGCGGCCCCTTCGCCCCCGTGGAAGCGGATGGCTTCTTCAAGGGTGGCGGCCCGCCCGTCGTGGAGGTAAAAGGCCCGCCCCCCCTGCGAGTCGGCGGCAAGGCCGATCCCCCAGAGCGGCGCGGTACGCCACTCGGACGTCTTCGCCGTTCCCTCGGTGTAACCGTCGTCGAGCTCGGGTCCCATGTCGTGCAGGAGCAGGTCGGTATAGGGGTGGAACGTTTTTTCGTGGAGTGCCGCCACGTCCGAGGGACCCGTACGCAGCGTAGGCACGTGGCACGCCGCGCAGCCGATGACCTCGAAGAGTCGCTCCCCGGCCTGCACGTCGGGGTTGTCCCGGTCGCGGCGCGGCGGCGGCTTCAGCGTGCGAATGTAGAAGACCACGTTGCGCACGACTTCCGCCGGCACCTCCGGGTCGGGCACGAGGTCTCCCGTGAAGGCCCCCTCGCGCGGGTTGAAGAGCTCTTCCATGTCAAAATCGGACGTAACCCCCATGTCCTCCTTGTAGGCCGTCACGACCTGGTGAAGCAGGTCGATGGCACCGGCCTTCTTGCCGAACCGCCCGATATACCGCCCCCCGTTTGCGATGCGCCCGTCGAGGTTTTTGAGGTAGTCCGGGGGCTCAATCCAGTTGGGCACGCCCGAGATGCCGTCGCCGTCGGCATCGTCGGGATCGGCGCGGGCCAGCAGCGTCTCATCCTCGACGGCTTCGAGCAGGCCGAGGCCCGTCACAGCCGGCGGCATCAGGCGGGTGACGCCCGTGGCCCCGGGCGGGATCGCCTCGGGCGTGTACCCCGGCAGCGCACGGTGCTGGAGCTGGGGACCGCCGTGAGCCGGCATCGGGTCCCACACGCCGCCCACATACCGGCCGAAGCGGGTCAGGGTCGTCAGCGGGTGTCCCTTGCCGTCCCCGACGTGACACCCCTCACACGAAGCCGCCACAAAGAGCGGGCCGAGCCCGTCGGCGGCTCCGAAGACGCGGGCGAACTCCTCGTCGCCGGCGATGTGGGCCGCCATCTGGGCCGGCGTCAACCCCTCGATGGGCTCGGCCAGGATCGTCTCCGACGGCGGCGCCTCCGGCAGAAAGACGTCGCAGCCCCCGAGCCCGATCACCACCCCGGCCCAGAGCCAGACCGCAGTTTTTTCCCGAGACATACTCTTTTTTTAGGTTAGACTAAACAGACTATTTTGAATATCTAACTTTTTGATCCAAAAGTCAACCCGCATCGACCCAGCACGGCCGGACCGTGCGTCCCGGGAGCGAAACCGCCGTTTTTCGGCGGGCGATGCGCTTCGACCGGAACGATGAGCCATCCAGACCGGATTTCCCGCCTACAGGGAAAAGGGCTGATGCTTTCCACCAGAACCCGTAAGGACCCATGTTACGGTTATGCCTCCTTTCCCTGCTCCTCCTGGCACTCCGCCCGGCGGAGGAAACACAGGCCCGGCAACCCTTTGCCACGGACCTGCTCACCCCCATCGGGTTGGAGATGGATACCCGGGGTCGTCTCTGGGTGGCTCAGGTGGGTACCGGCAACAACGACGGCCGCATCTCGGTGGTGACGCCGGACGGCCAGGTGTACCCCTTCCTCGACGGGCTGGGCTCGGTACCCGAGGCCGACGGCAACGCCGGCACCTACCACCTCCGGTTCATCGACGGCCGGCTCTATTTCTCCAACGGGATGGGCACCGTGACGCCGGAGGGTTACCTGCTCCGCGTCGACACCACGGGCTTCACCCCCGGGGACCCGCCCCGCCCCCTGGCCGCCATCGACACGGTGACCAATGTGGGCGCCTTCGCCACGGACAACGGCTTCCCGGCCAACAACCTGTACGACCTCGCCGAAGGACCGGACGGTGACCTCTTCCTGGTCGATGCCGGGGCCAACGCCCTCTTCCGGATGGACGGCGCCACGGGCGCGTTGAGCGTCCTGGCCACGTTCGACCCGATCCCGAACCCCACACCGGTCGGCCCGCCGATGATCGACCCCGTCCCCACGAGCGTCGTCTACCATGAGGGGCGCCTCTACGTGAGCCTGTTCACGGGCTTCCCCTTCCTGGACGGGCTCGCCGGCGTCTACGAGGTGAGCATGACGGGCGAGGTGACGCCGGTACAGGAAGGGCTCACGCTGGTGACCGACCTGGCCGTCGACCCGGCGGATGGCTCGTTGCTGGCTCTCCAGATGGCGCGCTTCGACCTGGAGGGGGGCTTCCTGCCGGAGACCGGCAGCCTGGTGCGCCTCTCCGGCGGTACGGTCGATACGCTGCTCTCCGGGCTCATGCTGCCCTCGGCCATGTACCCGGCTCCGGACGATAACGTCTACCTGAGCTCGCTCATCGGTGTCGTTTTCAAGATGCCGATGGCCTCGGCCACATCGGTGGAAGCGGAGGCGTTGCCGGCGCGGTTCACGCTCGGACCGAATTACCCGAATCCGTTCACCGCTTCCACGCATATCCACTTCCATCTGCACGAGCCGGCCCACGTGACCCTCCACATCTTCGACCTCCTGGGCCGGGAGGTGACCCCGCTCCTGGAAGGACGATATCCGGCCGGCACGTTCGAGGTGCCCTGGCAAGCCACCGGGCAGCCCGGTGGAATCTACTTCTACCGCCTCGAAGCAAACGGACAGACGCAGATCCGGGCGATGGTGCTGGTGCGGTGAAACGCCGGGGGCAGAAGACGCCTCATGCTTCGACCGAACCCCTTCCTCACTCCATACACCACGGAAGACCCAGGATGAAAACCGATTTTCGTATCCCCCCGCAGCTTCCCTCCGGGAGTGCGGTGCGTGCGCTTCTTGTGCTGGCGGTCCTAGGCCATCTTGGCTGCCGGTCCGAACCGGAACAGGAACCCGAAGCCGGGACACCGCCGCACATCATGGCCGCCGACGCCGTGGAGGCCGGGCGCTACCTGGCTATCGTGGCCGGGTGTAACGACTGTCACACAGCGGGCTACCTCCAGCAGGAGGGCCGCATCCCCGAGGACGAGTGGCTGGCCGGCTCGGCGATGGGCTGGCGCGGTCCCTGGGGCACCACCTACGCGACCAACCTGCGGCTGCGCGTGCAGGAGGTGAGCGAAGACGAGTGGGTCCGCACGCTCCACACGAGGACGGCCCGCCCGCCGATGCCCTGGATGAACGTGAACCGGATGAGCGAGCGGGACGCCCGGGCGCTCTACCGGTACATCAGGGCCCTGGGACCGAAAGGCGAGCCCATGCCCGCACCCGTCCCACCGGGCCAGGAGCCGGCCACGCCGTACCTCTCGCTGATGCCGCAGAACCTGCCGCAGCCATGAGATGACGCAAAGCCGGGAAGGGTAGACGAAGTTCGTCGTTTCATGCGGCCGCATGCATCGGCAAGCCTCACCGGCGTACCGGCCCCAGCGTCTCGGCCAGCCAGGCCTCGATGACGGGGACGCGCAGGTCGGCCGGGGGCACGTGCCCGCTCTCGACGACCACCAGCCGCTTCGGCTCGGGCAACAGCGCCACGAGCGGGCGCACATGCACCTCCAGGTTGTCGATCTCGTCGTACCGGCCGTGGAGCACCAGCGTCGGGGCGGGGTAGCGAGGCAGGAAGTGGATCGGATTGGCCTCGGAGACTTTCAGGGTGTCCCCGGGGTGCAGCCCGGCGCCGGTGAGCAGGATCGACCGGTAGCGGGGTTCGAGGGCGGGTTGCAGCAGCTTGGCGCCGCCGGCGCTAAAGGAGAGGTGGGCCAGGCGATCCATGTCGATGTCGTCGCGGGTGGCGAGGTAGTCGAGGCCCCGGCGGTGCTCGAGGGCCCACTGCACGGCCAGGTTGCGATAGGTCACGGTGCGCGGGTCCGGGAAGCGGAAGCCCGGCGGCGCCGGGCGCTCGAGGCCGCCGAAGGGGACCACGGCCAGCATGGCCCGCCCGGCTTTGATGTGGGCGGGGAGCGAGCGCTCCACCTCCTCGGCGATGCTGTACCACCCGGCGTAGATGGGATAAGGAGGAGAGAAGACGATGGTCTGGTAAGGCGGCGGCGTGTGCCGGGGCAGGTAAAGGTAGGCGAGAAGCCGCTCGCCGGCAGCCCCCGTGAACGTCACCGTCTCCCGGCGCCAGTCGGGCGTCTCGTGCACGTCGATCATCCCGGCGTCGAGGGGGCGCGGGTCGTAGCGGTAATGGGTGCGGAAGCCCTCGAAGGTGGCGGCGTCGACCGGGGTGTAGGCCGGCGCCGGCGGGTCCGCGGGCAGGGGGCGTACGGAGGGCGCGGCGGACGGGTCGGCCGAGCGGGCACAGCGGAAGCCGAGGGACGGCGCGGCGTGGAAGCCGTCGAAGGTGCCCAGATAGGCGAAGGCGTAGGGCGGATCCTCCCAGGCCCCGCCCACCGCCACGAAGCCGGTGCCCATGGGGTTGGCGCCCCACTCCCGCGCGTTGCCGGCCATGTGATAGGCTCCGAAGGGACTCATCCCGAAGGGGTGGGTATCCACGGGCACCGTCGCATGACCATTGAAGTTGGCCCGCCGGGCCACGTTCTCGCGGGGGAGCATGGCGCCCCAGGGCATGACGACGCCGTAGGGATGGGTAGTGTCGGGGCGCGCCGCCCGCTGCCACTCGTGCACGGTGGGGAGGCGCTTGCCCGCCCAGGCGGCATAGGCGGCGGCCTCGTACCACGAGACGCCCGTCACGGGATGGTCGGCCGTGCCGGGGGGATACGTCTGGTTCTGCCAGCCGCGCGGCCCCGGCAGGCCCGTCCGGTCGACGAAATGGGCCAGGGCCTCGTCCCGGCCGAGGCCTCGCCCGTCCTTCACGAAGGGGAAGCGCCAGTAGGTCGTGTCCCGGTAGCCTCCGGCCTCGATGAAGGCTTTGAAGGCGCGGTTGCTGACCTCGTAACGGTCGATGAAGTAATCGTCCAGGTCTACGGGCGTCGCATCCGGCACGTCCCAGCCGCGGAGCCGGTACCGCCCGCCGGGGACGAACACCATCCCCCCGGGGACGCTGTCGGTGGGGATGAGCCGGTGTTCGACGTGGATGACGGGGGCGAAGAGGAAGCGGGAGACGACGCGCTCGTGGGGGGCGTAGCCTGCCTTCTCCAGGCGGAGGCGATAGGCGCCCCGGGGGAGGCGCATCCCGTCGAGCGGCGTCACGCCCAGCACCTCGACCAGCTGTGCGGCCCCGACGGGGTCGAAGCGCTGGACGGTCACGCGCGCGCCGGGCGGGTCGGAGGCGACGGTCAGCACGTCGGTGATCCCGGGCCAGAGGCGGGCGAGAGCGGGGTCGTCGCCCAGGTGGCGCCCGGCGCGTTCGGCCAGGGCATAAGCCTCCGCGAAGGCGCCGGCGGCGGCCAGCCGCTCGATCTCGGGCAGGAGGGCGCGGGCACGGTCGGCCTGCACGCGCTGCCAGTAGGGGAAGAAGGCCGCTGCTGCCAGCAGGAGCAGCCCGAGCGCCAGGATCGCCGCACGCCGCCGCCGGGGGCGCCGGTCGCCGCCGGCCTGGAGGACCGCCAGGGCCCGGGCCACCTCCCGCATCGAGGCGGAGCGCCCGGCCGGGTCTTTCGCCAGCAGGCGTTCCACCAGCGCCGCCAGCGCCCCGGGGACGTCCGGCCGCCGGGTGGTGAGGGGCGGAGGGGCGTCGTGGCGGATGGCATGGAAGAGCACCTCGGCCGTATCACCCGGGAAAGGGCGCTCCCCGGCCAGCATTTCGTAGAGCACCACCCCGAACGACCAGACGTCGGCCCGGGCGTCGGCCGGCTCGCCGCGGGTGCGCTCCGGGCTCATGTAGGCTGCCGTGCCGGGCGTCGTGCCCTCGGTAGTCAGTTGCTGCGTGGCCTCGGCGATCTTGGCCAGCCCGAAGTCGAGGAGCTTGACGCGCCCCTCGGGGGTGACGATCACGTTGGCCGGCTTGACGTCCCGGTGGAGGATGCCGCGTTCGTGTGCGGCGGCCAGCCCTTCGGCCATCTGCCGGGCCAGAGCCAGCGCTTCGGGCACGGGCAGGGGGCCGCGCGCCAGCTTCTCCCGCAACGTTTCCCCCTCGTAGTAAGCCATCGCGAGAAAGAGCCGGCCGGCATGGATACCGATCTCGTAGAGGGTGCACAGGTTGGGATGATCGAGCGCAGAGGCGGCGCGGGCCTCGTTCACGAAGCGCTCGCGGAGGGCGACGGCGGCGTGCAGGTGGGGCGGGAGCACCTTGAGGGCTACGAGGCGCCCGAGGCGGGTGTCCTCGGCCCGGTAGACCACCCCCATGCCGCCCCGTCCGATCTCGTCGAGCAGCCGGTAGGGGCCCACCTGTTCGCCCGGCGCGAAGGGACCGCCGGCGGGTGCCTCGGCCAGCCGCTCGACGGGGCGGAGCACGTCGTCGGCCCGATCGTGGGCGGCCAGGAGGGCGGCCAGCTCCCGGCGGAGCGCCTCGTCCGGGCAGGCCCGGGCCAGGAACGCCGGGCGGGCGTCCGGCGGCAGCGCCGCGGCCTCGTCAAAGAGGCGGGTAAGTCGTTCCCAGTCCTGCCGGTGCATGGGGTCGTCCGGGGAATTCAGAGCGCGGCGGCCGGGTCGTCGCCGAGGGCACGGGCCAGCCAGGCACGGGCAAAAGTCAGATCGCGCTTGACGGTGGCGAGCGAGACACCGAGCGCGGCGGCGATCTCCTCGTTGGTCAGCCCCCCGAAGTACCGGTACTCGACAACGCTACCCTTGCGGGGGTCGAGCCGGGTGAGGTGCTGCAGGGCTTCTTCAAGGGCCAGCACGGTTTCTACCTGCTCGTCGGCCAGCAGGCGTACCTCCGTCAGATCGACCCGCTGGTAGTCTCCGCCGCGCTTCCGGGTCTGGCGCTCCCGGGCATAATCCACCAGCAGCCGCCGCATGGCTCGCGAGGCCATCGCGAGGAAATGCGACCGGTCCTGCCACGCCACCTGGTTGATGTCGATCAGCTTCAGGTACGCTTCGTGCACGAGGGCGGTGGTGGACAGGAGGTGACCGGAGCGCTCGCGGCGCAGATGCCGGTGAGCCAGATCACGAAGCTGCTCGTAGATCAGCGGCATGAGCCGGTCCAGGGCGCTGCGGTCGCCGGCGCTGAAGGCCCGGAGTAGCCCGGTGGCATCAAGATTCGGAAGACGGGTCACACGTTCAGATTGAAGAAGCCTGCATGAACAGACAAGATAAGGTTCCGGGACAACGATATCCCGTCCGGCCGAATGACCGGTGCCGGGTGGGGAACAGCAGCATGGCGCTGGTCCCGTAGCCATATCCCGGCAGGGCCGAGGATTGGCCATGCCCCTGTGGAGCCCGCCTATGCCATCGCCAGGATCATCTTGACGCCGGCGCCCAGCAGAATCAGGGCCAGCACACGGCGGATACCCGTGCCGGAGAAGCGGCGGCTCCCCAGCTCAGCGCCGGCCCATCCGCCGGCGAGGGCACCCACGGCCAGCCACGGCAGGAATGCCGGCAACGCGGGGTACTGTGCCAGGTGCCCCAGCAACCCCGCCACCGAGTTGACCAGAATGAACGCCGCCGCCACGGCCGACGTCGCCCGGGCGTCGGCCCATCCGGCCAGCAGCAGCAGCGGGCTCAGGAAGATGCCGCCGCCGACGCCGGTCAGCCCGGAGAGCAGGCCCAGCCCGGCGCCGGCCGCCAGCGCCACGGAAAGGATGAACGGGCGCGTTGACTCGTCGCAGCTCGTCCCGGAGCGCGCACGCCGGCCTGTCTGCCGGTAAAGCCGGTAGGCCGCCCACACCAGCACGGCACCGACGACCGGCCTGTAGACCACGTCCGGCAAAACGAGCCTTCCGCCCACGTAGGCCATGGGCATCGAGAGCAGCGCGAACGGCCAGAAAAGCCGCCAGGAAAAATAGCCGCGTCGGTAAAACTTCGCCGTCCCGATGGCGGCCACCAGGATGTTGAGCGCCAGCGCCGCCGGGCGCATCTCGGCCGGCGCCACATCGAGCAGTGCCATCACCGCCAGGTAGCCCGAGGCGCCTCCGTGCCCCACGGACGCATAGAGCAGGGCAATGGCCGTGACCAGCCCGACAAGCAAGAGCAGCGTTCCCGTCGCCATCGCCCCTCAGCCTCGTTCCAGCCGGCGTAGCACCTCGGGCATCGCCTCAACCATCCTGGCATACCCCTCCTCGATCGCCTCGGCAGCACGTGCGAAGTCGAAGAGCCCGAGGTGCCCCACGGCCGGGCGGACGAGCACGTCCGGCGGGTGAATGCGCAGGTTCGCCTCGGTGATGCGCTTGCTCATGATACCGATCGAGGCGCTGATCACGTCGAAGATGGTGGGGTCGTTGCGCGTATCGGCGATCCACCGGTTGAGCCTTCGCCGCATGGAGAGGCTGAGATGCTGGTAGCGCTGTTCGAGGGCCTGGAGAATACGCGCTCCGGCTTCGCCCGGCCACGACGGACCGGCCTGTGTTCCCGTCGCGTCCGTCTCCGCCCCGCGCAAACCCTGCTCCGGCACGGTGGCCCGGTCTTCGGGCACTCCCCGGCCGGACCAGGCGCGGGTGGCAAAATCGTGGTTCAGGTCGACGGCAATGACCACCTCGGCGCCCATCCGGCGCACCACGTCCACCGGCACCGGGTTCACCAGCCCTCCGTCCACCAGAAAGGTGCCGTCCACCCACACCGGGGTCAGGATGCCTGGCAGGGAAACGCTGGCCCGAACGGCCTCCACCACATCCCCCGTGCGAAAGAGCACCTCCCGCCCCGAAGCCAGGTCGCATGCGACGGCACAGAACGGTATCCGGGCTTCCTCCAGCCGGGTATGGGTGACGTGGCGTGAGATGAGCTCGTAGATCCGTTCGCCGTCGAGAAGGCCGGAACGGGGAAAGACGAAGTCGAAATAGGACAAAAGCTTCCGGCGGTCCAGCGCCCGCAGGAAAGCCTCCAGCTCTTCCAGATCCCCCATCGTGTAGATGGCGCCGACCAGCGCCCCGATGCTCGTTCCCGCCACACAATCGACGGGGACGCCGGCCTCGTCCAGGGCCTTGAGCACGCCGATGTGCGCGCATCCACGGGCCGAACCGCTGCCCAGTGCCAGACCAACCTTCTTGCGACGAACCGGAGAAGAGACCATGGAAAAATTCGGCATCCGAAAGGGGCACACGGAGACGCACGAAGCATTGCGCATTGACCGTTTGCCGGAGGCCCCCGCACGCGGCAACGTTTCGACGTGCCCGGGCGGCCGTTCGGTTCAACGCCCCGAGGCAAGGGAATGTCCCGGGGCCGGAGAGCCGTTTGGGCAGGTCCCCGCGCGCCAGGAGGTCTTAAACGTTTCTTCATGCCCCCCTACTTGCCCGCGACCGGACATGTGAATACTTTCGAACTGCAATTTAGACTTGATCTAAATAAAATTATGTCTCCTTTGCTACACGTGCCGCTGTTCCTGCTTGCCGGCCTCGGCCTGGCCTTCCCGGCTCCGGCCCGCCAGGCCGCTCCCGCCGACACGCTCCGGCAGTACGAACTGGCTCCGGTGGTGGTGACGGCCACCCGGGCGCCGCGCCAGCTCGAAGACGTGGCCGTGCCGGTGTCCGTCGTCACGGCAGAGGCCCTGGCCCTGCGCGGCCGCCTGCGCCTGGCCGACGCCCTGGCCGAGCTGCCCGGCCTGACCCTCGTGCACGACCACGGCACCGGCATACAGATCCAGGGCTTCGACCCGGACTATACGCTCGTCCTCATCGACGGCGAGCCGGTCATCGGGCGCACCGCCGGGACGCTCGACCTCGAGCGTCTGGCCGTCGCCGGGCTGGAGCGCGTCGAGATCGTGCGCGGCCCCACCTCGTCCCTCTACGGCAACGAGGCCCTGGCCGGCGTCATCAACCTGATCACCCGCCCGCCCGAGGGCACGCTGCGCGGCAACCTGTCCGCCCGCTACGGCACCCACGCCTCCACTGACCTGCAGGCCACGGCCGAGGCCGGAAACGAGCACCTGGGCCTGCGCCTGCTCCTCGACCGCTATGCCTCCGACGGGTACGACCTAGACGCCTCCACGACGGCCCCGACCGCACCGGCCTTCACCGACTACACCGCCGACCTGCGCTTCGAGGCCCGGCCCCGGGACGGCCTCACCCTCCGCCTCGGCGCCCGCCTCAACGACCAGGACCAGCAGAGCCCGCTCACGCTCACCTCCGGCACCACCTCCACCAGGGCGCGCAGCTTCGAGGAACGCACCGACTGGAGCCTGCACCCTGCGGTACGCGCCCGGATCTCCCGGCGCCTCTCGCTCGAAGGCGACCTCTACCTGGCCCGCTACCGGACCGAGAGCCGCCTCCGTCTCGACGACGGCACACTCTACAGCCAGGACCGCTTCGACCAGCGCTACGCCAAGGCCGAACTCCAGGGCCGCCTCGTCTGGGACCTCCGGCACCTGACGACCCTCGGCGCCGGCCTCATCGAAGAGCGCCTCGACGCGGACCGCTATGCGGAGCGACCGGAGGCCCGCGCCGCCTTTGCGTTCCTTCAGCACGAATGGCTGCCGTCACGCCTCGTCGAACTGAACGCCAGCGCCCGCCTGGACGTCCACACCGACTACGCCACCCGCATCAGTCCCAAGCTGGCGGTGCTCCTCCGCCCCTCGGAACGGCTGCGCGTGCGCCTCTCGCTCGGCAAAGGGTTCAAGGCGCCCGACTTCCGCCAGCGCTACCTCAGCTTCACCAACCCCACGGCCGGCTACAGCGTCCTCGGCGCCGTCGAGCTACACGACGGCCTCGCCGCCCTCGAAGCTGCCGGGCAGATCCAGGAGCGCTACCTCGACCCGGCCGGCCTCGGCACCATACGGGCCGAGCATTCCACCGCCCTCAACGCCGGGCTCACGGCCGAGCCCTTCGACCGGCTCTCGCTCTCGCTGAACGTCTTCTACAACGACGTGCGCGACCTGATCGAGACCCAGCCGGTGGCGCGCAAGACGAACGGCAGCTTCGTCTACAGCTACTTCAACCTGAACCGGATCTACACGCGCGGCCTGGAGAGCGAGGTCACCTTCACCCCCTGGCCTGCCCTGCGGATCACCGGCAGCTACCAGTTCCTCCAGGCGCACGACCGGGACATCATCGAGGCCATCGAGGACGGGCGCGTCTTCGGTCGGGATGCCTCCGGGCGGGACGTGCGCCTGCGCCGGTCCGACTACGGCGGGCTCTTCGGCCGCTCGACGCACAGCGGGACGCTCGGCCTGAGCTATCGCCCCGCCTCTGACGGGCCGGGCCTGAGCCTGCGCGGCATCTGGCGCGGGCGCTACGGCTACCGCGACGTGGACGGCAACGCCATCCCCAACCGGGACGACGAGTTCGTCGACGGCTATGTGCTGTGGAACCTCACCGTCACCTACGACTGGCGTACCCGCCCGCTCGAACGGCTCCGCCTCCAGGCCGGCGTCGACAACCTGTTCGACGTCACCCGCCCGGCGCAGATACCCGCCCTCTCCGGGCGCCGCCTCTACGCAGGCTTCCAGATCGACCTTTGACAACACCCATGACCCGATAACCTTATAACCTTCCATAGATCCATGAACACGAACCGCCTTCTTTTCGCCCTCCTGCCCCTGGCCCTGCTCCTGTTCACCGGCTGCGACGGCACCTCGAACGTCGAGGAAACGCCGCCGCTCGAAGCCACCGTCGTGGCCGACCTGCCCGCCGACCCGGCCACCCGCATCGACCCGCAGACGGGACGGCCCACCGGCACCGGGCGCTACACGCTGTTCAGCCTCCGGGAAAACCGGATCGTCCTCGGCTCCGACGAGGAAAACCGCGCCGACTCGGCCTCGACCGCCTGGGACATCGGCTTCCAGAGCACCAACCTGATCTTCAACGGCGGCACGAGCGGCCCCGGCGAAGGCGCCGCCGTCCTCATCGAGGACGTCTTCGAAAACGTGCTCACCGCCCCCGAAGACGCCGCCTTCCGCGTAGACGGATCGGCCGAGTGCCCGTCCGTCTTCGGGCAGCCCGGGCCGAAGATGGCCGTGTGCCCCGGCTCGGGCAACGGCTGGTACAACTACGACAGCCAGACCAACGTGGTCACGCCCATCCCCGGACGCACGATCGTCGTCCGCACGGCCGACGGGCGCTATGCGAAGCTGCGTATCCTGAGCTACTACAAAGGCAACCCGGACCCCGGAGCGATCGACCCGGCAGCCAACCCCTCCCGCTACTACACCTTCGAGTACGTCTTCCAGCCGGACGGCTCCCGGGACCTGAGCACCAACTAGGCCGCCACGCCCCTGACGAGACGAGCCCATGCCCTGCCCGCACCCACTCGAACCGATCTACCGGACTACCCACGGCGCCGTCTACCGGTGCCGTGGGTGCCGGTGGGTCAACATCTGCTTCGGGCCGATCATCCTGGCCTACGATACCGCGGGCCTGTTCCGGTTTGCACGGCTGATCCGGGAGATGGCTTCCGCAAGTGGGAACGGCCCTGCCTGTGCGGAACGGTGTCACTACCTGCGCACGCCGGACCGGCAGATCGGGTTTGCCTTCACGGCCGAAGAGGTGCGGGAACTCGATGCCCTGCTCGACGGCGCCGCCGCCATGCTCGATCTGGAAAAGATGCTCGAGGAGACGCTCGGCCCACCGGCCCGCCGGCCCGGTCCATCGTGACCACGCCCCACGGCCGAAGCCTGCGATCGCCTCAGGCTCCCCGCCCCTCCACCTTTCCTCTGCCCCTGCAACCTTCTTTTCGCATCCACCGCCATGCTGCACCATCGCATCCACCGTCCGGGTGTCTTGTTCACTCTGCTCTTGCTACTGGCCGGTCCTGCCCTGGGCCAGTCCGAGCCGGCGTTCCTCGTGCTGGCGCCGGACCGGGGCTTTCTCGGCAACGAGGAGATCCGCGAGGTGTTTGCCGAGTTTCGGGAAGACGTGCCGGCCTCGGCCCTGGCCTTCGTGACGTCCGGTCGCACGGCGTACCACCTGGAAAGGGCGCTGGACACCCTGATAGCGGCGCACGCGCCGGCGGAGGTGGTCGTCCTCCCGCTGTTCGTGACGGCGCATGAGGCGCGCTACGCCCTGGCCCGGCGCCTGCTCGACAGCCTGGCCGCACGTCCGGGCAGGGCGGTTGCGTTGCGCCATGCCGAACCGCTGGGCGCGAGCTACCTGGCCGAGGAGATCCTGTTCGACCGGGTCGCGGCGCTCGTCCGGCATCCCGGCGCCGAGCATCTGGTGCTCGTGGCCGGCGGCGCCGCCGATCCGGCCGGAGCCGGAGCCATCCGGACGGCCCTCCAGACGATGGTGCAGCGTGCCGTGGCCCGTCACGGGCTGGCCGGCGGCGACGTGGTGGTGACGTACGACGGCGCCCTGGCGGCCGAAGGAGCCGGCACCGGCCCGGAGACGGCCCGCGCCGCCGTGGAGACGGTGCCGGCCGACCGGACGGTCCTCCTCGTGCCCTTCAACCTGGCACCCCGGCTGACGACGATGATGTCCGACTGGAACCGCCTGCTCCGAGCGCTGGGGGCCGGGGGCGGCCACGGACACCACGGCGGGCACGGCGCACATGGCCCGGCCACCGACCGCCTCCGCTTTGACGGAAAGGACCTGCTGCCCCACCCGAACATCCGCCGCTGGCTCGTCCGCACCGCCAACACCTACCGCCCGCTGGCGAGGAATCAGATCGGCGTCATCGTGGTGCCGCACGGCTCCGACTACGACTGGAACGAGACGATGCGTGCGGGGATCGCTCCGCTGCGCGACCGGTACCGGATCGAGGAGGCGTTCTCCATGATGGACCCGGCCGTCGTCGAGCGGGCCGTGCGTCGCCTGGAGGCGGCCGGAATGCGGGCGGCCGTCGTCGTCCGCATCTTCGGGCGGGAGGAGAGCTTCCGTGAGCAGGGCGAATACATTCTGGGGCTGCGCCCCGAGTTCGGCCGCGGCTTCCCGGACCGCATCGCCAGCCACCTGCGCTTCGTCACGCTGGGCGGGGTGGGTACGCACCCGCTCTTTGCCCGGGCCCTGGCCGACCGGGCCCGCGCACTCAGCACCGACCCCGCCCGCGAGACCCTCATCCTGCTCGCCCACGGCACCTTCGACGATGCGGCGAACGCCGCCTGGATCCGTGACCTGGAGACCCTGGCCGCCACCATCGACGCCCTCGTGGCGAGCGAGACGGGCACACACTTCCGGGCTGTGAAGGCCCACACCTGGCGGGAAGACTGGCCCGACAAGCGCGAGGCGGCCGTCCGCACGATCCGCGCCATGGTGGAGGAGGCGTCCCGAGACGGCGGCACGGCCATCGTCCTGCCCGCCCGCACGGCCGCCACCGGCCCCGCGGCGCAGTATCTGGACGGCCTGACGTACCGCTACGGCGAGGGCTTCGCCCCCCACCCGGCCTTCACCCGGTGGCTCGAAGCCATGATCGAAGACGGCATCGCCCGCCTGATGGACGGTAGGGACACCGTCACCAGCGCCCGGCATTGAACCCCCGCGCGGTCAGCCCCTGCCTCCAGCCGCCAATCCGACATCGCCGGGGCCCCGTAGCCAAAGCCGCGGGGCCCTTTTACCGTGGCGGTCGCCGAGATGGGGGCCCGCGAAAGCGCCCCCCGGGAAAGCAACCATATTGGGCCATGTGAAACGCGCACGATGACGCCGGTCGAACGAGCCCTCACCGCTGGGTTCGGAGTACCCATTCGACGGCCCGGAGCAACAGCTCGCGCCCGCTGTTCATGGCCAGTTTCTCCTTGATGCGTTCGACGTGCGACTCCACGGTCTTCACGCTCAGAGAGAGCCGGGCGGCAACCTCCGGATAGCTGAGGCCCTCGCCGATCATGTGGAACACCTGCAATTCCCGGTCGCTCAGGCGCTCCAGCAGTGCATCCGGGGCCGGACGGGCAGCCCCGGCCATACCCTGCAACACCCGGCTGGCGACGGAGCGGCTCACATATACTTCGCCGGCTCGTACCTGCCGAATCGCATCGAGGACGGTACGCGGGGGTTCCTGTTTCATGACGTATCCCATCGCACCGGCGCGGAGGGCTCGTTCGGCGTAATAGGCCTCGTCGTACATCGAGAGCACGAGCACCTTCATCCCGGGCCAGCGGGCCTTGATGTCCCGGATCAGATCGAGCCCGCTCGATCCTTTGAGCTTACCTTTACCCACAAGTGCCGTGAGATTAGCAGAAGGATGCTGATCAAATAACCTTTTACCCCATCGAAGCCATTGAAGAGGAGCCCCCCGATGGATACGGAAGCAATCCCAGACCTCCCTGAGGTCGATGAACTCTCCACCTGGCTTGTGCATGAATTGCACGACATGGCGCTGGGCGACAAGCGCCTGGACCGGCGACTGCTCGACACCGGCGCCAAACTGGCGGCCAGGCCTTCGGTGTCGATCAATCAGGCCTGTGCGGATTGGGCCGACACCAAGGCCGCCTACCGGCTCTTCGACAATGCCAAAACGACCGCCGAGAAGATCCGGGCGCCCCATTATCGCCGTACGCGGGAGCGGGCCCAGGGGCACAAACGGCTCTTTGCCATTCAGGATACGACCTACCTGAACTATACCCATCATCCCAGTACAAAGGGGCTCGGACCCATCGGCACCGCGCAGCAGAACCTGTCCGGCATAGTCATGCACACCAGCCTGCTCATGACCGAGCAGGGCCTTCCGCTCGGATTGGCCGGTCAGGCCATCTGGGTGCGCCCCCCCACGATGCACCAGCGCACCGCAGACGAACGACGCAAGCTGCCCATCGAAGAGAAGGAAAGTTCCAAGTGGCTCCAGGCCCTGCAACAGACCCAGGCCGTCGTTCCCCCCGAGGCCCAGCTCATCACCATCGGCGACAGCGAGTCCGACCTTTTTGAGCTTTTTCACCAGGCCCGCACCCTGGAGACCGACCTGCTGGTGCGAGCCGCCCAGAACCGCTCCGTCTGTGCACCCGAAGTGGGGCGGCTCTGGGAGGTGATGGGCCGGCAAGCGGCGTGCGGGCAGTTGCAGGTGCTCGTCCCCGCCCGCAAAGGGAAGCCGAAACGCCAGGCCTCGGTCACGGTGCGCTTTGCGCCTGTGAGCTTGAAAGCCCCTCGGCACCTGCGCAAAAAGATGGGCGATATGCCGCTCTATGCGGTGCTGGTGCAAGAGGAGGCCCCGCCCGCGGAGGACCCGCCTTTGTGCTGGCTTCTTTTGAGCACGGTGCCGGTGCATCGTTTTGCCGACGCCGTGGAGCGGATCCGGTGGTACGGCCTGCGCTGGCAGATTGAGGTCTATCACAAGGTGCTCAAATCGGGATGCCGTGTGGAAAAAGCCCAGTTGGCCAGCGTGGAGCGTCTGATGCCCTATCTGGCCCTGTTCAGCATCATAGCCTGGCGTCTTTTCTGGATGACCCTGGTGGCCCGTCATGCGCCTGATGTGCCCTGCACGCTGGTGCTGGCCGAGCATGAGTGGCGGGCTCTGTATGCCTTCCACCACAAGACGCAGCAGGTGCCTGCCCGGCCGCCCACGGTGGGCCAGGTGGTCCTGTGGATCGCCCGGCTGGGCGGCTTTCTGGCTCGCAAAAGCGATGGGCCTCCGGGTGTCACTGTGCTCTGGCGCGGCTGGCAACGTCTCACCGATATCGCCTCCGCCTGGCTCGTCTTTCACCCCTCCTGATTTGTGGGTAAAGGTAAGATCCTTTGAGGGAGAGGTCGACCACCACCACGTCCGGGCTGGTGCGGGCCAGCCCGTCGAGGGCGCCGGCCGCGTCTTCCGCCTCCCCGCAGACCCCCAGATCCGGCTCCCGGTCGATGAGCCGGAAGAGTCCTTCTCGCACGATGGGATGATCGTCTACCAGAAAAATGCTCGCCGCATCCATGGCGGTCTGTGTCGGTTTTAGCCGGGCGGTCGCAGGTTGTGGCCGCACCAGTAGGTCACGACGGTGCTGATCATGCGCGAGAAGGCGTCGAACGACATGGGTTTGACCAGGTAGCTGTTGGCGCCGTAGCGGTAGCTGCGGATCCGGTCTTCCTCCTCCTCCGACGAAGTCAACATCACGACCGGGGTGCGGTGGGCCTCGGGGGCCTCCTTGATCTGCCGGAGCACCTCACACCCGTCGATCCCGGGCATCTTGAGGTCCAGCAGGATCAGGTCCGGTACGGGGTACCGGGTCCGATCGGCGTAGACCCCACGGCCAAAGACGTAGTCGAGGGCTTCCTGCCCGTTGCCCGCCACGGAGACGGTGCACCGGATGGGCCGGCCGCCCAGCGCCTCGGCGCTGCGCTGTTCGACCTCCCGGAAGGCATTCAACGTCAACTCGACATCCATTTCATTATCTTCTACGAGCAAGACGTGCGCGGTTTTCACGCCGGGCGAATCGGTTTTCATAAGTATAACTGTAACGTAATGAGAGGCTAAACGCGGCCGCTTCCGGCCGCACCACGATGATCATCATGCCGGTGTCCTCTGCCCCTTCTCCCTCCTGCTTTTCCGGGCAAAAAATGGCTTTCCCTGTTAACGCCGTGCCGTTTCGAGGTTTCCCGGTGCGATCCCGCCGGAACCGGTTTCTCCCGGGGTCGGCGGCTTCTCGAACACCATGAAGTGTTGCCAGGGAAGGATCTCCCGGGTTTCGCGCCAGCGCAGGCCGGCCGCCGTCATCTCCCGGCGCAGTTGCGCCTCGGTCATGCGATGCAGGGACGGCAGAGGGATCGTGGCGTCCTCGCCCCGGTATTCGACGACGACAACGCGCCCACCGGGCTTGAGGGCCCGCACGATTGCCTGCATCATCTCGTACGGATGGGAAAACTCGTGATAGGCGGCCACGATGAGCGCGATGTCGATCGTGCCGGCGGGCAGATGCGGGTCGTCGGGTTCGCCGAGGACGGGAATCACGTTGCGTACCCCGCGTGCTGCCATGCGGGTACGGATGGTGTCCAGCATGGCCGGGTCGATGTCGACGGCATAGACCTTTCCGTAGGGCACTTTTTTGCCGAGTCGAAACGTGAAGTAGCCGGTGCCGGCCCCGACGTCGGCCACGATATCGGTGGGTTTGAGCCCGAGCGCTTCCACGAGCCGGTCCGGCAACTCCACCGATTCGCGCTCGGCACGTTCGAGCCAGCCGGCATCGTCGGCGTCGGTGAGGGGCCGGGCGATCTCCCGTCCCATGTAGTAGCGCCCGGTGCCGTCCGGTCCGGCCTCGCGCCGCACCTCGTAGCGCGGCCCGTCGGAGCGTCGTTCACCCGCCGGCCCGCACCCACCCTGGCCCACCGCCAGCAACAGAACCGCGACGGCGAGATACCGGCAGGCACGGCGCAGCACTTTGCAGGAACAGACGTGGAACATGGCAGGCCCTGGCCCAGAGCACCAGAAAAGGACCCGAATCGGGCTACAAGGACCCGGCCCGGCACAGAAAGATCCCGGGGCGTCTGCTTTCCCGGGGGCAGAGCCGGTACCGGCTTTTCGACTGGACTTCACACCGGCGTTTCTTTTTATTTACCCGAGCCGCATATTATGAGCTTTCCCGTAAGATCCCTGCTTTCGGGATCGGTTGCCTCCGTAGCTTTCCGGCCTCACCCTCTTCGTATGAAGCACCTTGCCGTTCCGGTCCTGCTCCTGCTGTTCCTGTTGCCGCTCCACGGTCGTGCACAGACGGCCTCGTTCGAGGAGGCAGTGGTGGATGTGGGCAACCTCGGGCTGACGGTGACCAATGCGGGCTTCATCGGGCGGGCCAACGTGCGCAACAACCCCACCGGCCCGCCGTCGATGGAATACCCGCTCGATTCGGGCGTCGAGCACCTGTTCGAGTCGGGGCTCTGGGTAGGGGCCGTCCGCAGCGACGGGGTGATCACGGTGCGCACGGGAGCCGTCACGGCGGCCGGTGGTTACCGGCCCGGCGCCACCGGCTACGAGTTCGCCCAGCTGACGCCGCTGCTCGAACGATCCACCCTGCCCACCTCCGAGGTCTTCACCCGCAGCGCCGTCAGCCACCAGGACTACCTGGCCGCCTTCGTCGACACGGCCGCCGTGCTGCCGGGCACCTCCATCCAGATGCCCGACCCCCGGGGGCGGCTCGGCATGAAGGTGGAGATGGAAACGTTCGCATGGAACTTCCCTTTCACCGAGTTTTTCGTCATCCTCAACTGGAAGATCATCAACATCAGCGAGGCGGCCTGGGACAACGTCTACGTGGGTATGTACCACGACCTGGTCGTGCGCAACGTCAACACGACGACCGAAAGCGGCAGTGCTTTCTTCAACAAGGGCGGCTACGGGTTCATCGACAGCCTGTACGCCTCCTACGCCTTCAACGCCGGCGGCAATGAAGAGACCCTCAACACCTACGGCGCCATCGTCTTCCTGGGGGCCGAATGGCCGGACCCCACGGCCGGTCGGAAGCGCTTTTTCCACCCCGCCCTGGCCGAGGCCTACGCAGCCGAGGGCCTGCCCCGGCCGCAGGTAAACCCCCGCTGGTGGCTTTTCTCGGGCGGCCTCGACGAACTCGCCCGCCCGGCTTCCGACGAGGAACGCTACCGGCGCATGGCCACCCCCTTCCCCAACCCCGACGCCTTCCCGAATCCGGTCGACTTCGAGGCGGCACGGGCGGCCTGGTTCGAGCGGCTGCGCACCGACGGGCAGAACGCCGCCGGCAACTGGATCGGGCTGACCCCCATCGGCCCCTTCCCCCGTGTCGCTCCCGGGGACACGCTGACGGTGACCTACGCCGTCGTCGCCGCCCTCAAGCCGGAAGCCTTCCAGGGACAGGCCGGCAAGCCCGTCGACACCCCCGAGAGCCGGGCGCTGCTGGCCAACAACATCGCCTGGGCCCGGCGCACCTATGCCGGCGAGGACAACAACCTCAACGGCACGCTCGACCCCGGCGAAGACGTCAACGGCAACGGGGTGCTGGACCGCTATCTCATCCCCGAGCCGCCGGCGGCCCCCCGTGTGCGCGTCGCCTTCGAGAACGACATCGACCCCGCCACCGGACGGCAGAAGGCGAAGGTTGTCCTGTACTGGGATCGCACCGCTGAACTGTCGCGTGATCCCGTCACCGGCCGGCTCGACTTCGAAGGCTACCGCATCTACCGCAGCAACCCCGGCGACGACCGCGCCGGCAACATCCTGGACCGCGCCACCCTGATTGCCCAGTACGACCGCCCCGGCAACCGCACCGGCTTCAACAACGGCTTCGACGAGATCGCGCTCGAGGAGCCCGTCACGTTCCCCGACGATCCAACCGAATACTGGTACCGGTTCGAAGCCGAGGACCTGCTCGCCGGCTGGCAGTACCTCTTCATCGTCACCGCCTTCGACGAAGGCGACCCCGACGCCGGGCTGCCGTCGTTCGAGTCGTCCCGCACGGCCAACGCCACCCGCGTCTTTCCCGGCACCCCGCCGGACCCGGAGGGCGCGCGCCGGGTGGGCGTCTATCCCAACCCGTACCGCGCCGGCGCCGCCTGGGACGGGGGCACCAACCGCACCCGGCGGCTCAACTTCTACAATCTCCCCCCCCGCGCCGAGATCCGTGTGTACACGCTGGCCGGTGAAATCGTCAAGGAGATGCGGCACGAGGCCGGGACCTACCGGGGCGACATCCGGTGGTACGACAACTTCAGCGCCGAGAACCGGCAGCTCCCCGGCGGCGAACACTCGTGGGACATCCTCTCCGAGAACGGGCTGAATATTTCCCCCGGCCTTTACCTGTTTACCGTCAAGAACCTCGACACGGGCGAGGTCCAGCGCGGCAAGTTCGTCATCATCAAATAACACCGGTTCGTGGTGCGACCGGGGCGCCCGGCGCCGGGCGTCGCCTCCCGCACCACACGATTTCCTTTCAACCCAACACGGAGCATGCCATGCGACGAACCTTTACGACTCTTTTCGCCCTGTTTCTCCTGCTCGGCCTCGCCCGCGAGGCCGCCGCACAGGACCCCGTGGAGGTGACCGTGCGGGAGATCAACGCCATCCCGCAGGAAAACATCGACCAGGTACTCGCCCGGGGTACCGACCTGACCTTTGACGACATCACCACCTATATCCGCTCGCCCCTCAACGGGCAGAAAGTGCGCTTCACCGCCGTCGTGCTGGCCGAACCGAACAAGTCCGGCCTTGCGAGTATCGGCGGAGACGGCGTCAATCCGAGCCGGGTTCATTACTTCGTCCGGGACACCTCGGCCGCGTCGCTGGGCCCGGCCGGCATGGACATCCAGATCGTCGACGGTGACTATCAGACCACCGGTTCGCTCAGCCTCTTCAAGGGCGACGTCGTCACCATCACCGGGGACGTCACCTATTTCGGAACCACGTTGCAGATCACCCCGGAGACGATCGAACCGCTGGGCTTCTACACCGACCTGGGCTTGCCGGCCGACCTGCTGGACCCGGTCACGGTAACCATCGGCGATATCAACCGCAATCTGGGCTCCGGAGATGCGTTCCAGATCCAGGCCAACTGGGCCAACTTCAACAGCCTCAACCAGCAGTACGTACGCATCGAGAATGTGGTCGTCTGGCGCTCGCCCAACCGCACAGACGACCGCCCCAACTGGGCCCTCATCGACGACAATGTCATCATCCAGAATGATGACATCTCCCTCCGCTATCGCAACGACCGGGACAACTACCCGGATACGTTCGACAAGCGCGAGACGGACTTCGAGGCCCCGCCGCCGGGTGCTATCGTCACCGTGCAGGGTTTCGCGCTCCTGCGCAGTGACTTTGACCCCTTCGCCATCGGTGCGCCGCCGGCCGGTATGCTGAAGATTACGCCGTGGGCGGATGAAGACCTCGTCATCACGGCGGCACCGAAAGTGGTCATCGAGAGCGTCTCGGGGCCGGACGGCGTGCCGGGTGAAAGCCCCATCCCGATCACGGTCACTTTCAGCAGCGACCCGGCCAATATTGCGGCCGTCAACCTGGTCTATGAAACCTCGGCGGCCACCGGCACCCAGACCGTCGCCATGAGCAGCACGGATGGGGGCGTCACCTATACCGGCGAGATCCCGACACAGCCTGACGGGACGTTCGTCACCTACTTCGTCGAGGTCACCGATACCGACGGCGCCGTCATCCCGTCGGAGCCCGTACAGGTAACGCGGGTCCTCTACGAAGGGATCAACGAGATCGCCGACATCCAGGAGACCATCGACGGCGGCCCGGGCGACAGCCCCTTCGTCGGCCTGACGACCGACATGGACCTGACGGTCATCGTGCAGTCGCAACCCGACCTCTCCGGCCTGATCGCCGTTCAGGACGATGCCGATCTCAACCCCTGGACGGGCATCGCCATCCAGGCCTCGGGCGACCTGGCGGCGACCCTGAAACGTGGCGACGAGATTCGCATCACAAACGCCACCATCGCCGAAAGCTTCGGCCTGACGCGCCTAGAGAACATCACCTTCGAACTGATCACGGCGGGACCGAACGCGTTCTATGGCTACAAGACCGTCACGACCGACGTGCTCCAGGACGAGAACATTGCGGAGGCGCACGAGGGCATGCTGCTCCGCTTCGACAATGTGACGATCACGAGCGTCAATCCGGACGACCCCGCCGGACCTTTCGGTGAATGGGCCTTCTCCTCGGACGGCACCGCCGAAAACGCCGTCCGTGCCGATGATGCCTCTCAGGCCATCTCGTTCACGAACAATTTCGCGGGCGAATTCTTCAACGTCGGCGACACCCATGATTTCATCCAGGGTATCTGGTGGTACACCTTCGGCAACTACAAGCTGGAGCCGGAGGACCTGGCTACCGACGTCGGCACCGTGGTCAATGTGGCCACGGAAGACGAGACGCTGCCTGCACGGTACGCGCTGCACCAGAACTTCCCCAACCCGTTCAACCTGCAGACGACGATCCGGTACGAGCTGGCTCGCACGGGTCGCGTGTCGCTGGAGGTCTTCGACCTGCTGGGGCGCCGCATCGCCACCCTGGTCAACGGCGAGCAGCCGGCGGGCTCGTTCACCGTCACGTTCGACGCACGTGACCTGGCCAGTGGCATGTACGTCTACCGCCTCACGGCCGGCTCGCAGGTGATGACCCGGACGATGTTGTTGATGAAGTAGGTGTGTGGGGTGTGGGGGTGGTTGGAGATGGGGGACGAGAAGGCTGTAAGCAAACCATATACGGTGTGATGGTTCGGCATTTCAGGGAACTCCGGGTTTACCAGCAGGCGCTGGAGGCTTCGATGCACCTCTTTGTGCTCTCGAAGGCCTGGCCGGTCGAAGAGCGCTATGCGCTGACCGATCAGATCCGACGTTCCTCACGCTCCGTGTGCGCCAACATCGCTGAAGCATGGCGCAAAAGGAGATACCCGAACCATTTCGTCAGCAAGCTGACCGACGCCGACGCCGAAGTGGCCGAAACACAGAGCTGGCTGGATATGGCCCTTCGTTGTGGTTATCTGTCTGCCGAACAACACGGCAAACTCGACGCGACGTACGAAGCCATCGCCAGCGGTCTCGTGGGCATGATGCAGCACCGAGACACATGGTGCGGCCCTGCCCGGTTACGCGAAGAACCCGTACCCTATTCCCCCGATTCGGCACCCGAAATCGATTGACCACTCCCACACCCCCACACCCAAACACCCACACACCCACACACCCAACCATCCAAACACCCACACACCCAAACACCAACACACCCCGTGCCCCTCCGTTGTACCATAGCGCTTTTCCTCACGCTCGTGCTCGTTCTCTCGGCCGGTTGCGATGCCGACTTCGGCGGAGTCGCTTTCGAGAACCAGCCGCCGGAGACCACCCTGAGCGTCCGCGACACCTCCCTCGTGGACAACCTGGCCGGTGCCGAACGGCTCACGAGCACCGTCTTCGTCTCCTGGAGCGGCACCGATCCCGACGGCTTTGTGGCGGCCTACGAACTGCGCTTCTTTGCCCGGGGCGACCGGCCCGATCCAGAAGAGGGATGGACAACCACCACGCGCACGGACTCCCTGGTGCTCCTGCCCATTCCACGCGGCGAACGCATCGCCGACGTCACGTTCGAGGTACGTGCCATCGACAACGACGGGCTCAAGGACCCGACACCCGCCCGCACCGTCTTTCCCATCCAGAACAGCCCACCGGCCATCTCCCTCAACACGTTCGACCTGCCACCCGACACGACCTTCACCGTCTTTTCCTTTGCCTGGCGGGCCAGCGACCCTGAAGGCCCCGGCAACCTCGACCGCATCGAGATCAGCCTCAACGACAGTACGACGTTCGTGGCCCTGCCTCCGGATATCGACTTCATCACCCTGGTCGGGACGTTCGACCGGAACGACCCGGGACCATCTCCCTCGGAAGCCCGCGTCTTCTCGGGCCTCGCATTCCAGCCCACGGGCATCACTGTACCGGGCCTGCACCTCAACGCAGACAACACGTTCTACCTCCGTGCCGTCGACCAGACGGACACGACCAGCACCCTGCAGCGCTTCACCTGGTACGTCAAGAAGCCAACGAGCGAGGTGCTCTACGTAAACGACTACCGCAAGGCGACGGCACCCACCGTGCAGGCCTATCACCTGGCACTCCTCCGGGACTACCTGCCCCCCGGCACCCCCATCGATACCTGGGACCTCTCCCGGCCGTTCGCCACCGGTTCGGCCGGCAATACGCCACGCTCCGATGCCCTGCCGCCGCAGGCTGAACCCACACTCCGCGAAACGCTCCTCCTGTTCAAATACATTTACTGGGTAACCACAAACGCCACCAACCGCATTCAGGGCAACAACCTGCCGCTGGCAGCCTCCGTCATGGATGCCTTCTTCGAGCAGGGTGGCAAGCTGATGGTCCACACCCCGATCACCCTGCCGACGAACCCGGAAGACAACCTGGGGAACGCGGCCATCCTGTTGCTGCCCATCCGGGATCTGACAGCCTTGCCCGACTCGATCGGACGGCTCGAGTTGAGCAACGGTGCGGCCATCACACCGGTCGAGCCGGTACCGGGCCCCGGCGTACCCCTGCCGCCCCTCGTCGCACAACGCTTCTTCATCAACGAGCTACCCTACGACGCCGAGAGCGTCAACATCATCCCCCTCTACGAGGGAGCCTACCGCTTTCGCACCCGGGACGGCCGGCAGGGCGACTGGCCCGGGCCGAACACCGTCGCCTCGCTCAGCGCCGACCGCCGGGTGGGCCTCTTTGCCCTGCCCATGGTCAACGAACAGACGGGGGGGGCCCTGCTCGCCGGCGCCGACGGCGATCCCGAAGCCCCCCGCCGGGCCATCCACCTGATGCTCGAAAGCCTGGGCTTCCCCGGCCACTAGCCGCGGACGAACGCCCCCGCACACGCCCTGCTTTCCCACGTAGTCCTGTGACGCGACGCCAGACCATGCGCCTTCTCGCCTGCCTGTTCCTGCTCCACCTCGCTGCCGTCCCGATCTTCGCCCAGGGCCGGATCGCCGGCACCGTGCGCGACGCGGCCACCGGCGAGCCGCTCATCGGCGTCAACCTGATCGTGGTGGGCACCACCAGCGGCGCCGCCACCGACGCCGACGGGCGCTACGTCATCGAGAACCTGCGGCCCGGCGAGTATGCCGTCAAAGTCTCCTACATCGGCTTCGAGACGAAGCTCTTCACCGGCATCCAGGTGCGCGACGGCCGGACCACCCCGCTCGACGTGACGCTGCAGGAGGCCGTCCTTTCGACCGAAGAAGAGATCGTTATCGTCGGGGAGAAACCCCTGCTGGACGTCGAGCAGTCCACCAGCGCGTACACGATCGGCCGGGACCAGCTCGACGCCGCCCCGCTGCGCAACGTGCAGGAGGCCGTCGCCACGCAGGCCGGCGTCCTCCAGGACCCCACGGGCCTCTACATCCGGGGCGGGCGGGCCTACGAGACGGGCTTCATCGTCGACGGTGTCTCGGCCAAGGACCCGCTGGCCGGCACCGGCTTCGGCCTCGACATCGGCTCGAACGCCTTCTCCGAGGTGGAAGTGACCACCGGCGGCCTCGGCGCCGAAGTGGGCGACGCCACCAGCGGCGTCGTCTCCGTCGAGACCCAGACGGGCGGCGACACCTTCGCGGGCTTCTTCTCCCACAAGCGCGACCACCTCGGCTTCAACGACGAGGCAGCCTCCAACTTCAACGAGGAAATCTACGAGTTCAACCTGGGCGGCCCCATCGTCCGGGGCAAGCTGCGCTTCTTCGTCTCCGGGCAGGTGCAGCTCTCGGACGGCTTCACCCGGCACGTGGCCACCCCGCGCCAGGTGCGCTCCTCCCTCGTCGATACCGACTTCTTCTCCCCGCGCACGGGCAACCGCTGGAACGGCCTGGCCAAGCTCACCTACGACCTCCGGCCCGGCATGCGCGTGCAGGCCTCCTACCAGCGCTCGCTCACCATCAACCAGAACACCCGCATGCTCCAGGTGACGGGCAACGAAGCCGTCATCCAGCCGGGCTTCCAGTATGCCTTCATCCTCCAGCCGGACAACGCCAACACGTACGCGCACGACAACATCATCGCCTACGCCCGCTGGTCGCACGTCCTCAACGAGCGCTCCTTCTACGACGTGCAGCTGAGCCGCCTCTTCACGAAGCTCCGCGCCGACGCCAACGGACGCCGCTGGCGACCGGAGAACGTCAGCACCGAGCTCGACCCCGAGAGCATCGTCACCTATCCCGCCAACCTCTTCGTCGACGAAAACGGGGACCCCATCGACCCGAACGCCCTCTTCGTCCTGCCCGGCCCCGGGCTGATCAACAACGGCGGCATCGCCACGCGCTTCCACGACCACTTCGCCGAGGAGATCACCCTGCGCGCCACCTACACCCGCTTCTCGACCGACAAGAACAACCGGCTCAACGTGGGCCTCGAGGCCAAGTTCAACGACTACCAGTGGATCGACGTGATTCGCCCCTGGGTGGGCGCCCCCATCGGCGGGGACGAGGGAACCCGCACCGGACGCCTCGGCGAAAGCGCCGACATCTGGCGCGTCCGCCCCCGGCGCGGCGCGCTCTTCGGCACCTACCAGCTGCGCTACCGCGGGCTCATCGCCAACGCCGGCCTCCGCTTCGAGTACTGGGCGCCCGGCCGCTACGTGGACCGGCTCGTCGACGACCCCCTCGCCCCCATCCTCGACGGCGTCCGCCAGGCTTACAAGAACGAAACCGTCAAGCTCCTCGGCCTGCGCTACAAGTTCCGCCTCCTGCCCAAGGTGCGCGTCTCCTTCCCCATCCAGGAAAACCGCGTCCTCTTTTTCAACTACGGCCACTCGACCAAACTCCCCCATCCCACCTTCGTCTATACCGGCCTCGACCCCTTCTTCCAGGACCGCTCCTTCTTCGCCGACCTGGGCAACCCGAACCTCGACCCCGAGGTGGACATCTCCTACGAACTCGGCCTGCGCAACCAGTTCTCCCAGAACGATGTGCTCAACCTCACCTTCTTCTGGCGGGACAAGTTCGACTTCATCACCGTCGAAAACGTCGTCGTCAAGGACCCCACCGGGCGCGACGTGACCCGCGCCTTCCGCGTCAACGGCGACTTCGCCCGGGTCCGCGGCGTGGAGGTGAGCTACCTCAAACGCATCGGCGACTGGTTCCAGGGACAGCTCTCCGGCTCCTTCTCCCGCGCCACCGGCCTCAGCTCCACCAACAACGACGCCCTGCAGGACTTCCTCGCCAACGGCGACATCGAGAACACCTTCGAGACGCCCCTGGCCTGGGATCGCCCCCTCGATCTGAAGGCCAGCGTCACGTTCACCCACGAGCGGGACCGCCCCCTGCTGGGCATCCCCGGCCTGAACCGCTTCCGTGTCTACCTCGCCTCCACCTTCCGCAGCGGCCAGCGCTACACCCCGGCCGTCTTCCGCGGCCGCGAGGTCAACCCGTTCACCGGCGAGGCCGACTGGCGACCCGTCTACGAGATCGTCTCCGACCCCGAGAAACGCTTCTCCGAGGTCGGCGAACCCTGGTGGTGGTTCGACCTGAACCTCCAGCGCTCCGTCGCCCTCGCCGGAACGGACCTGGTCTTCTCACTCGAAATCACGAACCTGTTCAACCAGCAGAACAGCGTCATCATCAACCCCGTCACGGGCAAGGCCTACCCGGACGTCGATCCGGAAACGACCGACTTCACGCAACTGCGCGACAACCCCGACTTCGACGTGCCCGCCGGCACGCGCGACCCGCGCTACGAGGACCCGGAGACGAGCGGCCTCCCGCCGTTCAACCCGGCCCGCTTCCTGCCCCAGCGGCACATCATGCTGGGGGTGTCCTTCCGGTTCTGAGACTGATGAGAGCGATCTGATGCCTCCGTTCATGCAAAAACGACGGGAAGAAAAAAGAAGGGGCCACCCGTCGCCCCGCCCTCCCCGGCAGCACGTTCTCCGCCTCGTGCTGGGGCTTGCGATCTTCCTGCTGCCGGCGTCCGCCTCCGCGCAGGTGCTGCCCTCCTTCGGCGGCGACCGGGCGGGAACCTCCGGCTTCCAGTTCCTCAAAATCGCCGCCGACGCCCGGGGGGCGGCCCTCGGCGAAACCGTCGTGGCCAGCGCCTTCGATGCCGGCGCCCTCTTCTGGAACCCGGCCCTGGCCGCCCAGTTCGACGGCCTCCACGTGGGGCTGCACCACACCGCCTACTTTGCCGGCGTGACGCTCGACTTCCTGGCCGTCGCGTACCCCCTGCGCGGTACCGGCCTGACCCTCGGCGCCAGCCTGCAGACGATGGATTCCGGCGAGATGGACGTGACGACCGAGTTTCAGCCCTTCGGCACGGGCGAGCGGTTCCGCTTCTTCGACCTGGCGGCCGGGCTGACCCTCGCCCAGCGCCTGACCGACCTGTTCAGCTACGGCGTCACCGGCAAATACGTGCGGGAAAGCGTGGCGGGACTGACCACCTCGACCCTCGTCTTCGACCTCGGCATCTTCTACCGCATCGGCGACACGGGGGCCCAGATGGCCGTCGCGATCCGCAACTTCGGCTTCGACGGCCGACCCGGCGGCCGCCTGCGACGCACCGTCATCGGCAACCCGTCCGAGGTGATCGAAACCGACTTCGCCGCGATCACCCCGCCCACGACGTTCCTCTTCGGGGCCACCTACAACCTGCTGCACCGGGATGCCCGGAACGACCTGTTCGTCTCGGCCCAGCTGAACAACCCCAACGACAACGCCGAAACGTGGAACGTCGGGCTCGAATACGTCTGGCACGAGACGCTGACCCTGCGGGCGGGCTACCGCTTCGGGGTCGAGGAGTTCACCCTCCCGAGCCTGGGCCTGGGCCTGCACATCCCCTACCTCGGCCCGGACCTCCGCTTCGACTACGGCTTCAACCGGCTCGAACGCCTGGGTACCGTCCACCGGATCGGGCTGAACCTGAAAGGCTGACGTATGCATAGAAACCCGATGCTTCCCGGCCACGCGATGCGTTCCTGGACGATCCTGCTGCTGACGCTCGCCCTAGCCGGCTGTGACGACCTGCTGGGCTCGAAGTCGGACGAGACCACCCGCGAGATCTTCGAGGCCGGGCGCTCGGAGCCCGGCCTGATCAATGAGGTCGAATACGTGCCGCTGTTCCCCTTCTTCACGCGGGGCGGCGACGGAAACCCGCTCGAAGCCCCCACGGACGTGTACGTCGGCTATGACGAGTTCATCTACGTGACCGATGCCCGGGGGCTGCACGTGCTCGACCGGGCCGGGCGCCCCGCCGTCTTCGTGCCCATCGCCGGTGGTGCCACCTCCGTGACGCAGGACCGCCGGCTCCACGTCTACGTGACGGCCCGGCGAGACACGACCGTCAACGGACGCACCTGGAACCTGCCCGTCGTCCTCCACTACGACGGCCTCTCCACCGGCACCCCGGTGCTGGTGGACCTCATCTGGCACCCCTTCGACGACGACTCGCGCCGGTTCAACCGCCCCGACCCGCTGGACACCGACGAGCAGGTAGCCTTCACCGGCGTCGCCGTGCTGCCGAACAACAACATCTACGTGGCCCGGCGCGGGCCGGTCAACGACCGCACCTCCGTCATCCTGCCCCACAATACGGTCCTCGAGTTCAACACCGACGGGATCAACGTGCAGGCCATCATCGCGCTCAACCCCACCCAGCCCAGCCTGCGCAGCGCCATCCATCCGGCCGACGTCATGACGTTCGTGCAGCCGCCGCAGCGCGCCTTCTTCCCGAACGAAAAACACTTCCTCATCGCCCAGTCCCCCTACCCCGACGGCGAAACCCCGGAGAACCCCGCCACACGGGACAGCCTGCGTTTCGCCGTCCTGTCGATCCGCGCCGTCGAGACGCCCGACGGCACCGAGTATCGCCCCGACACCGAAAAACTCCAGGTAGCGGCCAACCCCGACCGGGGCGACGGCTTCCTCTACGACGAGTTCCGCTTCGAGAACCCGACGGACCTGACGTTCGCCGCCGACGGCACCAATTACCTCTTCGTGACCGATGCCGGCAAGGACAGCCTGTTCGTCTTCACCGCACAGGGGATCGAGGGCGTAGCCCCCCCGCCCGGGGCCACCTCCACCCGCCCCGTCGTCGTCTCCTTCGGCGGCACGGGCGACGGCGCCCGGCAGTTTCGCGACCCCATGGGCGTCGGCTACTTCGACCGCATCGTCTACGTGGCCGACCGCGGCAACAACCGCATCGCACGCTTCCGCCTGAACACGGATTTCGAATGAGACACCCCCCCGGAAACGGCGGGTTGACGGTTGAACACATGAACCCACGGCGCCTGGTCTTTTTCCTCGGATGCCTCGTGCTCACCGGGCTCCCGGCCGGCCCGCTGCACGCCCAGTCCGTCCCCCCGAAGGGGACCGACGCTACGTTCGACGTCGCCACGTGGAACATCGAATGGTTCGGTGACCCGCAAAACGGCCCGTCGGACGACCCCCTCCAGCTTGCCAACGTGCAGGCCGTCATCGAACAGGCGGCCGTCGACCTGTGGGCCGTGCAGGAAATCGCCGACCCGGACGACTTCGATGCCCTGCTGGCCGGCCTGGGCAGTACCTACGCCGGCCTGCTCGCCACCGAATCCGGCACCCAGCGCATCGGCTTCATCTACAAAACCGGCCTCCTTCGCCCCCGCAACTACGGCCACATCCTGACGGACTTCGCCTCCGACTTCGCCGGACGCCCGCCGCTGCAACTGGAAGCCGACATCACCCTGGGCGATACGACGCTCACGGTTACCTTCATCACCGTCCACATGAAGGCCTTCAGCGACCTCGCTTCCTACGAGCGGCGGCTCCAGGCCTCGCAACGGCTCAAGAACCGCCTCGACTTCCTGCTCCCCGGCGTTCCCGTCATCGTCCTGGGCGACTTCAACGACGAGCTGCTCAACTCGATCACACCGGGCCGGCCTTCCCCGTACGACAACTTCGTCCAGGACCCCGACGATTACTTCTTTCCCACGCTCGCGCTGGAAGCGGCCGGCCAGGCCACCTTTTGCAGCAGCAGCACCTGTGCGGCCGGCTCCACGATCGATCACATCCTGATCACGGACGAACTGGTGCCGCACTACGTCCCGGGCTCGGCCGAACGGTACGAGGCGCTGCTCGACGCCCTCGGCAGCTACACCGTCACCACGTCGGACCACCTGCCCGTCGTCGCCCGGTTCGACTTCGCACGTGCCACCACGACGCGGCCGATCCCCGGCGTGCCAGACGGCCCGGCCCTGACCGCCGCCCCCCACCCGTTCCGTGACCGCACGACGCTCTCCTTCACCCTGGCCCGGACCGGGGCCGTACGGCTGGCCGTCTACGACACCTACGGGCGTGAGGTGGCCCGGCTGGTAGACCGGCCCCTACCGGCCGGTTTTCACCGCGTCGACTTCGACGCCGCCGGGCGCCCGTCCGGCCTCTACATGGTGTACCTGCGCACCCCGAACGGCCAAACCTCCCGCCCCCTGCTGCACGTCCGCTGAAGCCCGGCCGCCGGCTTCCCGGCAACGCTTTCGCCATGTCATCTGAACGCGGCCGCGGGCGCGTCATGCCCCGGCAACGGGTATAACGGGAGAAGGCCCCGGGGATGGAATGTCCCGGAACCTTCTCCCCTGTGCGGGCAGCAACAGGCTTCGAAAGGCTGGATGCCCCGAGGCCCTGCAGGCCATCCAAGGCGCCGATCAGTTTCCGGTGGTGTGCTGGCCGAACTCGAACCAGATCAGCATCCCGTCGACATCGGCCCCGAAGGGGCAGCCGGCCCGCCGGTAATCTTCGACGGCCGTGCGGCAGAAAGCCGCAATGACCTGCCGCATGTGCGGGGTGTTGGCACGTTTCGTCTGGCTCATGCTCTCGGGCCTTGAACGGTCCATGAAGGTTCTCCTTCCTGCGGGTACAACAACCTTAACGTGGCTCCGACAGTATCGACAACGGCCTTCATTCTTAAAGTATCCGCCGGGAGAAGTTTTCCACATCTTGTTCCGGCAGCCCGCCCCTCAATCCGGCAGCCCGAAATACCGGCGAACGGCCTCATAGTCCGTCAGGTCGACGGGGGCTTTGCCGGCCGGGAAGCCGTCGATGACGACCGCCTTCATGAGCCGGTCCGGCTGGTCTTCGAGCGGGGCAGCCTCCGTCGAGGCCTCGTAGAAGACCTCCAGGAACTGCACGTCATAGCCGAAGCCGAGCGAGATCGTGTAATCCACGGCCGGCAGGTCCGGAGATTCCACGGCAAAAGTGTAGGGCATGGCCGTCCAGGTTCCCTGTTCGCGGAAAAAGAGCAGCACGGCCCCTTCGTCGACGACCGAGCGGGTGATGGCCGGCACCTCGTACTGCACCGAGGCAACGGGCCCGTTGAAGACGGCATCGGCCATCGAGAAGGTGAAGGTGAGCGTAAAAACGTTGGCGTTGCCGGGCGGTCCCGGCGGCCCTTCCGGCCCGACGGTCTCGATGTTGCACCCGGCCAGCACCAGCATCAGCGCCAGCCCGATCGTACGTCCTGTTTTCATGGGTTCCTCCCTTCGTTTGATGATGACCCGCTCGCGGGAAAAGGTCCCGGTCCGGTCGGATGCGTCTGCCGAAGCCCCCTGCAAACCCCGGGCCGCCGCGCCGGAGCGAAACCCCTCACCCCCCGGATCCCTCACCGGACCGCACATTGTATTCTATAGTGGACAGTTCATCGTCTTTTCCGGGTCAAACATGCAAAAACCCCGGTGGCCCTGCCGGCACACCGGGGTCTGCGCTTGCGGGGGGAAGGTGTACCTCAGCGCCAGTACCCGGCCACGAAGACCCATCCGTCGCGATAGGGTGCCCAGTGCGTGGCCACCCAGACGGCCCCGGGACGGGGCGGAAGCGCCCAGTATCCGTGCTTCCACACGTACCGGCCCCGATGCCACGCCCAGTACCCCGGAATCCAGACATGACGCGGGGAAGGACGATGACGGTACTTTTCCCGGCGCGGCTTCGGCGGCTTTTTCCGGACGATGACCACATGATCAGGTCCCGGATGCGCATGTACCACCACGACCCGATCCACACGATGCGGATGATGGGCCACCGGCTGGGCCGACGCGCACGCCCCCACGAACAACGCCGACACAACCGTCAGCCATACGGGCATCATCGACTTGCCTTGCATAACCTTTCTCCGATTGGTGAAACGTCTCACATCGCCGGGGAGAGGATGGTTGCGCGTCTTGCCCGTTGCCAACCCCGTGCCAGTCTGCCCGGTGAAACCGGTACGAAAAAAGACCCGGCCCCCTTCCGGGGACCGGGTCCGGTTGACCGAGCGGGGCGTCGTCTCAGGAGGACGTCCGGACCGTCTCTGCGGGCTGTTTGCCGTCGGTGGCCTCGCCGGATCCATCGCCGGCGGCCTGGATCTCGGCCAGCTCTTTCTTCGAGCCGACGACCAGGTCGCGGAAGCGCCGCTGGCCCGTGCCGGCCGGAATGAGATGGCCGACGATGACGTTCTCCTTGAGCCCGAACAGCGGGTCCGTCTTGGCATGGATCGCCGCGTCGGTGAGCACCTTCGTCGTCTCCTGGAAGGAGGCGGCCGAGATGAAGGAGTCGGTCGAGAGGGCGGCCTGCGTGATGCCGAGCAGGATGGGGTCGGCCACGGCGGGCTGCGTCTCGCGCACGAGCACCGGCTTCATGTCGCGCCGTTTCATCTCGGAGTTGACCTCGCGCAGGCGGCGCCGGTCCACGATCTCTCCGATCTGCAGTTCGGAATCCCCCGGATCGGTGACGACGAACTTGTCGTAGAGGTTGTCATTGAGTTCTTCGAGGACGAACCGGTCCACGTAGTCCTCTTCGAGCAGGCTGGTATCGCCCGGGTCGACGACCTTCACCTTTTGCATCATCTGGCGGACGATCACCTCGATGTGCTTGTCGTTGATGGTCACGCCCTGGAGGCGGTAGACTTCCTGGATCTCGTTGACGAGGTACTCCTGCACGGCCCGCGGGCCGAGGATGGAGAGGATGTCCTGGGGCGAGATCTGCCCGTCGGAGAGCGGGTCGCCGGCGCGGACGAAGTCGTTCTCGTGTACGAGCAGGTGCTTCGAGAGCGGGACGAGATAGCTGCGCTGCTCGCTTCCGTCCCGGCTGGTGACGATCACCTCCTGCGCCCCGCGCTTACGCCCGCCGAAGCTGACGACGCCGTCGATCTCGCTGACGACGGCGGGGTCGTTCGGGGTGCGGGCTTCGAAGAGTTCCGTCACGCGCGGCAGGCCGCCGGTGATGTCGCGCGTCTTGGCGGTCTGGCGCGGGATCTTGGCCAGGATCTGGCCGGCCTGCACCGTGTCGCCTTCGTCCACCTGGAGGCGTGCGCGTACCGGCAGCGGGTATTCGCGCAGGGCCTCGCCCGTGTCGATCAGGATCGCGGGCGTCAGGTTACGCTCGCGGCTCTCGATGATCACCTTCTCGCGGTAGCCGGTCTGCTCGTCCGACTCTTCGCGGTAGGTGGTGCCTTCGATGATGTCCTGGAAGGTGACCGTACCGGAGACCTCCGAGAGGATGACACTGTTGTAGGGGTCCCACGAGGCCAGCACGGTGTCCTTTTCCACCATCTGCCCGTCTTCGACGAGCACCTCGGCCCCGTAGGGGATGACGTAGGCGACGAGCTGCCGCCCGTCCTCGGGGTCCACGATCTTGACCTCTCCCTGGCGCGAGAGCACCACGTCGCGCTGCCGCTCGCCGTCGTCGAAGTCGACGATGCGCAGGTTTTCGAAAACCACCTTGCCGGCGAACTTCGACTTGATCGTGCTTTCGGCCGAGATGCGGCTGGCCGCCCCGCCGATGTGGAAGGTGCGGAGCGTCAGCTGCGTGCCCGGCTCACCGATGGACTGGGCCGCGACGACCCCGACGGCCTCGCCGACCTCCACCAGGCGACCCGTGGCCAGGTTGCGCCCGTAGCAGAGCGCGCAGATGCCCCGGCGGCTCTCGCACGTGAGCGCCGAGCGGATCTCGACCTCTTCGATGGAGGTCTCCGAAATCCGGCGGGCCTTCTCTTCGTCGATCAGCTCATTGGCCGACACGATGAGTTCGCCGTTGAGCGGGTCGATGACGTCGTGCACCGACACGCGGCCCAGGATGCGGTCCGCCAGCGGCTCGACGATGTCCTCGTTGTCCTTCAGGGCCGAGATGCGGATGCCGCGCAGCGTGCCGCAATCGTGCTGCGTGACGACCACATCCTGCGCCACATCGACGAGGCGGCGCGTCAGGTAGCCGGCGTCGGCGGTCTTCAGCGCGGTGTCGGCCAGGCCCTTGCGGGCGCCGTGCGTCGAGATGAAGTACTCGAGCACGGAGAGGCCTTCCTTGAAGTTCGAGATGATCGGGTTCTCGATGATCTCGCCGGCCGAGCCGACGAGGCTCTTCTGGGGCTTGGCCATCAGGCCGCGCATGCCGCCGAGCTGGCGGATCTGCTCCTTCGACCCTCGGGCGCCCGAATCGGCCATCATGTAGATGGCGTTGAAGCCGTCCCGGTCGTTTTTCAGGGCTTCGAAGAGCACCTCCGAGACACGGTTGTTCGTGCGCGTCCAGATGTCGATGACCTGGTTGTAGCGCTCGTTCTCCGTGATGAAGCCCATGGCGTAATTCTGCCGGGCCTTCTCCACCTCCTGGTTGGCCTCGGCGATGAGCTTCTCCTTTGCCTCGGGCACGACGATGTCCGAAAGCGAGAAGGTGAGGCCGGCCGTGGTGGCCATCTCGAAGCCGAGCTCCTTGATGGCATCCAGGAAGCGGGCCGTCTGCGGGAAGCCGGTGGCCTTGAGCACCCGCCCGATGATCGTGCGGAGGTTCTTCTTGGTGAGCACCTCGTTGATGAAGCCGACGCCCTCGGGCACGACCTCGTTGAAGAGCACCCGCCCGACGGTGGTGTCGATGAGTCCCTCCCCGTCGAGGCGTACCCGGATGCGGGCGTGCAGGTCCACCACCTTCTGATCGTAGGCCTGGCGCACTTCGGTCGTGCTGCTAAAGGCCATCCCTTCTCCCTTGACCCCCGCGCGCGCCTTGGTCATGTAGTAGAGGCCGAGCACCATGTCCTGCGTCGGCACGGCGATGGGACCGCCGTGGGCCGGGCTCAGGATGTTGTGGCTCGAGAGCATCAGCACCAGCGCCTCCAGGCAGGCATCATGGCTCAACGGCACGTGCACGGCCATCTGGTCGCCGTCGAAGTCGGCGTTGAAGGCCGTACAGACGAGCGGGTGCAGCTGGATGGCCTTCCCTTCGATGAGCACCGGCTGGAAGGCCTGGATGCCCAGGCGGTGCAGCGTCGGGGCACGGTTCAGCAGCACCGGCCGTCCCTCGATCACCTTCTCCAGGATGTCCCACACGTCGGCCGTGCGGCGGTCGACCACCTTTTTGGCACTCTTGACCGTCTTGACGATGCCGCGCTCGATGAGCTTGCGGATGATGAACGGCTTGAACAGCTCGACGGCCATCTCCTTCGGCAGCCCGCACTGGTGCAGTTCCAGCTCCGGCCCGACGACGATCACACTGCGGCCCGAGTAGTCGACGCGCTTGCCGAGCAGGTTCTGCCGGAACCGCCCCTGCTTGCCCTTGAGCATGTCGCTGAGGCTCTTGAGGGCGCGGTTCGAGTCCGAGCGGACGGCGTTGGCCTTCCGGCTGTTGTCGAAGAGGGAATCGACGGCCTCCTGCAGCATGCGCTTCTCGTTGCGCAGGATGACCTCGGGCGCCTTGATGTCGATGAGCCGCTTGAGGCGGTTGTTGCGGATGATGACGCGGCGGTAGAGGTCGTTCAGGTCGCTCGTGGCGAAGCGGCCGCCTTCGAGCGGGACGAGCGGGCGCAGCTCCGGCGGGATGACCGGGATGACCCGCATGACCATCCACTCCGGCCGGTTTTCCATCTTCCGGTTGGCCTCCCGGAACGCCTCCACCACGGCCAGGCGTTTCAGGGCCTCGCTCTTGCGCTGCTGGCTCGTCTCGGTCTTGACCTGAAAGCGCAGCTCCTGCGAGAGCCGGTTCAGGTCCAGCCGTTTGAGCATCATCTCGATGGCCTCGCCCCCGATCTTGGCGACGAACTTCTCCGGGTCGTCGTCGTCCAGGCGGTTGTTGTCCTCCCGGATCTGGTAGAGGATGTTGAAATATTCGTCCTCGGAGAGGAGCTGCCCGGGCTCGACCCCCAGCTTGGCCGCCTCGCCGGGCTGGATGACGACGTAGTTCTCGTAGTAGATGATCTTTTCGAGGTCCTTCGAGCGCAGCCCGAGCAGGTGCCCGATCTTGTTCGGCAGCGTCTTGAAGTACCAGATGTGGACGACGGGGACGCTGAGCGTGATGTGCCCCATGCGCTCGCGCCGCACGGCCTTCTGCGTCACCTCGACGCCGCACCGGTCACAGATGATCCCCTTGTACCGGATGCGCTTGTATTTGCCGCAATGGCACTCCCAGTCCTTGACCGGGCCGAAGATCTTCTCGCAGAACAGCCCGTCCTTCTCCGGCTTGAACGACCGGTAGTTGATCGTTTCGGGCTTGAGCACCTCGCCGTAGGACCGCTCCAGAATGCTCTCCGGAGAAGCCAGGCTGATGGTGATGCTGCTGAAGTTCTTCTTGATCTTCTGGGTCTTTCCGTAAGGCATGATCGATTGCGGATTTCGGATTTCGGATTTCGGATGGGGTCGTCGGGAGGCGGCGCGACCCCGGGCCGCCCCGCCTCCCGCATTCCGCATTCCGCAATTAGTCGAGTTTCACCTCGAGACCGAGGCCCTGCAGCTCGCGCACGAGCACGTTGAAGCTTTCCGGCGTTCCGGCTTCCGGCATGTTCTCCCCCTTGACGATGGCCTCATAGGCCTTGGAGCGGCCCTGCACATCGTCCGACTTGTAGGTGAGCATCTCCTGCAGCGTGTGCGCGGCACCGTAGGCATAGAGGGCCCACACCTCCATCTCGCCCAGGCGCTGGCCGCCGAACTGGGCCTTCCCGCCGAGCGGCTGCTGCGTGATGAGGCTGTAGGGGCCGATCGAGCGGGCGTGGATCTTGTCCTCGACCAGGTGGCTGAGCTTGAGCATGTAGATGTAGCCGACGGTCGTCTTCTGGTCGAACGGCTCGCCGGTGCGCCCGTCGTAGAGCTGCGTCCGGCCGTCCGCGGGCAGGCCGGCTTTCTCCATCCACTCGGCGACGTCGTCGAGCGTGGCGCCGTCGAAGATGGGGGTGGCGAACTTGACCCCGAGCTTCTTGCCGGCCCAGCCCAGGAGCGTCTCGTAGATCTGGCCCAGGTTCATACGACTGGGCACGCCCAGCGGGTTGAGCACGATGTCCACCGGGGTGCCGTCCTCCAGGAACGGCATGTCCTCGACGGGGACGATCTTGGCCACGACACCCTTGTTGCCGTGGCGTCCGGCCATCTTGTCCCCCACCTGGATCTTGCGCTTGCGGGCGATGTAGACCTTGGCGAGCTGCACGATGCCGGGGGGCAGTTCGTCGCCCATCTGCACCTGGTGCTTCTCTCGCTTGGCCTCGCCCTCGATCCGGCGGTAGAGCCGTTCGTAGTTGCGGAAGAGCTTGCGGACCTTCCGGTTGACATCCGGGTCGTCGGTGTAGTCGATGCGGCCGTTGAGGCGGTTCGGGGTGATGCCGTCGAAGGCCTCCTTCGTGATCTTGGCCCCTTCGGAGACGAGCACGTTGCCCTCGCGGTCCTCCACGTAGGCCGCCGTCCGGCCTTCCACCAGCCGGAAGAAACGTTCCCAGAACTTGCGGTTGAGGTCGGCGACGCTCTTCTCGAAGTGCTCGTCGATCTCGGCCAGGCGTTCCTGCTCCAGCTTCTTCGAGGCCGGGTCGAGGCGGCGGCGGCTGAAGAGCTTCGTGTCGATGACGACGCCCTTCATGCCCGGCGGCGCCTTCAGCGAGGCGTCCTTGACGTCGCCGGCCTTGTCGCCGAAGATGGCGCGGAGCAGTTTCTCCTCGGGGGTCGGGTCGGTCTCGCCCTTCGGCGTGATCTTGCCGACGATGATGTCGCCGGCCTTCACCTCGGCGCCGACGCGGATGATGCCGCGCTCGTCGAGGTCTTTCGTGGCCTCCTCGGAGACGTTCGGGATCTCCCGTGTGAGTTCCTCCTCGCCGCGCTTGGTGTCGCGCACCTGCAGTTCGAACTCCTCGATATGCACCGAGGTGTAGACGTCCTCGGCCACGAGGCGCTCCGAGATGACGATGGCGTCCTCGAAGTTGTAGCCGCGCCAGGGCATGAAAGCCACGAGCACGTTCTTGCCCAGGGCCAGCTCGCCCTTGTCGGTCGAGAAGCCTTCGGTGAGCGGCGTGCCCTTGCTGACGCGCTGCCCGACCCTGACGATGGGCTTCTGGTTGATGCTCGTGTCCTGGTTCGTCCGGCGGAACTTGGTCAGGTGGTACGTGACGACGGGCTCCTCGAAGGCCAGCTCGGCGTCTTCCTCGTCCTGGTCATAGCGGATGACGATGCGGGTGGCGTCGACGTATTCGACGACGCCGTCGCCTTCAGCCACGAGCACGGCGCGGGAGTCCAGGGCCACCCGTTCCTCGAGGCCGGTGCCGACGATGGGCGCCTCCGGCCGCAGCAGCGGCACGGCCTGGCGCTGCATGTTCGAGCCCATGAGCGCACGGTTGGCGTCGTCGTGCTCCAGGAACGGGATCAGGCTGGCCGCCGGCGAGACGATCTGGTTCGGGCTGATGTCCATGTACTGGATCTCTTCCGGCTCCGCGATCGGGAAGTCGCCCTTGTAGCGGCACTTGACGTACTTGTTGAGGAAGTTGCCCTGCGCGTCGATCGGCGCGTTGGCCTGCGCGATCATGGCGTTGTCCTCCTCCTCGGCCGTCAGGTACCGGATCTCGTCGGTCACCCTGCCGTTGCGCACGACGCGGTAGGGCGTCTCGATGAAGCCGAAGTCGTTGATGCGGGCATGCACGCACAGGGACGAGATCAGGCCGATGTTCGGCCCTTCCGGCGTCTCGATGGGGCAGAGGCGACCGTAGTGGGTGTAGTGAACGTCACGCACCTCGAAGCCGGCCCGCTCGCGCGTGAGCCCGCCGGGGCCCAGGGCGCTCATGCGGCGCTTGTGCGTCAGCTCGGCCAGCGGGTTGGTCTGGTCCATGAACTGGCTGAGCTGGTTCGTTCCGAAGAACGTGTTGATGACGCTCGAGACGGTGCGGGCGTTGACCAGGTCCTGTGGCGTGAAGTTCTCCGCGTCGCGGAGGTTCATCCGCTCCTTGATGGTGCGGGCCATGCGGGCCAGCCCGAGCGAGAACTGCGCCGCCAGCTGCTCCCCCACGGTGCGCACGCGCCGGTTGCCCAGGTGGTCGATGTCGTCGACGGTGCTCTTGCCGTTCTTGAGCAGGATCAGCTCGCGGATGATGGCGACGATGTCGTTGCGCGTCAGCGTCAGCGTCTCGAGCGATTCCTCGATCCGGAGCCGCTTGTTGATGCGGTAGCGCCCGACCTCGCCCAGGTCGTAGCGTTTTTCGCTGAAGAAGAGGCGCTCGAGCACCCCGCGGGCGGTGTCGAGGTCGGGGGCCTCGGTGCCGCGCAGCTGGAAGTACAGGTAGGCGAGCGCCTCCTCGGTCGAGTGCGTCGGGTCCCGCTTGAGCGTGTTGAGCAGCGTCGACCGGTCGAGCTCATCGTCTTCCTGTCCTTCCCGCAACAGGTAGACGACCTCGACGCCCATCTCCTTGAGCGTGTCGTAGTGCTCTTCCTTCAGCTCGGTGCCGGCCGGGAGGATGACCTCGCGCTCGGTGCGTTCCTCGATCACCTCGCCGGTATCCTCATCGATGAGCTCCACCTGCCGCTCGACGGTGAGCGACGTGGCGATCCGGCGCCCGATCACCTTCTCGAAACTCTTCTTGGTCCGGACGTCGTGCTCGTCGGCCAGGTCGAAGAGCTGGATGATCTCGGCGTTGGTGGAGTAGCCGAGGGCCCGCAGCAGCGTCGTCACGGGCAGCTTCTTCTTCCGGTCGATGTAGGCCCACATGACGTCGCTGACGTCCGTGGAGAACTCGATCCACGACCCCCGGAAGGGAATGACGCGGGCCGAGAAGAGCTCCGTCCCGTTGGGGTGGACGCTCTGGCCGAAGAAGACGCCGGGGCTGCGGTGCAGCTGCGAGACGACCACGCGCTCGGCCCCGTTGATGACGAACGTGCCGCGCTCGGTCATGAACGGCAGGTTGCCCAGGTACACCTCCTGCTCGATGGCCTCCTCGGCCTCGTCCTCGTCTTCGTCTTCCTTGCTCGAGAGCCGGAGCTTGGCCTTCAACGGCACCGAGTAGGTCAGCCCCTGCGCGATACACTCCTCGACGGAATGCTTCGGCGCGTCGAGTGTGTAGTGGATGAACTCGAGCGTGTAGCGCTCGCGGCTGTCCTGAATCGGGAAGTGCTCCTGAAAGACGGCCTGCAGGCCGATGTCCTCGCGCTCTTCGGGCGCTACGTCGTCTTGTACAAAGTCACGGAAGGATTGGAGTTGAACCTCGAGAAAGTCCGGGTAATCTTGAACGGAGCGAATGCGGGCGAAACTGTGTCGTTCCGCCTGGCCATGGGCGTTTTGCATAAGCTGAGTGGATACCGTGGGTTGGTAACGCGATGCAGTGGGAAGGCGAGGCGAACGTACGCCGACAGGGGCATCAGGTTCGGGTATCGAGAAAGGCGTATCGGGGAGTGAACGCCATCGCTATCCTCTTGTTTCACCGAAAGCTGTTCAGGCCCGGCTCCGTCTCCGAAGCGGGTGGCCGGATATAAGCCGCGAAAGCCGGTCCCCGCAGACAGGGCCGGCCTTCGCTGTGCGACGTTGTGAGCAAGCAGGCGGCCCGCTCACTTGATCTCGACCGTGGCACCGGCCTCCTCGAGCTTGGCCTTGATCTGTTCGGCCTCCTCCTTCGAGACGCCCTCCTTGATCGGGCTCGGCACGCCTTCCACCACGTCCTTGGCCTCCTTCAGGCCCAGCCCGGTGATGGCGCGCACCTCCTTGATGACGTTGATCTTCTTGTCCCCGACGCCGGTGAGGATCACGTCGAACTCGGTCTTCTCCTCGGCGGCCGCCGCGGCACCGTCGCCGCCGGCCGGACCGGCCACGGCCACCGCGGCCGCCGCCGGCTTGATGCCGTACTCTTCTTCGAGCAGTTTGGCCAGCTCGTTGGCCTCTTTGATGGTCAGGTTGACCAGCTGCTCCGCGAGTTGTTTGATGTCTGCCATGATGTCCTCCGTTTCCTGCAACGGTCTCTGTCCCCGCGGGGACTGCGTTGCCGATTAAGGGTTGGTGTGGGTTTGGGATGATGGATCGCAGACGGACGCCCGGAAGCCTCCTTCCACAATCCGCATGCGTTCAGGCCTCGCCACGCTCGGCGATCGTCTTGAGCGCCCCGACGAGGTTGCCGCCCTGCGCCTGGAGCCCTCCCACGACGTTCGTGATCGGGGCCAGCAGCAACCCGAGGATGTCCCCGATGAGTTCATCCTTGGATTTGAGGGCCGCCAGGGCTTCCAGCGCATCCTCGTGAAAGACGGCGCCGTCGACGAAAGCCCCTTTCAGGGCGGGTCGCTCCAGGCTGGTTTCTTCGAGGTAGCGCTTGATGACGCGGGCCGGGGCGGCCGGCTCCTCGCTGAAGGCCACCGCCGTGGGACCGTGCAGGTGGTCGAAGAGCTCCTCGTAGCCGCCCACCTTCTCCATGGCCAGGCGCAGGAGCGTGTTCTTGATCACCCGGAACTCGACGCCGGCTTCCCGGAACCGGTTGCGCAGGGTGTTGGCCTGCTCCACGGTCAGGCCCGCATAATCGGTCAGGTAGATGGTGGGGGTGGCCCGGAGCTTCTCCTGCAAGGCCTCGACGGCCACCGCCTTCTGTTCTCTTGTCAGTGCCATGCCTCTTTCCTCGCTTCGCCCGGCGCTTTGCGCGGGCACCGGCCCCGGCGCCCGGCCACACGCCCGGCGGATGACTAGCGTAACGCGTTCAGGACTTCACCGCGATCCAGATGGATGCCCGGCCCCATCGTCGTCGAAAGGGTGATCGAGCGGACGTAGGTCCCCTTGGCCGAAGCCGGACGCAGGCGAAGCACCTCCCGGAGGAACGCCTCCGCGTTCTCCCGCAACTGCTCCGGCGCAAAGGACGCCTTGCCGATGGCGGTATGCAGGTTGCCGAACTTGTCCACGCGGAAATCGATCTTGCCGGCCTTGACCTCCTTGACGGCCTGCGCAATGTCCATCGTGACGGTACCGCTCTTGGGGTTGGGCATCAGGCCGCGCGGCCCGAGGATGCGCCCGAGACGTCCCACCTTGGGCATCACGTCGGGCGAGGCAATCACGACGTCGAAATCGACCCAGCCTTCTTTCTGAATCTTTTCGATGTAGTCGTCGAGCCCTACGTAGTCGGCGCCGGCTTCCCGGGCCTCGGCCTGCTTGCCCTCGTCGGTCAGGACGAGCACGCGCACCTCTTTGCCGGTACCGTGCGGCAAGACGGCCGTGCCGCGCACCATCTGATCGGCGTGGCGCGGGTCCACCCCGAGCCGGACGTCGATGTCAACCGACTCGTTGAAACGGGCCGAGGCGGTCTGTTTGATGAGTTCCACCCCTTTGCCCAGGTCGATCGGCCCATCGACCTGCGCGATCAACTCCTTGAGCTTACGGTAACGTTTCCCTTTCTTTGCCATGATCGGTGCGATCTGTGCGGTTCAAACGCCCGCCGCTGCCGGGCAGGCTCCCGCCGGTTGAGGCTTTCTACAGGAGGGCGATCCCGGACCGGCCCCCCGTCAGACGCTTTCCGGGCGCCCTTCGACCTTGATCCCCATCGAACGGGCCGTGCCGGCGATCATCGAGGCCGCCTTGTCCAGGTCGTAGGCGTTCAGGTCGTTCATCTTCTGCCGGGCGATCTCCCGGCACTGCTCCCAGGTGACGGTTCCGACCCGCTCGCGCAGCGGGTCCGCCGCGCCGGATTCGATGCCGGCCGCCTTCTTCAACAGCACCGCCGCCGGCGGGCTCTTGACGATGAAAGAAAAAGACTTGTCGGTGTAGACGGTGATCACGACGGGCAGCAGGAGGCCCATCCGGTCCTGCGTCGCAGCGTTGAACTGCTTGCAGAACTCCATGATGTTGACGCCATGCTGCCCGAGCGCCGGGCCGATGGGCGGTGCCGGGTTCGCCTGGCCCGCCTTGACCTGCAACTTGATGTAACCTTCTACCTTCTTTGCCATGGGTTCGTATGCGGTTCGAACGCCCGCCGGGGGCAGGCTCCCGCCTCAGGGTTACGGTGTGTACAGATGAAAGGGCCGCGTTCTATGCCCCGCCGCGGACCGGGGTTCCGCATCCACGCAAGCTTCATCCGGGGAGCGCTACTCCTCGTGCTCCACCTGGAGATAGTCGAGCTCTAGAGGGGTCTTGCGGCCAAAGATGGAGACCATCACCTTGACCTTCATCTTGTCCGGATAGACTTCCTCGACGAAGCCGGTGAAGTTGTTGAACGGCCCATCGACCACCTTGACGGCATCGCCCGGCTTGAAGGGGATTTCGGGCTGCTCCCCCATCTCCCGCGCTTCGTCCACCTTGCCCAGGATGCGGTTGACCTCGTCCGGGCGCAGCGGGGTGGGCTGATCGCCGGTGGTCAGAAAACCGACGACCGAGGGCACGTTCGAGATCACGTGCTGCAACTCGTTGTCCAGCACACAGTGAAGCAAGACGTAACCGGGGAAAAAGGTTTTCTCGCGCGTCCGCTTCTTGCCGCCGCGCATCTCGAAGACCGTCTCCGTCGGGATCATGATGTCGGTGATCTTATCCTGCAGGCCCAGCCGCTCGATTTCCCGCTCCAGATAGGCCTTCACCTTCTTCTCATGTCCTGAGAAGGTGCGCAGCACGTACCACTTTCGGATGTTCTCTGTCTTCTGCATGGCCATCCCATTCGCCCGGCGGAGCCGCCTCCCGCTACCGGTAAATAAATTCAAGCACCTGGCTGATCACCCGGTCGACGGCAAAGATGAACAGGGAGATGACGAGCGTGGCCAGCAGCGTGATCCCCGTGTTGCTAATCAGCTCGCGCCGGGCCGGCCAGCTCACCTTCCGCATCTCTTTGACGACCTCTTCCAGGTACGCCTTGACCTTGTTCATTCCGTTCACCTCGCTATGTCAGCATGCAGCACGGGCGGCAGGACTCGAACCTGCAGCCTGCGGTTTTGGAGACCGCTGCTCTGCCAATTGAGCTACGCCCGTAAAATTCCAGGGCACCGCGCCCCGGAACTTCGACTCAGTCCAGGATTTTGGTGACGACGCCGGCCCCGACGGTGCGCCCGCCCTCACGGATGGCGAAGCGCAGCCCTTCCTCCATCGCCACCGGCACGATCAGCTTCACCTTGAAGCGCGTGTTGTCCCCCGGCATGACCATCTCCACTCCCTCGGGCAGGAGAATGTCCCCCGTCACGTCCGTCGTCCGGAAGTAAAACTGCGGACGGTAGCCCTGGAAAAACGGCGTGTGGCGGCCCCCCTCCTCCTTCGAGAGCACGTACACCTCGCACTCAAACTCCCGGTGCGGCGTCACCGAACCCGGCTTGCACACGACCATCCCCCGCTCGACCTCGTCCTTGTCGATCCCGCGCAAGAGCAAACCCACGTTGTCCCCGGCCTGCCCCTGGTCGAGCAGCTTCCGGAACATCTCCACCCCCGTCACGGTCGAGCTCAGCTTCTCCTCCTGCATCCCGATGATCTCCACCGGCTCGCCCACCTTGATCACGCCCCGCTCGATCCGGCCCGTGACAACCGTCCCGCGACCCGTGATCGAGAACACGTCCTCGATCGGCATCAAAAACGGCTTGTCGATGTCGCGCTCCGGCGTCGGAATGTACTCGTCGACCGCGTTCATCAGCGCCAGGATCTGCTGCTCGGCCTCCGGGTCCCCGTTGAGCGCCTTCAGCGCCGAACCCCGGATCACCGGCACCTCCTCCCCCGGAAACTCGTACGCCTCCAGCAGCTCGCGCACCTCCATCTCGACCAGCTCGAGCAGCTCCTCGTCGTCGACCAGGTCCACCTTGTTGAGAAAGACCACGATGTAGGGCACGCCCACCTGGCGCGCCAGCAGGATGTGCTCGCGCGTCTGCGGCATCGGCCCGTCGGTGGCGGCCACGACCAGGATCGCCCCGTCCATCTGCGCCGCCCCCGTGACCATGTTCTTGACGTAGTCGGCGTGCCCGGGGCAGTCGACGTGCGCGTAGTGGCGCTTCTCGGTGGCGTACTCGACGTGCGCCGTGGCGATCGTGATGCCGCGCTCGCGCTCCTCGGGGGCGTTGTCGATCGAGTCGAAGGTGCGCACCTGGTTGGCCGGGTCCTGCACGTGCTTGGCCAGCACCTGCGTGATGGCCGCCGTCAGCGTCGTCTTGCCGTGGTCCACGTGCCCGATCGTACCCACGTTCACGTGCGGCTTGCTCCGAACAAACTGTTCCTTTGCCATGGTCTGCCTTGGATAACGTGTCTGTTATGGAAGCGCGAGCCGGCGAAGACGCCAGAACGCCCCCGCCCACGAAAAAGCGCATCCCGTTTTGCCGGCGGGACACGCCGCATGCGTGAGCCGCCTATCGGATTTGAACCGATGACCCCTTCCTTACCATGGAAGTGCTCTACCACTGAGCTAAGGCGGCGTTTCATTTTTGCAATAACACGCGTTCTTCGAACACATGCTATTGCCGGTGCCTGTTCCCAGCGCATCCGGTCATCCCGACAACGGCAACACCGGAAACCTGCCGGATCGGAGCCCGCCCCATCCCGACGACATCCGCCGGGCCAGCGCCCGCCCCATCCCAACGGCACCCGCCACAGCGGACACCCGGAGGATGAACGCTATGACAAGGATAAAAAGAGCGGGAGACGGGATTCGAACCCGCGACCCTCAGCTTGGAAGGCTGATGCTCTACCAACTGAGCTACTCCCGCCTTACGAACCGGCGCCCTCCGGCTGCCGGTTCCGGCTGAAGCCGGGAGCCGGAGGCCGGGAGCCATCAGCCGTAGTGGACAGGGGAGGATTCGAACCTCCGAAGGCGAAAGCCACTGGATTTACAGTCCAGCCCGGTTGACCGCTTCGGTACCTGTCCCGTTCGCGGCGCGTCGATGCGCCACAGCAGATGCTTTAAAGAGCAAAAAGGCACCTTGTGCCGGCTGAAGACAAGAATTTAATGTAAAGAGCTGGCGGAGGGAGTCGAACCCCCAACCTGCTCATTACAAGTGAGCTGCTCTACCGTTGAGCTACGCCAGCTGCTCCAGCCGGTTCGAGGCCTGACAAGACTTCCAATTTACGAACGTGCTTTTCCCCTGTCAACCGAGCCTGGAATACAGGGCGAGCGCATTCTAAAATAGGCTAGTGTTAATGGCCTGGGATGTCGTAAGCTGTGCCGGTTCGTCAGCCGTTCCAGTTTGCTCCCCTCCGTTCATGTCTGAGACCTGCTTTATTCGCTATTTTGACCACCTTGAGGACCCCCGACGCGATCAGGGCAAACGCCACCGGCTCGAGCACGTGCTCGTGATCGCCCTCTGTGCCGTTGTTGCCGGTGCTGAGGGCTGGGATGACATCGCCACGTTCGCCCAGGCCAAAGTCTCCTGGCTGACCCAACGGCTCGACCTCAAACATGGCACGCCCTCGGGCGACACCTTCCGCCGCGTCCTGGCCGCCATCTGCCCGGAGGCCTTCGCCCGCGGCTTCGTACGCTGGGTGGAGGCGCTGGCCCAACAGACGGCCGGCGAGGTCATTGCCATCGATGGCAAGACGCTGCGCCGCAGTTACGACAAAGACGACCCGAAGGCCGCCCTGCACATGATCTCGGCCTGGGCGTGTGAGCAGCATCTGGTGCTGGCGCAAGAGAAGGTCTCGGCCAAGAGCAATGAGATTACCGCGATTCCGGCGCTTCTGGAGGTGTTGGACCTCGAAGGCTGCATTGTGACGCTCGATGCGATGGGCACGCAGACCGAGATTGCCGAAGCGATCTGCGCGCAGGGGGCGGACTACGTGTTGGCCCTGAAGGGCAACCAGGGCCTGCTCCACCGTGAGGTGCGGGCCTACTTCGAGCAGGGGCGCACGCGGCACTGGCGGGCGATGCCGGTCGCCTACGCGGAGCGCTGTGACCTGGGGCACGGGCGCAAGGAAGTGCGTCGGCTGTGGATCTCGACCGATGTGGCCTGGGTGCCCAAGGCCGAGGCGTGGCGTGACCTGAACAGCCTCGTGATGGTCGAACACGAGCGCCACACGCAGCAGGGCGTGAGTCTGGAGCGCCGCTTCTACATCAGCAGCCTCGCGACCACAGCGGAGCAGATGCTGGATATCATCCGGAGTCACTGGGGCATTGAGAATCAGCTGCACTGGGTGCTCGATGTGGTGTTTCGGGAGGATGAGAGCCGTATTCGGCGCGATCACGGGGGGCAGAACATGGCGGTGGTGCGGCAGCTAGCGCTCAACCTGTTGCGCAAGGACGAAACGAAGCGGTTGAGTCTGCGCATGAAGCGAAAACGGGCCGGTTGGGACGATGCCTTCCTGGCGCAGATCGTCGGAATTTAGAATGCGCTCGCCCTGCTGGAATAAAGGATCCATGAAGGATGCCGGCTCAGGCCTGCTCTTCCGTTCCGGCGACCGGCCGCCTGCGATGACGCCGGTAGTAGCGCCACAGCTGCACGAGCACGAACAGCCCGATGGCGGCCCCTACAACCCAGCCATAGGTGCGGAGGTACCCCCGCACGACCTCCCAGTTCTCCCCCACCATATAGCCGAGATAGGCGATGAGCGTCGTCCACACCGCGGCGCTCAGCGTGGCGAAAGCCGCCGTCTTCCAGGGATGCATGTGCGCCATGCCGGCCGTCAGCGAGATCACCGAGCGGAGCCCGCTGAGAAACCGGTTGGCCGCCACCACCCAGTAGCCCCATCGCCGAACCCAGCGGCGTGCCTGCCGGATCCGGTCCTTCGGGAGCCAGCGCAGCCGCCGGGGATCGAGCACGGCCTCGCCGATGCGATAGCCGATCGCGTACATCGTCATAAAACCGAGGGCGCCGCCGAGGGTCGCAAGTACCACCACCACGGTGAAGTCGAGCCGGCCGACGCCCACCAGGTAGCCGCCGAAGACGACGACCATATCCCCGGGAATCGGCGGGACCACGTTCTCGCCGTAGGCAATGACGAGCAGGGCCACATAGGCCCACAGCGGCGGCAGGGCCGCCATCCACTCGAAGATGTCGGTAAAAAGTTCGCCCATAGCGGTATGGCGCTAGCCGCCGGCGGAGGCCAGCAGGCAGACGGCCCAGGCGGCAGCGCCCTCCCGGGCTCCGACGAACCCGAGCCCTTCGGAGGTGGTCGCCTTGACGGAGACCTGCCCGGGCTCCAGTTCCAGCGCCCCCGCGATGTTGGCCCGCATGGCGTCGATGAAGGGGCGCAGCTTTGGCCGCTCCAACGCCACGGTCGCATCGAGGTTCAGGATCCGGTAGCCGGCCTCGCGCACGCGGCGGCCCACCTCGGCCAGCAGCAGCCGGCTGTCGGCCCCACGCCAGCGTTCGTCGGTGTCGGGAAAATGGAGCCCGATATCTCCCAGGGCGGCGGCCCCGAGCAGGGCATCGGCGACGGCGTGCAGCAGCACATCGGCGTCCGAATGGCCTTCCAGCCCTTTCTCATGCGGGATCTCCACCCCGCCGAGGATCAACGGCCGTCCGGCCACCAGCCGGTGCACATCGTATCCGATCCCGATCCGCATCGCTTGCCTGCGTTTTTTGCGTTCGAGGTTCCGCGTTTCTCGACCGGAAGCACGTGGCCGGACCGCTCGCCTACCGGCCCGCCGCCTCTTCCGGGATCTCGGCGGCCCACTGAGGCCAGAAGCGCCGGGCCCACTCCCAGTCCCCGGCCGTGGTGAGCTTGACGTTCTGTTCGCTCCCTGGCACGATGGCGACCGCATGGCCCAGCCGCTGCACGAGTTCGACGTCGTCGGTGGCCTGCACCCCGTCCCGCCGGGCCGCTGCATGGGCCTCCTCGAACCAGTCGCGGCGGAATCCCTGGGGGGTCTGCATACGGAAAAGCCCTTCCCGGGGCACGGTCTCGCCGAAGAAACCCTCAAGCCCGTACCGGAGCGTGTCGGAGACCGGAAGGGCAAGGGCGGCGGCCCCGTGCCGGCGCACGTGATCGAGCACCCGGCTGACGTCCTCGCGGCGCACGAACGGGCGAACGGCGTCGTGCACGAGCACGATGGCGACGTCGTCCGGCAGGGCCTGCAAGGCCGCGCCCACCGACGCCTGCCGCGTCCCTCCGCCCGGCACCACGGCTTGCAGCTTGTGCACCCCGGCCCCGCGCAGCGTCGCCTCCAGGGAAACGACGGCCCCGGGCGGGACGGCCACGACGATCCGGTCCACCTCCGGATGCCGCTCAAAAACGAGCAGGGTCTGCACGAGCAGGGGCCGGCCGCCGAGCTGCCGGAACTGTTTGCGGGGACCTCCCATCCGCCGGCCCGTTCCGGCCGCCGGCACGAGCACGGCCACCGGACCGGCGTGCGCCGTGGAGAAAAGCCGCGTGCTGTCTTCGCGGTTCGACATAGGGCCCCGGACGCAGACGGCCCGCCTCAAAGGATCAGCATCGCGTCGCCAAAAGAGAAGAGCCGGTACTTCTCGCGAACCGCCACCCGGTAGGCCTCCATGATGAAGTCGTAACCGGCAAAAGCCGCCACGAGCATCAGCAGGGTGCTGCGCGGCATGTGAAAGTTGGTGATCAGCCGCTCGGTGATGTGAAAGTCATAGGGCGGATAGATGAACTTGTCCGTCCAGCCCCGGTTGGCTTTCAGGGTATAGGCCGCCGACAGGCTCGACTCGATGGCCCGGACGACGGTCGTGCCCACGGCGGTCACATGGTGGTCGGGAGATTCGAGTGCCCGGTTGACGATCTCGGCCGTCTGCGGCGAAATGTCATAGTATTCCGAGTCCATCCGGTGTTTCGTCAGGTCTTCCACCTCGACCGAGCGGAACGTACCCAGCCCGACGTGCAGCGTCACCGGAGCGATCTGCACCCCCTTGGCCCGGAGCTTCTTGACCAGCGACTCGGTGAAGTGGAGGCCGGCCGTCGGTGCGGCCACGGCACCGCGCTCCCTCGCAAAGATCGTCTGATACCGGTCACGGTCCTCTTCTTCCACCTCGCGCTTGATGTAGGGCGGGATGGGCGTCTGACCGATTTCGTCGATCTTCCGGTAGAGTTCTTCGTTCGAACCGGCAAAGACGAAGCGGATCGTCCGCCCGCGCGAGGTGGTGTTGTCGATCACCTCGGCGACGAGCCCGTTCTCAAAGTACAGCTTGTTGCCGATGCGGATCTTTCGTGCCGGATCGACGATCACATCCCAGAGCCGGCTCTCGGGGTTCAGCTCACGGAGCAAGAATACCTCGATGCGCGCGCCGGTTTTCTCCTTGCTGCCGTAGAGCCGTGCCGGAAACACCTTGGTGTTGTTGACCACCAGCACATCGCCGTCGTTGAAATAGTCGACGATGTCCCGGAAGACACGGTGTTCGATGGTCTGTTTCTTCCGGTCGAGCACCATCAGACGAGCGCTGTCGCGCGGCTCGGCCGGATACTTGGCAATAAGTTCTCTGGGATATTCGTAGACGAAGTCCGAAAGCTTCATAGACGCTTTGCACTACGGAGATGACGATCAACGAGGAGCCGGTCGCGGATGCGGACGTATCCCACGTCTGCCGGCTCCACATGGCCCTTGAAGAATGCCCGGGAGCGAGGCGGCCGGTACCAGCCGCCGGCCCCGCACTCCACGACGCCGCACCGAGACGAGCCCCTGCACTTTCCTGTGAGCATGACGAGAAACGTCGCCGGTCCGCGCCTTTACGGCTTCCTGACCGGCCGCGCAGGCACCTGAAACGCCCTGACCGGGCGGGTTTCGAACGAGTTGATAATATAACCTCGTTTTCTGCCCGCTCCAAACAGAGGCCGGGCCTTTCTCGCCCGGGTTCCCGCGCTACACGTTGAATTCAACGAGAACTTGACGGCCTCGGGTGCCGGTGATTAGGTTTCGCCGGTTCCACTTTCCCCGCCTGATCTTCCATGCGCGTGCCCCTGTACCTGCTTGCCGCGGTGCTGTCGGGTTGCGACCACGGCCTGGCCCCGCCGGAGACACCGCCCGCCGGGGCCATCCGGGGCGTCGTCACCTACACCGGCACCTGGCCGCCCCGCAGCGAGGTGCGCGACCTCCGTTTCGTCGCCCTGCGCTTCATCCCCCGGGATACGACCGACCTGCTCCAGCTCAACCGGATGGTCTTCAGCGAGACGCTGGCCTACGGCGTACCCGCCGACACGTTCTTCATCGACAACGTGGAGGCGGGCACGTTCCCTTTCAGCGGGGTGGCCCAGCGCTTCGGGACCGACCCGCTGGCCTGGCGCCCCGTCGGGCTCTACCGGGAGAATGGCGGCCTCTTTCAGGTCCGTCCCGGCGAAGTCACGGAACTGTCCCTCACCGTCGATTTTGCCAACCCGCCCCCCTTCCCGCCCTGAACGCCCGGAGGCTACCGGGACGTACGCCGGTGTGAACGTGGGCTCCAGGCTGCACACGCGATGTTTCAGGTCTTCATCCGAACCTTTTTCGATCCGCCCTCCAGGCGCTCCGTGCCGGCCCTGTGGCTGTGCCTGTGCCTGGCCGCGCCGGCGGCGGCGCAGACGGGAACGATCCGCGGGACCGTTCAGGACGCGGACGCACAGCCGCTTCCCGGTGTCCACGTGGTGGTGGCAGGCACCCCGCGCGGGACGGCCACCGACGCGGCCGGGCGCTACCGCCTGGAGGGGCTGCCGGCCGGCGAGCACCTCCTTGCCGTCTCGGCGGTGGGCTTCCGGCGAGCCGAGCGCACCGTCCGCCTGGCGCCCGGCGACACGCTGACGGTCAACTTCGTCCTGGAGGAGGTCGTGCTCCAGTCCGGAGAGGTGGTGGTGACGGCCTCGCGGCGGGCGCAGCTCTCGAACACGGCACCGGTGAGCCTGTCCGTGATGACGCCCCGCGAGCTGGAGACACGAAACGTGGTGGCACTCGACGAGGCCCTCCGTTATGTGCCGGGCGTGCAGGTTCAGGAGAACCAGGTCAACGTGCGCGGTGCCTCGGGCTTCGCCTACAACACGGGCAGCCGTGTCCTGCTCCTGCTCGACGGGGCCACGCTGCTGACGCCCGACAGCGACGGCCTCCCGCTCGATGCCCTCCCGATGGCCCAGGTCGAGCAGATCGAGGTACTCAAAGGCCCCGGCTCGGCCCTCTACGGCAGCGGCGCCCTGGGCGGGGTCGTGCACGTCATCACGAAACCCTTTCCCGAGACCCCCTCGTCCTCGGTCCGGCTCTTCGGCGGCGTCTACGAACCGGTGCGGTACGCCCTCTGGCGGGAAAAATGGGACGATGCCGGGCGCGCGCGCCCCTTCGGCGGGGCAACGCTCACCCACGCCCGGCGCCTGAACGACCGCCTCGGCTTCTGGTTCAACCTGGCCTACCGTGCCGACACGGGCTACCTCAACTTCAGCCGGCTGTGGCTCGTCCAGGGCTACGCCAAGGTAGGCTACCGGCCCCGCCCCGGCCTCCGCCTCGACGTGCTCGCCGGCCTGCTGGCCCGGGAACGCGACAATTTCCTCTTCTGGAACGGCGGCCGCGATGCCCTCAACCCCGGCAACCTGTCCTTCACGCCCGGCACCTCGCCCACGGGCACGAACGACGCCTTCAACAACCAGTTCAGCCTGCTGCCCGCCTTCACCCACGTCGTCAGCGAGCAGGTGTTCTATACCCTGAAGGCCCGCCTTTTCGCCGTCGTCATCCGCCCGATCGACGACGTGACGGGCAAGCCCCGGTCCGTCGCCGACGGCACGCTCGGCTTCCGCTACGGCGGCGAAACCCAGGTCAACTGGCAGGTGCGGCCGGGCCACCACCTGACCACCGGCGCCTCCTTCGACGCCAACCTCACCCGCTCCTCCTTCTACGTAACCACCGACGGCGACGAACTCGGCGGCCAGCCCGAAGCCGCCCTCTTCGCCCAGTGGGAAGCGACCCCCGGCAACCACCTTCAGGCCGTCGCCGGCCTGCGCTTCGACGCCTACCGCATCGATGCCGCAGAAACCGTGACCCGCCTCAGCCCCAAGCTCAACCTGGCCTACACCCCCGGCCCGAGCCTGACGTTGCGGGCCGCCTTCGGGCAGGGCTTCCGCGTGCCCAGCCTGGCCGAGCGCTTCACCGACAACCGGGACTTCGTCCCCATCGCGCGCAACCCCGAGCTCCGCCCCGAGGAAAGCACCAGCGTGGAAGCAGGGCTGCGCACCCTCCTGCCGCTCTCCCGCACCGGCGGCATCCGCCTCGACCTGGCCCTCTTCTGGAACGACCTGGCCAACCTGATCGAGCCGAAGTTCGTGCCCGAACGACGGGCCTTCCAGTTCGTCAACCTGACCAGGGCCCGCATCCGCGGGCTCGAAGCCGCCCTCGACCTCGACCTGGCCGACGAGCGCGTGCGAACCCGGCTCGGCTACACCTTCCTCGACGCCAACGACCGCACCGCCGGTGCCCCCCTCCCCTTCCGCCCCCGTCACCTCCTCCTGGCCTCGCTCGATGCCCGCCTCATCGGCCCGCTCGAAGCCGGCTTCGACTACCGCTTCGCCAGCCGCCCCGAGCGCGTCGAATCCGACTTTGCCCGCTTCGTCCCGGACGCCGACCTGCTCGTCGACACCCGCGTGCTCGACCTCCGCCTGGCCGTCCGGCACGGCGGCCTCCACCTCGCTTTCCTCGTCAAAAACGCCCTCGAATACTACTACCTCGAACGCCCCGCCTACCTGGCCGCCCCCCGGAACTACACCCTGCGACTCCAGTGGACCCACTGAGCACGGACCGGGTAATATTAGAGGTGTGGAGATGTGGGAAGGTGGAAGGATCTGTCATCCGCGACATACCGAGCGTGCAACGCTCCCCTTGCCATGACCTGGCCCGCTTACCTGGCCCTGCCCCGCGACGCGCTGCGCGCGCGTGCCCGCCGGGCCGTCGCCACCCTGGCGGACTGCCGCGCCTGCCCACGTGACTGCGGCGTCAACCGGCTCGAAGACCGCTGGTCCGCCTGCAAGACCGGACGTTATGCCGTCGTGGGCAGCTACTTTCCCCACTTCGGTGAAGAAGATTGCCTGCGCGGCTGGAACGGTTCCGGCACCATCTTTTTCTCGCACTGCAACCTGCGCTGCGTCTTCTGCCAGAACTGGGAGATCTCCTGGAACATCAAGCCGGGCCGCCCGGACTCGCCCGCCGGGTCGCCGCCGGAGGCCATCGCCGGCATGATGCTCGAACTCCAGGGCCTCGGCTGCCACAACATCAACTTCGTCACCCCCGAGCACGTCGTGCCCCAGGTGCTCGAAGCCGTGGCCGTCGCCGTGGAGGAAGGCCTGCGCCTGCCGATCGTCTACAACACCAGCGCCTACGACGCCCTGGAAAGCCTCGCCTTCCTGAACGGCATCGTGGACATCTACATGCCGGACTTCAAGTACTGGAGTGCCGAGCGAAGCCGCACCTACCTGAAGGCCGAGAACTACCCGGAGGCCGCCCGGGCCGCCATCCTGGAGATGCACCGGCAGGTGGGCGACCTCGTCCTCGACGCCGACGGGCTGGCCCGGCGCGGCCTCATCGTCCGCCACCTCGTCATGCCCGGCCACCTCGACGAAACCCGTGCCATCCTCGAATGGATCGCCGCCGAGCTCGGCCCGAACACGTACGTCAACCTCATGGACCAGTACTACCCCTCGGGCAAGGTGAGCGCCACGCAGTACGCCGAGATCAACCGCCGGCTGACCTCCGACGAGTTCCGCCAGGCCCAAACGATGGCCCGCGACCTGGGCCTTCGCCGCCTGGACACACGCCGCCCCCATCCCCGGCTCCTCAACCGCATCTGGATGCGCAGGGCCGCGTCACACGGCCTGTAGGCCGTCCCGGGCCGCGACCGTGAGCGACGCCGCTCAGCCGTCCCGACCGGCCTCGGCTGCCTCACGGGCCAGGCAGGCCCCGTTCGTCGCGAAGACCCGGGCCAGAAAGCGGGCACTGGCCTTCGGCGTGCGCGCCTGCGTCCGGTAGTCGACGTGCACGATGCCGAACCGCTTCGTGTAGCCGTAGCTCCACTCGAAGTTGTCCAGCAGCGACCAGGCGAAGTAGCCCCGGATGTCGATGCCGTCGGTGAGGGCACGGCACAGGGCACGCAGGTGCGTCCGGAAATAGTCGACGCGCAACGGATCCTCGATGCGCCCGCCGGCACACCGGGGTGGATCGTAGAAGGCGGCCCCGTTCTCGGTGATGAACAGGGGCGGCACGTCGAAGGAGCCGTGGAGCCAGGCCAGCGTGTCGTAGAGCCCGTCCGGGTACACCTCCCAGCCCATCTCGGTGTAGGTCGAGGTGGGTTGCGGGACGGTCTTTGCCTGCAGGGGCGGTGCGTCCGGGTCGAAAGCCGTCACGCCACGGGTATAATAGTTGACCCCGAGGAAGTCGATGGGCGCTGCGATGCGTTCCACGTCGGCCTCAGGGATCTCCGGCCAGGCCTCCCCGAAGATCTCCGGGAGCAGGTCCGGATAGCGGCCGGTCAGGACCGGCTCGACGAAGATCCGGTTCATGTAGGCGTCGGCGCGGGCCGTGGCGGCGCGGTCCTCTTCGCTGTCGGTCGCGGGGTACTTCGGCTCCAGGTTGAGCACCAGCCCGACGGCGTGGCGCCCGAAGGCGCGGTAGACCTCGACGGCCCGGGCATGGGCCCGTAACAGGTTGTGCGCCACGCGCGGCGCCTCGAACAGGTTGCGGTGGCCGGGCGCCAGCCCGCCGTTGAGGTAGCCGCCGTCCATCACCACCCAGGGCTCGTTGAGCGTCGCCCAGTACGGCACGCGGTCGTCGAGGGCGCGGAAAAGGGTCGCGGCGTAGTCGGCGAACCACCCGGCCACGTCGGGATTGAGCCACCCGCCCCGGTCGTCGAGCGCGGCGGGCAGGTCCCAGTGGTAGAGGGTCACGAACGGGGTGATCCCGTGCGCCAGCAGGGTGTCGACGAGGCGGTCGTAGAAGGCCAGACCGGCGGGGTTGACGCGTCCGGTGCCTTCGGGCAGGATACGGCTCCAGGCGACGCTGAAGCGGTAGGCTTTCACCCCAAGGGCCTGCATGAGCCGCACGTCGTCCTCATAACGATGGTAATGGTCGCAGGCCACGTCGCCCGTGCCGCCGTCGACGATGCGACCCGGGGTGCGGACGAAGCGGTGCCAGATGCTCGGACCGGCCCCGTCGGCCAGCGGCGACCCCTCGACCTGATAGGCGGACGTCGCCACACCCCAGAGAAATTCCTTCGGAAAGGTCATCGGATTGTGGGTTTCAAATTTGAGGTTACAAATAAATAGCGTTGGTCCATGCTATTGAAGGCGTCGTTGTGCAGCGCGATGTAGCCGCACCCTTCACGGGTGCGCCCCATGGCCCACAGGAGAGCCCGGGCTGGACGGGACGCGCAACGCGTCCAGATCCGCGGCTACACGTGGGCCGTTCGCTAAGGGCAGCCATGCCCTCCATAACCATGACCTCCGCTAAAACTTCGGGATTGCCTTATTCCTGCCCTGACGTCTTCGTGCAAAAACGCCGTCCTCGATCTGTGATCCGGGTGCCACGGCCGGGAGGATGAGAGCACCGGAAACCGCAACGACGTCCCGGCTTCTCGCCGCGACGCCTCAGGACCCGCCCCGATGAAGAATCACCCGGTGCGCCTGCCCGTCCCGGAGGAGCGGCACGCGCACGCCGCCCGCCTCGATCGCGAGCGGCCGGCCGTCGAACGTGGCCCGGGGGCGTTCGTGGTTGGACGCCGTTCGCACGTCGACATGGTAGACCGTCCCCCGGTCGTCGGGCCGGTAGGTGAAGCGCACACCGGGCCAGTTCCCGGGCAGGACGGGGCGGAGCACGAGGTACCGCCCGTCCTCCAGCCGGAGGCCCAGCAGCGATTCCAGCACCACGCGGTACATCCACCCGGCCGAGCCGGTGTACCAGGTCCACCCCCCGCGCCCGACGTGGGGCGGCTCCCCGTAGACGTCGGCGGCGATGACGTAGGGCTCCACCCGGTAGCGGCCGGCGGCCTCGGGCGTGGCGGCGTGGGCCACCGGGCTGAGCATGCGGAGGAGCGTGGCGGCCCGGTCGCCCCGTCCGGCTTCGGCCAGCGCCCGCACGGCCCAGAGGGCGCCGTGGGTGTACTGCCCCCCGTTCTCGCGCACCCCCGGCACGTACCCTTTGATGTACCCCGGATCGTGCGGCGTCCGGTCGAAGGGCGGGGTGAGGAGGCGGATGAGACCGGCCCGCTCGTCGACCAGGTGAGCTTCGAGGGCGTCGAGGGCCTGCCGGGCGCGTTCGGGCGGGGCGACGCCGGAGAGGACGGCCCAGGCCTGGGCGATGGCGTCGATGCGGCATTCGTCGCCGGCGGCGGAGCCGAGCGGGGTGCCGTCGTCGTAGTAGGCGCGGCGGTACCAGGCGCCGTCCCAGCCGGCCTCGTTCAGCGCCGAACGCAGGGCGGCCCGGTACGCTTCGTAGCGCTGCCGCCGCGCGGTGTCGCCCCGCGCCTCGACGAACGGCATGAAGAGGTCGAGCACGTGGTGCAGAAAGAAGCCGAGCCAGACGCTCTCGCCGCGTCCCCCCCGCCCGACGCGGTTCATGCCGTCGTTCCAGTCGCCCGTGCCCATGAGGGGCAGGCCGTGTGCCCCCCGCGTGAGTGAGCGGTCGATGGCCCGCACACAATGGGTATAGACGTCCCCCGCCTCGCCCGAAGGCCGGGGCTGGAGAAATGCTTCGTCCTCGCCTTCGTCGAGGAGACGGGCGGTAAGGAAGGGCGCCGTTTCGTCGAGCACGCCGCGGTCGCCGGTCGCATGGACGTAGAAGGCGGTGACGTAGGGCAACCAGAGCAGATCATCCGAGAAGCGGGTACGCAGGCCCCGGTCGTCCGGCGGGTGCCACCAGTGCATGACGTCGCCCTCGACGAACTGGTGGGCGGCATGGAGCAGGATCTGCGCCCGCGTCAGGTCGGGGCGCGTGTAGACGAGCGCGGCGGCATCCTGGAGCTGGTCCCGGTAGCCGAAGGCGCCCCCGGCCTGGTAGTAGGCCGAGCGCCCCCACATCCGGCAGCTCAGGTTCTGGTAGAGGAGCCACCCGTTGGCCATGAGGTCGATCTCCGGCGCGGGCGTCGCAATGTGCACCCGACCGGTGAGGTCCTCCCAGAACGCCCGGACGCCTTCGAGGGCGGCGTCCGCCTGGCCGGCATCGCGGTAGACGGTCGCCAGGCGCAGGGCCTCCTCCTCATCCCCGCCCTGCCCCAGCAGCACCAGGCAGGTCACCGTCTCGCCCGGCGGGATCGTGAACGACGACTGAAACGCCAGGCAGGGGTCCAGCCCCGAGCCGGTCCGGCCGTCGAGGCGGTCGTCGTGGACGAGGGCGGACGGCGCGGTGAGGTGGCCGGCCGGTCCCAGGAACGCCGTCCGGTCTGTGGTGAAGGAGGTCTCCCCGGCCGGAGGGTCCACGGCCAGCGTGGCGAACGTGACCTGCCCTTCGTACGGGCGGTTTACCGGGTTACGCGCCAGCAGCACCCCGTTCTGCTCCGACGTGACCACGTGCGGCGCCGTCTCGTGCGGGTGAACGCCCATCACCAGCCGGTGGTAGGCCACCACCGAGAGACGCCGCGGCACCGTGCCCCGGTTCGTCAGGTGCAGGCGCGTCACCCGGACGGGGTCATGGCGAGGTACGAACAGGGTCGTCTCGCAGGCCAGGCCACGGCTCTCGTGGCGGAACGTCGTATACCCGAAGCCGTGCCGCACCTCGTAGCCGCCCGCGCCGGGCACCGGACCGGGCAGGGGCGACCAGAACACCCCGTCGTCCTCGTCCCGCAGGTAGAGCGCCTCGCCATACGGATCCGAAACGGGGTCATTGAACCAGGGCGTCAGGCGGTTCTCGCGGCTGTTGACGCTCCACACATAGCCGGCCCCGCTTTCCGTCACCAGGAAGCCGTGCCGTTCGTTGGCGACGACGTTCGTCCACGGCAGCGGGGGGCGGCGTAGCGCCCGGGTACCGTCGGGCGCGAGGCGGATGACATAGGCCTTCCCGTCCGCGCTGAAGCCGCCGTAGCCGTTGTCGAACCGGAGGGGCTCCTCTGCCGCGCGGGCCGGCGATCCGCCGGGGGAGGCGGCCGGCGGGTCCACGGGCCGGTAGCGGGGCGTGCGGGCCGGGGGGAGTGTCACGACCACGGGCCGCACCTCCGCCGTCACGCCGGACAGCGCCCGGCGGATCGCCTCCCGGCTGCGCAAACGGTCCACCATCTCCCACACGGCCGCCTCCGTCGCGCCCCCTCCGAGGAGGAACGTCACGGTGGCCTGCCCCCCCGGCGGCAGGTCGAGCGGCACGCGCAGGCTGGCGATGGCGTCGAGGACGCTGCCGGTGGTGCCGCCGAGCGCTGCGCCCGGGTCGAGCGCCCGCGGGCCGGTCACGTCGCGCCCCCGGCCGAGAAAGGCCATGCGGTCGGTCTCGAAGGTCACCGTGGCCGGCGGGTCCGTCACCAGCGTGTGGACCAGCCACCCCGGCAGGTCGTCGGGGCTGCGGAGACGGCGGCGGGCCACGAGCGCCTGCCGGCCGGCGTCCCAGGCGGTCTGCACGAACAGCTTGGAAAAGGCGGGATGCGACGCATCCGCCCCGGGGGTGTTGAGCACGACCTCGGCATAACTCGTCAGGTCCAGACGGCGGCGTCGGGTGCCGTGATTGACCACCGTCACGTGCCGGAGATCCACACCGGCCTCGTCCGAAGCTACCGGCACCACCACCATCCGCGTCGTAAGGTCACCGTCCCGCCGCTCGAAGAGGGCCGCTTGCGGCCCGAAGCGCACCGCGTACTGATCGGGTCGCCGGCGCACGGGCAGGTAGCCCGCCGACCAGAGGGTCCCCGCCTCCAGGTCGCGGACGTAGATGAAGTAGCCGTCGGTATCGGACGTGGGGTCGGGCCGGTAGCGCGTCAGCGCAAGGTCGCCCAGGTACACCCCTCCCGCGCCCAGCGGGGTCAGCTCGGTTCGGAGGGCGCCGCGCACCAGCACCAGGTCGTTTTCGGTAACATACGTAGCGTCATGCATCGTCAATCCGGTTTAACCTTTCATGCCGCCCACCATGATGCCCTGGAGGTAATAGCGCTGCAGGGCGAGGAACACGACGAGGACGGGCAGGACGGTCAGGACGGCGCCGGCCATCATGCGCTCGGTATCCTGCACGTGCTCGCGCGAGAACGTCGCCAGGGCGACGGGCAGCGTGTACATGTCGTGGTCGGTCAGGACGATCAGGGGCCACATGAAGTCGTTCCAGGCACCCATGAACGTGAAGAGGGCCAGCGTCACCAGGACGGGCCGAAGGAGGGGCAACACCACGGACCAGTAGATCCGGAACTCGCCCGCGCCGTCGATGCGGGCCGCCTCGATCAGGCTACCCGGCACCGAAAGGGCATACTGGCGGATGAGGAAGATGCCGAAGATGGAGGCCATGCCCGGGATGATGACGCCCGCATAGGTGTTGACCAGCCCCAGGTATTTCATCAGCAGAAAGAGGGGCAGCATGGCCACCTGCACGGGCACCACCATCGCCGCCAGCAACGTGCGGAATAGCCGGTCCCGCCCGGGGAAGCGCAACTTGGCGAAGGCATACCCCGCCATGGAGTTCAGCAGCAACGACAGCAGCGTGACGGCAACGGCGATGAGGGTGCTGTTGAACAGGTAGCGTCCCATGTTCAGCCGGGTGAACAGCTCGCCGTAGTGAACGAGCGTCGGTGCCTCGGGCCAGAGCGGCGGCGGCACCGCATGGGCCGCTCCCGATGGCATCAGCGAAACGGACACCATCCACAGGAGCGGGAACGCCGTCAGCGCGGCCGCCACCAGCAGCACCGCGTACATCGCGACCTTGAGGAGCATCTCCCGTCTCATCCCGTCCCCTCCATCCCCGCTTTCTGCAGCCGGAGCTGGAGCACCGTCCCGGCCAGGATGATCACGAACAGGACGAACGCCACCGCAGCGGCATAGCCCATGTTCCACCACTTGAACCCTTCCTCGTACATCAGGTAGACGACGCTGACGGTGCTCTGCAGCGGCCCCCCCTGCGTCATCACGTACGGCTCGGCGAAGAGCTGGAAATAGCCGATCATGGTGACGACGCCGACGAACAGGAACGTGGGCGCCAGCATCGGCAGGGTGACGTGCCGGAACTGCCGCCAGGGCCCGGCCCCGTCGATGCGGGCGGCCTCGTAGAGGGTCTCGGGAATGGCGGCCAGGCCGGCCATGAAGATGATCATGTTGTACCCGAAGTTCTTCCAGACGGCGAGCAGGATGATGGCGGGCATGGCCCAGTCGGGATCGCCGAGCCAGTCGATGGGGTCGAGACCGAAAAAGCCCAGCAGGCCGTTGAACAGGCCGTAGCGGGTGTCGTAGAGGTAGCGCCACACCAGCGCCACGGCCACGAGCGTCGTCACCACGGGGGCGAAGAACACGGTGCGGAAGAGGGCCTTGAACCGTACGAGACGGCTGCTCACGAGCAGGGCTGCCCCCAGCGACACGGCCACCGTCAGCGGGCCACCCGCGAAGACGAAGTACAGGGTGTTGCCCAGGGCTTTCCAGAAGAGGGGATGCCGGACGAGCGCCACGTAGTTGCGCAGGCCCACGAACCGGGCGTTGCCGGCATCGGCCAGGGCATAGATGTCGAAGTCGGTGAAACTGAGGACAAAGGCGGCGGCCACCGGCAGGAAAAAGAAGACGCCGATCACCGCGAGGGCGGGTGCCAGGAAGAGCAACGCGGCCCGGACCGTGCCGTCCCCCGTCGCCTGCCGCATGGCGCGGGCGGCCCGCTTCCACCGGTGAAGCCCCCTGCGATCCGCGTTCATTCCGCACCTCCCTCCCGCTCGCGCCGGGCGAGCATCCACCGGCGTTTCTCCAGCAGGGCATCCACGTCCCGGTTGAGGGCGGCCAGCGCCCGGTCCACCGTCATCCGGCCGAAGACGACGGCTTCGGCATAGGTGCGGATGAGCGTGGCGATGCGCTCCCACTCGGGCACCTTCGGGGTGGGCTTCACGTGCGCGAGCTGCTCCCGGAACGCACGGGCATACGGGTTGGCGACGAGGACGCTGTCGTCCCAGGCTTCGCGGCGGGCGGGCAGGTTGCCGAGCAGTTCGTGGAAGCGCACCTGCGTCTCGGGGCGACTGAGATACGCGATCAGCGCCCAGGCTTCCGGCTTGTGGGCCGCGTCGCGGAACATCACCAGGCTGCTCCCCCCGGCCACGGAGGTACCCGGCCACGTGCCGGGGCCCGGCATCGGCGCGGTCATCCAGTCGTCCTGCACCGCGGCGGGCAGGCGCTCGCGGAACCCGCCGATGTTCCACGGGCCGGTGATGTAGAAGGTGAAATAGCCCCGGGCGAACTCCTGCCAGACGTTGGGCACCTGTGTGTTGGCCACCTTCGGCGCCCATCCGTGGCGAAACATGTCGGTGTAGAAGGTGAAGGCCCGGCGGAAGCCGGGGCTCTCAAAGTTGCCGTAGCGTCCCCCGTCCCGCAGCATCGGATCGGGCTGCTGGAGGGCCAGGATGATGGGCGGTTCGAACTCGTTGACCGGCAGCAGGATGGCGTAGCGATCGGATCCGGCCTGCCGCTTGAGGGCCGCAAGCATGGTCGTCCACTCGTCCCACGTCCTCGGCGGATGGTCGAAGCCGGCCTGTGCGAGCAGGTCGGTGCGGTAGAAAAGCAGGCGGGTATCGACGTACCAGGGGATGCCGTAGACGGCCCCGTCGATCACGTTCGTCTCCCAGATGCCGGGGAAATACGCGGTCGAATCGACCCCGTCCGTGCCGTCGATCCAGGGGGTGAGGTCTTCGAGGGCGCCGAGGGCGGCGAACTCGGGGATCCAGGTGTTGCCGAGCTGGCAGAGGTCGGGCGTGGCGTCGCCGGCGAAGGCCGTCAGCAGCTTCTCGTGCGCCGAGGCCCAGGGGATGGGCTGCACCCGCACCCGGATACCGGGATGCTCCCGCTCGAAGTCGGGCAACAGCCGGGCCACCACGTCCCCCTCGGCCCCCATCGCCCAGAAGTCGATCTCGACGACCTCCTCGCGGGAGGCCGCACACCCGCCCGCGAGCATGGCCAGCAGGACCGGTATCACGATGGAACGACGCATGGACGATCGGTCTGGTGCGTGGTGTGAACGGGTAGATCACAGACGGTCATCGTCGCTCCAGGAGGATGCTGCTGACCACGGGCGCCCCGGCGCCGGCCTCGAAGGTGAGGACCAGCCCCGTGCCGCCCGTGACGACGACGTCGGCGGTGCGGGTGGTCGCCCGCCAGCGACCGGTGCCGGCGGCCAGGTCGAGCCCGGCCAGCAGCGGCCGGGACCCGGCCCGGACGCCGAAAACCCGCTGTGCGGGCGTCTCGTGCTGTGCCTCCATGAACCCGAGGGTCACGCGGTAGCGGCCGTCGGGTACGTCGAAGCGGTAGGCCTGGACGCCCTCCCGGTAGGTCTGAAAGAGCGGGTCGTCGGCCGTGCTGGTGATGCGGTGGTGGGTGCGCCGGGCCGTCCCCCCCACATGGCCCCAGCCCCCTGGCGCATAGGGGCGATCCGGCTCCCAGACCACCCCGGAGCCGTCCGTGTAGGCCTCGTGCGCCCCGGCATTGACCGCCAGCACGGCGGGTCCGCGTCCCTCGAAGAACCCTGTCCGGTCCTCGAACGCGACGTGGGCCACGTCGACCACGGGCCCTCCCCCCTTCCATCCCCGGGCTTCCAGCCGGTGCATGCCGTCCGACCAGTTCACCAGCCACCGGGCCGTGGCATTCACCACCGGCTGCCACCCCTGCGAGATGCCGTCGACAAGCAGCTCTACCGAGTCGGTGTTCGCATAGACCCACACCGGCTGCCGTCGATCCTCCGGGCGGCTCCCGGCCCGCCGCGACCACTCGCGGGCGATGTAGAGCACCGGCTCGTCCCGGAGCCGGGCCCGGTAGTAAAAGGCGATGTCTTTCGGGGTCCGGTCGAAGAAATACAGGCCCTTCTGGTTGAGGGCGTTCTTCGTGTCCTGGCGAAGGGCCGAGCCGAAGTCGAACTGGTTCCACACGGCCGTGCCGGCCAGATAGGGCCGAGCCTGGAGCTGGGCGAAGCTCTCGCGGTGGAACGCCTGCTGGTGCTCGGAGGAGAAGTCGAACGGCACAGGCCCCGTGGTGTGGACGCGCTCGTCGCTCCCGGCCCCGTACTCGCTCACCATCAGCGGGCGGGCGGGATGACGGGCATGCAACGTGTCCAGGAACGCGCCCAGGTCGGCGAAGGTGCCGTAGTACCAGCCGAAGTACAGGTTGAGCCCGAGGACGTCCGGGATGTCCTGGAAGCCGCTGCCGTTGTTCACCTCGCCGTGGGAGATGGCCGTGACCGTGTGGCGCGTGGGGTCCTCGGCCTTCGCACGGGCCTCGAGCCGGCGGGCCAGGGCCACGACGTCGGCCCGGTACGCGGTGTCGACGGGTGTGGTTTCGCGCAGCAGGATCTCGTTCATGTACCCCCAGAACAGCACCGAAGGGTGGTTGTAGTGCTGCCGGATCATCTCAACGAGCATCCGCTCGGCATGCGCATAGAACGCCTCGGAACGGGTGATCATGTTGACCACGGGGATCTCCTCCCAGACGACGAGGCCCAGCCGGTCAGCGGCTTCGAGCACGGCAGGATCCTGCGGGTAATGCGCCAGGCGAAGGAAGTTGAAGCCGTTCTCTTTGACGATCTCCACGTCGCGGCGGTGGGCGGCATCCGGCAGGGCATTGCCGAGTCCGGGCAGGTCCTGGTGCCGGTTCGTGCCGAAAAGGCGAATGGGTTGTCCGTTGAGGAAGACGCCCAGCTGCGGATCGACCCGGAGCCACCGGAACCCCAGCGGCTGTACCACCACGTCCCGACGGTGCGTTCCGGTGTAGAGCGACGCTTCCACGTGGTACAGGTACGGATCGGCGGGCGACCACAGGCGCGGGGCGGAGAGCGTGTCGCTCACCTGCTCGAACGGCGCCCGCCCGCCGGGCGGCACCTGCACCGTGCTGCGGAGCACCGCTACCTCGCGCCCGCCGGCCTCTCGCACCCGGCTGACCACCTCGACCGCCGCCGGCGCCGCCCCCGCATTGACCACCGTGCCCCGCACGCGGACCGTCGCCGCCTCCCCGGTCACGAGCGGCGTGTCTACGTAGACGCCCGGCCCGGCGTAGTCGAGCACATCGAAGTGCACCGGGTCGGTTGCCAGCAGCCAGACGTCGCGGTAGATCCCTCCATAAAACGTGAAATCGGCGTCGAGCGGAGGGATGTCGTCGTCGTGCCGGTTGTCCACCCGCACGGCCACCAGGCTGGGCCGGTCGAAGGTCACGGCGGCGGTGATGTCGAAAGCGAAGGCGGTGTAGCCGCCCACATGGCTGCCCACGTGAAGGCCATTGACGTACACGTCGGCGACCTGGTTGGCCCCTTCGAAGTAGAGGAACAGGCGCCGCCCGGCCAGCGAAGGATCGAGCACGAGCCGCTTCCGGTACCACCCCACGCCACGCCGGTAGCCGGGCTCCTTGTCGAAGGCGTCCCGGGCATTCCACGTGTGGGGCAGATCGACGACCTCCCAGCCGGCATCATCGAGGGCCGGGTCGGCGGCGCCGGGCGGGACGGCCTCGGCGGGAGCATAGCGCCAGCCGTCATTCACCGTAAAGCGCACCCGCTCTCCCCTCTCTTGCGCCTGCGCCTCCCACCAGCCGGCCGGCAGGACGAGCAGCACCAGGAGGACGCCGTACGGAAGAAGCGATGCAGATCGTCCGGGCATGGCAGGCCTCCGGGTCAGTCGTGCAACTTGCGTTCGGCGGCCTGCCAGGAGCCCCGGCGCATGGGCACGTACATGGCGCCGGCAGCCTCCAGCCGGTCGAACAGACGCTCGCGCATCTGTTCGGCCACCTCGCGAAACGCCGGCACGTCGATCAGGTTGTGGCGCTCCTCGGGGTCGGCCTGCAGGTCGTAGAGCTCGGCCAGGTCCCAGATGCCGTGGTAGTAAATGTACTTGAACCGGTCGCCGCGCAGGGCGAACGTCGTCGGCGTATGGGGGAACGCGTGCTCCCAGTAATATTCGTACAGAAACTCGCGGTCGTCGCCGGGGGCGGATGCGCCCGTGAGCAGGTCCAGGAACGACTGCCCGTCCATCGGGATCGACGACGTGGCGCCCGTCAGTTCGAGGATCGTCGGGGCCACGTCGATGTTGCGCACGAGCCCGTCGACGACCGTGCCGGGACGGATGAAGCCGGGCGCCCACGCCAGCATCGGCACGCGGATGGATTCCTCGTAGGCGTTGCGCTTGTCGATCAGGCCGTGCTCGCCCAGCAGGAAGCCGTTGTCGCCCATGTAGACGACCAGCGTGTTTTCCGCCAGGCCGTGCGCTTCCAGGAAATCCATCACCCGCCCGATGCTTTCGTCTACGGCCAGCAGGGACTCGGCATAGCGGCGGTAGAAGTCGTCGAAGTCCATCTGCCCGTGGTAGGCATAGTCGACGCCGTGCCAGCTGTAGCGCTGCTCCCGGACCCATCGCGGCTTGTTCCGGTAGTTGGACTCGGTGTTGGCCATGGTGGGCGGGTACGGGATCGCCACGTCCGCATACCGCCCGGCGTGGCGGTCGGCCGGCTCGAACTCTGCATGGACGGCCTTGTGGGAGAGGTAGAGGAAAAACGGAGCGCCGTCGCTCGCCCGTTCGCCGAGCCAGTCCAGCGCATAGTCGGTGAGCAGGTCGGTGATGTAGCCCTCCCGGCGCACCCGCTCGCCGTCGATGTTGAGCGTGGGGTTGACGTAGACGCCCTGTCCCCGGAAGCTCACCCAGCGGTCGAAGCCGGGCTGCGGGCTGTCGTCCACCTCGCCCATGTGCCACTTGCCGACAAAGGCCGTCCGGTAGCCGGCCGCCTGCAGGTCCGCCGGGAAGAAGCGGGTGCCCGGGGGGATCGGGCTGGAGTTGTCCACGATACCGTGCCGGTGCGCGTACTGACCCGTGAGGATCGAGGCACGGCTTGGCGAGCAGAGCGAGGTGGTGACGAAGGCGTTCTTCAGGTGCGCCCCCTCGGCGGCCATGCGGTCCATGTTCGGGGTTTCCAGGAAGTCGGGCGCATGTTCATGGAAGCCCATGAAGTCGTACCGGTGGTCGTCGCTGAGGATGAAGACGACGTTCCTCGGCGCCGACGCGGGTTGCCGGGCCAGGACCGTCCCTGACCCGATGAGCATGAGCAGGACCGTCAGCAGGCTGTATCGTCGCATTCGTTGCATGTTCACTCCATGTTTCTGGTCGCCAGATACCTGAACGGCTCCCTCATTGTCATTGCACCTCGAACCGCGTCTGGATGACGTTCTCCGAGCTACCGCCGGCATAGACGGTGAAGAAGCCCGGCTCGATGACGGGCTGCATGGCCTGGTCGTAGAAGGTCATGTCCTGCGGGCCGAGCGTGAAGGTGACCGTCTTCGTCTGGCCCGGCGCCAGGGTGATCCGCTCGAAGCCCCGCAGCTGCTTCACGGGCCGGGTCACGCTGGCCACCTCATCCCGAAGATACAACTGGACGACCTCGTCGCCCGTGCGATCACCCGTGTTGGTCACGTCCACCGAGACGGTGACCGTCTCGCCCGCACGGATGACCGGCCGGTCCACCCGCACATTGGCGTAGGCGAAGGTGGTGTAGCTCAGGCCATGCCCGAAAGGATAGAGCGGGGTCCACGGCACGTCGATGTATTTCGACGTGTACTTGTTGTTCGGGTCGGGCGGGCGGCCCGTGTTCTTGTGGTTGTAATAGATCGGCACCTGGCCGACGGTGCGGGGGAAGGTCACGGGCAGCTTCCCGCTCGGGCTGACGTCGCCGAAGAGGACGTCGGCCACGGCATGGCCCGCCTCGACGCCGGGGAACCAGGCCATCAGGATGGCCGGCACATGCGCATCGAGCCAGGTCACGGAGAGGGGCCGCCCGCCGATGAGCACGGCCACGACGGGCTTGCCGGTGGCGTGGACCGCCTGCGCCAGTTCCCGCTGCACGCCGGGGAGGTCGAGCGAGGTGCGGTTGTGCGCCTCGGCGCTCATGTCGTGGTGCTCGCCGAGGACGAGGACGACGGCATCCGCCTCGCGGGCCACCCGTACGGCCTCGTCGAAGCCGCTGCGGTCGTCGCCTTCAATGGTGGCCCCTTTCGCGTAGAGGATACGAGTACCAGGCGCCACGGCCTCCCGGATGCCCTGAAGGATCGTGACGGCGTCCTCGGCTCGTCCGGCGGCAGCCCACCCGCCGAGCATCTCGCGGGGCGCATCGGCCAGGGGACCGATGACGGCCAGCGTCCCCACAGTGCGGTCCAGCGGCAACACGCCGCCCTCATTTTTCAGGAGCACGAGCGACTTCTGCGCCATCGCGCGCGCGGCCTGCCGGTGGGCCGGGGTGAGCGTGAGCGCCTGCTCCCGCGCCGGGTCGCTGTACCGGTACGGGTCCTCGAAGAGGCCCAGGCGGTATTTGGCCCGGAGCACACGCCGCACCGCCTCGTCCACGACGGCCTCGTCCAGCCGTCCGGCCCGCACCTCGGCCGGCAGGTCGTCCACATAGATGCCGCTGACCATGTCCACGTCGACACCGGCCGTCAGGGCCAGCCGCCCGGCCTCGGCCCGGTCGGCGGCGACGCCGTGCGGGATCAGCTCCAGCACGCCCGTGTAGTCGCTCACGACGAGGCCGCCGAAGCCCCACTCGCGGCGCAGCACGTCGTCGAGCAGGAACGTGCTGGCGTGCGCCGGCACACCGTTGACTTCGTTGAAGGCCGCCATGATCGTCTCGACGCCCGCCTCGACGGCCGCCTGAAAAGGTGGCAGGTAGATCTCGCGGAGGGTGCGCTCCGAGAGGTCGGCGATGTTGTAGTCCCGCCCCCCCTCGGCGGCGCCGTAGGCGGCGAAGTGCTTGGCGCAGGCGAGCATCGTGGCGGGGTCGCGCAGGTCGGCGCCCTGGAAGCCGCGGACGCGGGCTGCCGCCATCTGTGCCCCCAGGTACGGGTCCTCCCCGCTCCCCTCGACGATCCGCCCCCACCGGGGATCACGGGCCACATCGACCATGGGCGCAAACGTCCAGTGCAGCCCGTGGGCCGTCGCCTCGACGGCGGCGATGCGGGCCGCCTCCTCGACGGCCGTCACATCCCACGTGGCCGCCTCGGCCAGCGGCACGGGAAAAATCGTGCGGAACCCGTGGATCACGTCATGCGCGAAAAGCAGCGGGATGCCCAGGCGCGATTCCTCGACGGCCAGCCGCTGCATCTCGCGCGTGTACGCGGCGCCGTAGACACCCAGGAACGACCCGACCCGGCCGGCCCGTATCTCGGCCTCGCCCCCCTCGGGCACCTTGGGTCCCGTGTCGCTCCAGCGGCCCCGGTACTGTGCCAGCTGGCCCAGCTTCTCTTCGAGCGTCATCAGCGAAAGGACGGAATCGACGAAGGCCGCCTCCCGCGGGTCGGCCACCGGCTGCGCCAGCCCCCCGGGCGGGAGGACCGACACCCAGGCCAGCCAGAGGCCCATCAGGCAAAGGAGCGTCTTGTGCATCGTTCGCATGGTGATTACAGGGTAAGAGGCTTCGGTTCACAGGTCTTTCGCGCACCGGAAGCCCACGTGAAAGTGGGAGGATTCCGGGGTGGAATGGCTGCGGGCCGAGACGCGGTAACCATGGCAGTAGTCCGCGTGGCAGAGGAACGAGCCGCCCCGCTGCACCTTCTCGGACGTCGCGTCCGGGGTGAACGGGCGGTCGCGCTCGGCGTAGGGGCGGAACCAGTCTGCCGTCCATTCCCACACGTTGCCCGCCATGTCCATCAGGCCGAGCTCGGACGTGCCGAAGGCACCCACGGGGGAGGTCAACAGGAAGCCGTCCTCTCCCGTGTTGACGAAGGGGAACGTGCCCTGCCAGGTGTTGGCCTCGTAGCGCCCGCCTGCCCCGAAGGTCGTGCCCCAGACGTACGGCCCCGGCGCGTTGCGCCCCCCGCGGGCGGCATGTTCCCATTCCACCTCCGTGGGCAGTCGCCGGCCGGCCCAGGCGCAATACGCCACGGCGTCGTACCAGGAGACGTGCGTCACCGGGTGGTCGTCCGGGGCGGGCGCCGCGACCGGACCGAGCGGATGATGCCAGGTAGCCCCTTCGTGCAGCGTCCACGTCTTCGTCGCCGGGTCGAGCACGGCCGAGTTGCCGAAGCGCTCGGCGTCGGTCACGTGGCCGGTGGCCTCCACGAATGCCCGGAACTGCGCGACCGTCACCGGATGCACGTCGAGAAAGAACGGAGCGACCACCGCGTCGAAGGAGGGCGCCTCGTCGGGTAAGCCGTCGTCCGAGCCGATACGGGTCGTGCCGCCGGGAACGTACACCATCCCTTCGGGTACCTCCGCCTGCACGGCCTCGAAGGCCGGCGTGCCCGGCGCCTCGGCCCGGCATCCCGCCAGGCTCACCGCCAGCAGCACCACCGCACCGTATGCCGCATACGTGCTCATCCGGCTACCCGGTCGGTCAAGCAGCTCTATGTTCGCTGGCCCGTTCACGCCCCGGCACCCGCCTCCCCGGTGCACCGCCCCTCGAGCCAGCCACCGCGAAATCCGGCCCGGCAGAGCCCCCGGACGATGTAGGGGCTCTTCTTCATCGTCTCCCACACGAGCTCCGAACGGAAGTTTTCGAGCATGAGCAGGATCGGCCCCTGGTCGATGCCGAGTTGCTGGCCGTCGAACCACCCGTACTCGGGATCGACGACGCCGAACTCCGTCTCGGCCTCGAAGGTGAAGGTCGGGTTGAACGCGTCGACGAAGCCGTACTCGTTGTAGACGCGGTCGCCGTAGCGGTCGCGCATGGCCTTGAGGGCGGCCAGGGTCACATCCGGCGCAAAGGGGACGGAGCCACCGGCCGCCGTCGGCGCGATGGTGCCGTCGTCGTTGATGTGACGCAGGCTGGCGCCGCGGGCCCAGTAGCGATGGAAACGCACCGAGTCCCCGTTGACGACGAACGTGGCGCCGGCCGGCCCGTCGCAGGCCGTCAGCCCCCAGATGTTTTCGCCATAATCGCGGAACCCGCGCGGGTTGTCGATGGCGTAGGCCCGCTGTGAGAGTGTCGCCCGGCGCGAGTTCTCGAAGTAGTCGATCCCCTTCTCGCGCATGTAGTCGTCGAAGATGCCGCGATAGTCGATCCAGACGTGGCTGTACTGGTGCCCGAAGAGCGGGCTGAACTGGACGTGCTCGTAGCCATAGAAGTCGCCCCAGAGGTAGGTGCTCGTCCAGGCGTCCCACACGTCGGGCGCGATGGGGTGTGTGGGCGAGCCGAGGGCGAGGATGTACAGGATCATCGCCTCGTTGTAGCCCTCATAGGCGGCCCTCCCGAAGCCCCTCTCGGGGTGCCAGCCCATCGTGATCAGCGGGGCCCTGTCGCGCTGAAACCACGGCCACTCGACGCGCCGGTAGAGCGAGTCGGCATAGGCCCGGATGGCGGCCTCGGTGGGGTCGTCGCGGTCGAAGTAGGCCTGGGCGAAGAGGACGCCGGCCATGAGCAGGGCCGTGTCGATCGTCGAGAGCTCCGTGGTGCGGAAGCGCTCGCCCGTCTCCATGTCGAGGAAGTGGTAGAAAAAACCACGATATCCGGCCCGGCCCGCCGGCTCAGGTCCCTGTGGCGCCTCCCAGAAAAAGCGCAGGGTGGTGAGCGTCCGCTCGGCGGCTTCCTGCCGGGAGACGTACCCCCGCTCGACGCCGACGCCGTAGGCCGTCAACCCGAAGCCCACGGCGGCAATGCTCGAAAAGGGCGGCTCGGGGGCGCGGTCCGGCACCAGCCCGTTGGCCGGGTTCGTCGTTTCCCAGAACCACCGGAACGTGCGGGCCGAGAGGTCTTCGACGAAGGGGTCGTCGCGCAGGCCGGCCGTCTCCGAGGACGCCCGGCGCTCCGTGTCACAGGCTGCGTTGAGGCAGGAGAACGCCAGAAGAGCCAGCGTAACAAAGCGTGTTTTCATGGGCGGTTTCGTTTGTCGGTAGGCGATACGATCCGGGCTCCGGCCGTCAGTAGACGACCAGCTTGCCCGTTGCGCGGGCGGTGCCGGCCGTGAGCGTGTAGACGTACACCCCGGCAGGCAGGCCCGCGACGTCGAGGGCGGCCTCGTGCCGGCCGGCCGGGCGCGCTCCGTCGACCAGCGTGGCGACCGTTCGGCCGAGGAGGTCATGTACCCGCAGCCTGACATGGGCCGGGACGGCCAGCGTGAACGGGATCACGGCGCGCGTCGTCGCCGGGCTGGGGTAGGCCGGCAGGAGCCGCGTGCCGCCGGGCGCCTCCGGGGACGGGGCCTGCCCGGTGGACACCGGCGTGAAGCCGGCCCGTTCGAGGCCGCGCTGCACGGCCTCGTGCTGCATGAACACGTCCCAGACCCGCCCGGTGCGGTGGTTCTCGATCATGAGCACGATCGGCCCCTGGTCGATGCCCAGATGGTCGGTGGCAAACCACCCCCGCGTGGGGTTGAGCGCGTCGCGGAAGCCGTAGCGTCCCCACAGCCGGGTCCGGTAGGTGTCGTACAGGTGCCGGAGGGTGGGAAGCACCACCTCCGGCGCGAACGGCATCGAGCCGCCGGCAGCCGTCGGCGTGAGGGTGCCGTCGTCGTTCTGGGCCGGAGGTGCTCCCCGTGCCCGGTAGCCGTCCGGACCGTCCGAAGCGGTCAGACCCCAGGCATGCTCGCCGTACCCGGCGAACCCGTTCGGGTTGTCGATGGCGTACGCCCGGTTGGCCAGCGTCGCCCGGCGCGAGTTTTCGAAGTAGTCGATCCCCTTCGCCCGCATATAGGCATCCCGTATTCCCCGAAAGTCGATCCAGACGTGGCTGTACTGGTGCCCGAAGAGCGGCGGGAAGACCACGAACGAATAGCCGTAATGGGTCGCCCACGTGTACGTGCTCGTCCAGGCCGTCCAGGCTTCGGGGCCGACGGCGTGCGTGGGCGAGCCGAGGGCGAGGAGGTACAGGATCATCGCCTCGTTGTAGCCGCCCCAGTCCCAGGGCAGGAAGCCGGTCTCGGGCTTCCACCCGTGGGCGATGCGCGGGCCGCGCACCTGCATCCAGTCCCACTCCACCCGCTCGTAGAGCGAATCCGCCAGGGCCCGGATGGCGACCTCGTCGGGATCGTCCCCGTCGAAGTACTGACGGACGTGCAGGATGCCGGCCATGAGCAGGGCCGTGTCGATCGTCGAGAGCTCCGTGGTCCCGGCGCGGCGGCCCGTCTCCATGTCGAGGAAATGATAATAGAAACCGCGGTACCCGGTGGCGTCGGGCCCGGGACCGTGCGGGCTGTTCCAGAAAAACTCGAGCGTGGTGCGCACGCGCGTGCGCCCGGCTTCGCGGCTGATCCAGCCCCGGTCGATCCCCACGGTCAGCGCCGAGAGGCCGAAGCCGACGGCGGCGATGCTGGAGGCCGAAGTGGAGGTGTTTCGGTCCCGGATGAGGCCGTTCTCGGGGTTAGCCTCGTACCAGAAATAGTCGAAAGCCGTCTGGGCGACGAGGTCGAGGAAAGCGTCGTCGTCGAGCACGTCCGGGCGTGCCGCGGCGGTGTTGGAGTCGGTGCTTTCACGGTCCGCCGTGTCGACGGCGCGAACCCGGTAGTAATAGGTGGTGCCGTTCTCCACGTCGAAGTCGACGAAGTGGGGATGGAGAAACACGGCGGGGACGGGCTGCTCGAACGGCCCGCCGGGCGCGGGGGCGCGGTAGACCCGGTAGCCCTTCAGGTCCGCCGCCGCGACGGTGTCCCAGTGCAGGATCACGCTCCGGTCGCCGGCGCGGGTCACCAGGTTCTCCGGGGCAGACGGCTGTGCGTGCAGCCCGCCGGCCGGGATGAGCCCGCTCACCAGCAACAGTAACCCGAGACGTGACGGCATGAGCCTTCGTGATGAAAGATGAACAAGATGACTTTCCGGCGTGCCACGCCTCCGAAAGCGCATGATGCCGCAGGCCGTGGACACGTAGCCGCGGGCTTCTGCCCGGGCTGCCGGCGGCCGGCCGTGGGGCGCGCCTCCCCCCTCATGCCCTCCCTGCGCATTCACGGTGCACGTTTCTGAACGGAACCGTTGACCGGCCGGTCGACGCTCCCCGAGGCGGGTCGACGCCGCCGGTCCCCGATCCCGCGCACAGCCCCTCCGCAGAGCAGGTATCAGAACGCAAACCCCAGGGTGAACCGCTGCACATCCCCGACGCGGCCGTAGTCGTTCCAGGCATAATCGATGCGGAAGACGTAGCTGGCCACGTCGTACTTGATGCCCATGCCGAGGGTGAGGCCCGTCTCGGCGTCCTGCTGGAACAGATGCTGGTAGCCGCCGCGCAGGGCGAACGTATCCATGAAGAGCCACTCTCCGCCAAAGCTGACGCTGTTGGTGTTGTCGCTCGGCTGGAAGGCATCGACGACGAGGTGCACCGTGTTCTGTGGGGAGAGGTTCAGCGGGAATCCGAGGCCGACGCGAAAGAGGATCGGGAGGGGGAAATCCTCGGTATGGAGCGCGGCCGGCAGGCTGCTGTTGTCTCCGAAGCGGTCCGGGTCCTGGTCGTAGCGGACGCGCAGGTCGCGCCCGTCGAAGACGCCGCGCGTGCCGAAGTTGGACAGGCTGGCGCCCAGGTAGGCCTGGAAGGGCAGCTCGTAGAGCACCCCGAAGTTGAACCCGAGGGCCTGCATCGAGCTGTGCCAGATCGTCTCCTGCACGTAGTTGACCTGCACCCCGGCCGAGAAACGGTCCGTGAGCCGGCGGCTGTACCCCAGGCCCAGCGCCAGGTCCTTCACCGAGAAGCGTTCGCCGGTGCCCAGCGGCTGTTCGACCGTGCGCACATCCATCTCGCCGGAGTTCAGCACCGTCACGGCCAGGTGGAGGGTGTTCAGCTCGCCCAGCCGGACGGCCACGGCCGCATAGTTGTACGTGATGTCCGCCAGCCAGCGGGCATAGGTGAACTGCGCGTCCGAGCCGGGCAGGTGACCGGGCGCAGCCGGGTTGTAGAAGGCCGCCGTGACCTCGTGGAAGTCGGTCACCCCCGCGTTGCCCATGGCCGCCATCCGGGCGCTCGGCTCGATCAGGAGAAACTGCCCGACGGTTGTGCCCGTCTTGCTCTGCGCCCGGACCGTCAGCACCGGCCACAGCAGGATCAGAAAAATCAGGAGCCGCTTCATGTCGCTCAGGCGTTTACCGGATCCGGTCGGCATGGCAGACGGGCATCGTGCAGGTTGAACCTGGACGTGTAACGGATGCTTTCAGCATCACCCGCCGCCCTCTGCCATCTCCCGACCGTTTCCCCCTATTTGATGATCGCAAACTTGCCCACGTAGTCGCCCACGCCGTCGGCCTCAACGTGGAAGATGTAGAGACCGGGCGCCACTTCCAGGTTGTCTTTTGTGCGGAGGTTCCACGGGACCATGCCGGTGGTGGAGCCATCGTGATGGAGGGTCTGCACCAGTTCGCCGCGCAGGGTGTAGATCCGGATGGTGGCCCCGGCGGGGATGGCGCGGAACTCCATCCGGCGCTCGCCGCGTCCGGCGACGGCGAAGCGCTCGGGCTCGAAGCTGGCCGAGGCCACGTACGGGTTGGGCACCACGTAGGGCTTCTCCTCGGCGAACGTCTCGCGGGCCTTCACGGGGTCGATCGTCTCGCCGATCACCTCGAACGTGAAGGCGTCTTCGTGGCCGAAGGGACGCCGGAGCACCAGCTCATAGACATCACCTGCTCCCGGGGGCGTCGCCAGCGGCGGCGGGGTCCGCACGGCGTCCAGCTCGATGCGCCAGGCCGGGCGCTGCCGCGTCGACCCTTCGGCCTCGGGCAGCATCACCTCGATGTACTCGCCCGCGTCGCTGAGGGTAGCATCCCCGTTGACGTCGCGGAAGCGGAAGTCGAACTGCCGCCCCGTCACGGCGCTCTCGATCTTGAAGCGGGCGGGGATGGCCGGCGCCCCGATGGCGGCCAGCGAGGTGTCCAGCGGGCTGTCGGCAAAGGTGACGACGAGGTCCTCGGGGAAGCCGGGCCGCCGCAGGTTGATCGGCAGGGCCGCCACGTAGCGGGCCGTGAACCGGGCCGTGGTGCCGCTCCCCTCCCGGAAGCCGGAGCGCAGGGTGTCCACCTCCACGGTGGCGGGCGTCCGGACGACGGGCAGCAGGCCGGCCCCGACGGGGCCCACGCCCCGCCCCTCCAGGTCGGTGCCCTCCTCGAACAGCACCTCGCCCGTCGTCAGGTCGGTCAGGCTGTACGAGGCGGCCCGGACGCTGTCGGCCGAGCCGTGGAAGTCGAGGCGGAACGTGTGGCCGTCCGGCACGGCCGCCGGGTTGAGGATGCGCACCTCCACGGAGCCGCTCCCCTCCCCTTCGACGTGCGCGATCGAGCCCTCGGCCACACGGGCACCGACGTAGCCGGGCACCGGCGGGTTCGGCCGCACCTCGACGACGTTCTTCGGCAGGATCGTCCCCCCGCGGGGCGTGCGCGAGACCGTGATGGCGTTCTCCGACGGGAAGAACTTGAACTCCTCCGACCCCCGGTCATAGGCCGTGACGGCGTAGTAATACGTCTGGCCGTTGGTGACGGTCGAGTCGGTGAACGTGTGCGTCAGGCCGGTATCCTCCCCGAGCCAGTAGGCGACGCCGTCGACGGTCAGGTTCGAAAAGCCGCGGATGCCGTTGGCCAGGTCGAACTGGGCGATGGGCCGCCCGTTGCCGAAGGGCCCGGTGCCACGGGCGTTCGAGATGACCTGCGCGTCGAGGAAGTTGGGGTCGGTGGCGCGGTAGATCCGGTAGCCCTCGAAGTCGTTCCGGTTCGTGACGGGGTCGACCGAGCGCTCGGCGGCGTTGTCCCACGTCAGCGTGACGAAGCCGTCCCCGGCATAGGCCTGCACCGTCGGCAGGGGCGGCGGCGTGGCAAACTGGTAGTTGGCCGCATAGATGGACTGCACCACCTCGACGGTGGACTCCAGCTCGGTCAGGTCCTGCCCGAAGGCGAGGGCCAGGCTGAAGCGCTCGCGCCGGCCGGCCTCCAGCCGGAACGGCCCCGACGCGAACAGGAAGCCGATGTTGTAGTTGAGCACGAGCGGGTCGTCGAAACGCACGTCCTCGTCGGGATGGGTGAACTGCTCGTAGAGGCGTTTCGGCCACTCCTGTTCGTTCATGAAGAAGACGATGTTGTCCGTCTCGGACGTGGGCGCCCCGGCCCCGGCCCGGATGCGGTTCATCTTGAAGCCCGTCAGCCCGATCATGTCGGACTCGTTGACGTCGGTGCGGTCGAAGTTGGGCTCGCCTTCGGTCGGGATGCCGTCCCGCTCGCCGGTGTCGGCGGGGTTGTCGTCGTCCTCGAAGATGCCGTCGGCGCCGGTGTCGTTGAACTCGGCGACCCAGTCCATGTCCTCGTCGCCGGTCCACCAGACGCCGGCGCGGTAGGCCGGGCGTTCCTCGAGCGGGCCGTAGAACGCCTCGAAGCGGGCCAGGTCGTAGTGGGCCTGCACGTAGGCCCGGATGGCGTCCTGCCCCTCGATGCGCTCACCCGGGCCGCCGTCGCGCCGCTCGTCGGTGATGCCGTCTTCGTCGTTATCCACGCCGTCGAACGGGTTGCCGGGCGTCTCCAGGTAGGCATAGCCCAGGTAGCCGGTCGGGGCACAGTTCGAGCTGAGGCTGACCCCGCGCCCGCCTTTGTCCCACGTGTAGACCAGGTTCAGGCCGAAGTCGCGGTTGTAGAAGGCGTTGTCGTCGTCGGACTCCGGGGTGCCGTCACACGAGACGGCCGACCCGCCGACGCCCGAGTCCATGTAGAGGCCGAAGACGATGTCCTCGTAGTCGGTCGTCCCCTCGTTGACGATGTCGTAGTGCCAGAAGATGACGTTCTGCGCCTGGGGGTTGGCCCACTGGAACCCCCGCACCTCGACGCGCAGGCCCAGCCCCCGGCGCGTGCGGTCGCGGCTGTCCGGGTAAAAGCTCCAGGCGTCGTAGAAGTTGTCGTCCATCACGAAGAAGGACTCCTGGTCGGCGTTGGGGCGCTTGCCGAAGAAGCCGTTCCACGAACCGCACCAGCCGGGATCGTCCGGGTCGTTGACCTTGTCGATCCAGCACTGGCTCGGGTCGACGCCCTCGCGGGGGTTGCCGCTGGCATCGACGGCGCCGGGCCAGGTGCGCGGGTCGTTCGAGAGGGCGATCGAGCGCCCCTTGTTGATGTTCGGGTCGGGCTCGAGGTAGCCGGGGCGCGGCTCGAAGCGCATCACCCGGCCGGAGAAGGGGCTCGTCGCCTGCCGCTCGCGATAGCCCGTCTCCATGATGTAGGCCTCCCGCCCGTTCTCCTGCACGATGCGCGCCAGCACGAACGGGGTGATGCCGTCCGAATAGTTGAGCCCGCTTCCCTTCGGGACCTCCACCGAGTGAAAAATGCTCAGGTCCGGGTTGACCTGGAAATCGCCGACCATCCCGTAGTTGTAGAAGACGGTGCGGATGCGGTTGGCGTCGTGCACGGCGGAGCGCTCGAAGTCGATGCGGCTGCGCAGCTCCGGCGGCACCACCGGCTCCAGCTCCTGCGCCTGTGCCGGCACACCCAGAAACAGCCAGAGGAGAAGGGGGAAAAGGCGCTTCATCTCGCTTCTCTATCGAACAAGGGGTGGTGGTCGGTGGAACGTTCTGATGACCGGTTATCGGCGGTCCGGGAGCGAAACCCGGCCGCCCTCCAGACCAGGCCCTTTACCGGGGCACGACACCGCGCAACGAGATTCCGATCTCGACGCGCCGGGGCGGGTTCAACCGGGCGGGGTTCGGGTTGCGCTGCTGCGCCGGGTTCAGGGTGAAGAACGGGCTGCCCGTGTCCGCATACACGAAGCCGTTGGCAAAGTGCTGGTCGAACAGGTTGAAGACCCGGACGAAGGCGGTCCAGTTGACGGCGCCGACGCGGAAGAACTTCTCCGCCCGGAGGTCGACGGTGACGTAGTCGGGCTTGCGCCCGGAGTTGGCTTCGAGCTCGGCCCCGAAGCCGGTGCTGATGGTGGGCGTGTAGGGCTGGCCGCTGGCATAGCGGACGATGGCCGTGACGGCGAAGTTATCCGGCTGGTACCAGATGAGCGTGCCGTTGAGGGTATGACGCTGGTCCCAGTTGAAGGGCACCTGCCGGGGGCGCGGGTCCTCGCCGGCGGCGGCGCGGTTGGCCGTCTCGCGCGGGTCGCTGCTGTTGCCGGTGGCCACCTGGAGCGTGTAGTCGATCGAGGTGCTCAGCGGCCCCGGCCCGCGCTGGTCGAGCGCCAGCGTGAAGCCGCGCACCCCGCCGAAGTCGACGTTGGTCAGCCGCGCATATTCGGCGGCCGTGTAGGTCTGCACGAACTCGACGCCGAGCAGATCCCGGATGTCCTTGTAGAACAGGCTCAGGTCCAGCCCCAGGAACGGCGTCAACTCGGACTTGAAGCCGAACTCATACTGCGCCGTGAACTCGGGCTTGAGGTCCGGATTGCCCATCACGCCGTAGTCGACGGCGCCGGCCTGCAGGTCCTCGAGCACGGAGTAGTCGGCGTTCGAGAAGATCTGGCCGAGGCCGGGCATCTGGTAGAAGTGCCCGTAGGAGAAGAAGACCGAGGCCCGGTCGAGGATCGGGAACGAGATGCCCAGCCGGGGCGCGAGCGCCAGCTTGACGGAGGTCGGCTTTGGCAGCGACGGCGGCGCCCCGTCGATGCTGTTGGCCGGGTTCTGCAGGTCGCTCGGGATGGTGGCGTTGGCATCGAAGTACTCGAGGCGGAGGCCGACGCGCACGCGCAGGTCGCGCCACTCGATGCGGTCCTGAATGAACGCGGCGCCGCTGACGGGCTCGTAGTGGTTCACCTCGGCCCCGAGCGTGTCGCGGACGACGCCAAGCTGCTGGATACCGTCCACGACGACCTGGTCGACGCGGCCGGGGGTGCCGAAGGAGAGCCGCGCCCGCTGGAGTTCGACGCCCGCCTTGAGCAGATGCGTCTTCGTGGCCTGGCTGGTGACGGTCCCCTTGAACACGAGCGCGTTCGTCCGCTGGACGAACCGGCCCAGGTCCACCCCCTGCACGATGGCGCCCTCTTCGTAGTTGGCGTCGCCGCGCGGCGGGCCGGGTGCCCGGTACGGGGAATCCTCGGGCAACGGGAACTGCTTGCCGGCATCCTCCGGGATCGTCCCGAGATCCTCGTACTTCATGTCCTTGTAGTCGAAGTAGTTCTGGCGCAGGCTCAGCTCGTAGAACAGGCGGTCGCTGAGGGTGTGCGTCCAGTCCAGCCCGTGGACGATGGAAAACTGTTTCGCGGTCTTCTGCCCGTCGGGGTTGAAACGGAAGGCGTGGTTGTAGTTCTGCCGTTCGATGTAGTTGCCGACGGCCTGGTAGCTGAGCTGCACGTTGGGGATCGAGCGGTTGGTGAGCTTGCCCAGCCAGGACCATTGCTTGTCGAAGTCCATCGGGACGATGGCACCGTCCCCGGTGGGGTTGAAGACGCGCTGCTCGAAGTCGTTCCGGTCGGTGGGCCGGAAGCGGCGCTCGCCCATCAGGTGCCCCAGGTCCACGAAGCGCTGGCCGCTCAGGAGGAACGTCGTGCGCGGGGCGAGCGGCAGCGGCCCGCTCAGGCTGGCCTGGTAGTTCTGCCGCGTGGCCGGGTCGATGTCGTCGATATGGGGGAAGAGGGCCACGGTCATCGGCCCTTCGAAGCGGTCCACGATGACCGTCGAGTCGTTGCCGGGGCTGACGTAATCCCCCATGAAGACCTCGGCGGAGAACTCGTAGCGGTCTTCGTCGCCGCTGCGGAGGACGGCGTTGACGACGCCGCTGAGGGCCTGCCCGTACTCGGCGTCGAAGGTGCCGCTGATGACCTGCACCTCCTGTAGCACGGAGCGGTCCAGCGTGAGCGTCGAGGCATTGTTGAAGGGGTTGTTGACCGAGACGCCGTCCACCTGGTACTGTACCTCGCCCAGGCGGCCGCCCCGGAAGTGGCCGTCCACGACGCCCGCCTGCAGGTTGACGATCTCGTCGAGCTGCTGCACGGGCAACACGTCGATGTCCTCCCGCGTCAGCGTCTGGATCGAGCTGGTCAGGGACACATCGACGAGGGGCCGCTCGGCCGTGACGACCACCTCCTCGCCCTGGATGACCTCCTCGCGGAGGGTCACGTCGAGCGTGGTGGTGTTGTTCGAGGTGATGAGCACCCCTTCGACGATCTGGGTCTGATAGCCGACGCTGCTGAAGCGCACGCTGTAGGTGCCCGGCGGGATGCGGATGACGGCATAGTCCCCGTTCAGGTCCGCCGCCGTCCCGAGCCCGGTATCGACGATCAGGACCGTCGCCCCGACGACGGGATCGCCCCGCTCGTCGGTGATACGCCCGGCCAGCTTGCCGGTCTGCGCCCACGCACTGCCCGCCATGGTCCCACACAGCACGAAAAGCAGCCCGATGAACGGACGTCTCACGCGTCCGAAACGCCCTCGCTTCGCCATGATTTTCTTTTTGCGGGTCGACGGGCGACGGTCAATGGCCCGTGACAGGGCGAAAATCCGCACCCGCACCGGCCATTGACCATCGACCATCGCTCATGGATCCTTGACTCACTTCAGCAGCACCATGCGGCCCGTGCTGCTGGAGAGCACCTGCCCTCCGGCGGCCTCGGCCACCTGCACGCGGTAGAAGTAGATGCCCGAGGCAAAGCCGGCAGCGTCGAAGGCGAGCGCCTGCGTGCCGGCGCCCTGGCGGCCGGGCTTGAGCTGTGCCACCTGCCGCCCGAGCACGTCGAAGACCTGCACCGTCACCTCCCCGGCCCGGGGGAGCGCGTAACGGAGCGTGGTCGTCGCATGGAACGGGTTCGGGAAGTTGCCCAGCAGCGTGATCCGCTCCGGTACCCCGGCCGGCTCGTCCTCGACGGCGACGGCCGAAGCCGCGTTCAGATACCCGTAGATGCTGCCTCCCTCGGCCCGTTCACCCGAAATCCAGGTGCGCGTCGCATAGCTGTCGGCCGGGTTTTCGAGAAAGTCCCCGTCGAAGAAGTTCACCGAGAGCCAGAGCCGGCCGTCGCCCAGGCCGTCCGGATACCCGAGGGCCGCCGTCAGGTCGATGGCGATCTCCAGCTGATACCCCTCGTCGATGTCCGTCGGGTCGGCCACGGTGGAAGCGCCCTTCAGGTGCGCCATGGCCTGGATGGCCCCCGGGTTTTCGCTGTTGATCGTGAGGGCATCCAGGGCGAACTGCGCCACGCCCGACGAGTCGATGTAGACGTCGATCTGGCGGCTGGTGAGGGTCCCCTCCGCATCCGTTTCCGCGTAATGACGCATCGTGAACCGGATGCCGTCCCGGCCACCCTCCGAGGAGAAGCCGCTGACGGCCTGGTCCGCCACGTCGACGCCGATGTACAGGGTGTTCCCCTCGAAGAACATCTTCACCTGGGCCAGCGACGGGTCAACGACCAGCGCGGCGTTGCCGTCCCCGTTGATGTCCGGGCGGAACCACATCTGGTAATAGGGCGCGATCGCACCCGGGTTCATGTCCATCACCTCGGGCGGGGCCTGGTACTGCATGTAGAAGATGGGTTCGGCCGTCTGCCAGACGGCCTCGTCCAGGCTGCCGTCGAGCGTCGGGGCTCCCAGCGCACCCGCCGTGGGGATATGAAACTCCGGCTCGGTCACGTCCGGCGCCGCCCCCGAGTTCACCGTCACGTCGGAGGCACCGAGGATGTAGGCCGCGCCCTCGTTGAAATTGTTGGCCCACTGGTTCTGGAACCACACCCGGGAGACCCAGAACTTGTTCTCGTCGAACGGCCAGTTGTAGTCGGCATCCTGCAGGGCGAAGCTGAAAGGCACCTTGTCCCCGCCGGGCCGGGAGAAGTCGTACCCCAGCAGGCCGAGGTCGATCGTCACCTCGAACACGTAGCCCACGTCGTCCCCGTGCGTATCGTCGTTCGAGACGCCGTCGATCGAGTAGGCCCAGTTCAACACCGCCTCCTTTTCGGGCGTGCGCTCGGCATCGCGCTTGTCGTTGAAGCCTACCCCGTAGTTGCCGAAGAAGCGCGGCCCAATGTCCGGCACCGGCAGGCCCCCCTCGAGCGTATCGGCCGGGAGCCACCAGCCATAGATGAATTCGGCCGGGTTTGTGACGAAGTTGTTCGGATCATCGTAGTTGATCAGGCCGCGCTCGCTCCGGTCGGTCATCGCCATGATGAAGCCGTCGAAGAACCAGTTTCCGGCCTGCAGGGCGCGCCCGCCGCCGATCGACTTGTCCCGCACGTCGAGCCCCATCCAGAGCACGTTGCCATCACGGAGCAGATAGAGGGTCCCGTCGTTGCCGTCGAGCGGCTCGGCGATCTGCGGGTTGCCCTCGATCTTCTGGCCGCTTCCGGGCTTGCCGCCGGGCGGGTTGTTCCATTTCAGTTCGATCTTTTCCGCCAGCGCCCATTCCGGCTCCGCGAGTTGCCCGTCGAGCGTCATGGTGGCGCCGGCAACGTCGCGGGCCCAGATGACGTCGACGCCGTTGCGGACGGGCTGCGCCGCCACGAACGGCACGGTGAGGCCAACCAGCAACACGCCGAGCGTGCACATGGTAGCGATTCGTTTCATGGCCTTATCCTCCTTCTTGGTGATCGGTTAACCGGAGACGACGGGACCGCCGGATGACGCCCGCACAACAAGGCGTGTCGGGATCACCTCCTCCCGGGGTTCCGGTGGATGTTCGTTCTCGATACGGTCGATGAGGCGCTGCATGGCCAGCGCGCCCAGCTCGCTGATGGGCACATGCACCGAGGTCAGCGGGGGGTTCAGGTACGGCGCCATGGGGATGTCGTCGAAGCCGCCGACGGCTACGTCCTCCGGCACACGGAGACCGGCCTCCCGGAGCGCCCCCATGGCCCCGATGGCCATCGCGTCGTTGGCAGCGAAGAGGGCCGTCGGACGGGGCGTCCGCGCCAGCAGCGCCTGCATGGCCCGGTAGCCGGCCGCCTGCGTGAAGTCGCCCTCGACGATCAGGCCGGGGTCGACGGGCAGGCCGGCCGCCTCGAGCGCAGCCCGGTAGCCGCCGAGCCGTTCCTCCGCGTCGATGTTACCCGCCCCGCCCGTGATCATGGCGATGTGGCGATGGCCGTGTGCGATCAGGTGTTCCACCAGCGCGCGGGCCCCCCCCTCGTTGTCGAGGCGGATGGTGTCGAAGCCGCTGGCATCGACGTGGCAGTTGAGCAGCACCACCGGGAGCCGCGCCGGCAGGTTGTCCCGCAGCGCCCGCCGGTCGACGGCCGGTGCCATCACCACGAGGCCGTCCACCCGCCCGTTCATCGCCAGCAGCGCCGCCTCGATGTCGCGCCGCTCGTTGTGCGAGCTGGAGACGAGGATGTGGTAGGCATGCTGGCGGGCCGTCTGATCCAGCCCCCGCAGCACTTCCGAATAGAATTCCCCGAAGAGATCCGGCAGCAGGATGCCGAGCGTGTGGGTCTTGCTGGTGATGAGGCTGCGCGCGGTGGCGTTGGGCACATAGCCCAGCCGCCGGGCGGCCGCCTCGATCCGCTGCCGCGCCTCGGGACTGACCGGCCCGCTGTTGTTGAGCATGCGCGACACGGTCGAAACGGCCACGCCGGCCTCACGCGCCACATCTTTGATGGTTACGCTCATCGTCAAAACGCCGACGGCTCAACCTGAATGGAAACGTTTCCACTTCGCACGATAAAAAAAGAAGGCTCCTCCCGGATCGTACCCACCGCCCGATTCCATACACGTGGAATCTTCCCGATCCCATGCGCCGGATGGAAACGTTTCCATAATAAGACACGTCCCCGCCGCTGTCAAGCCCGTCCCTCCTTTTTTCCCCATCCGCCTCGATGCTTCCCCGCTCTTGCACAGGATCGCCTCAATCGAGGGGAACGAAGGCGAGGCCGTTGTTCGGGTTCATGGGGATGACCAGTTGGTGGGCGCCGGCGTCGTAGCACATCGATGCGGCACTCGGGATGTTCTCGGCGATGAGTTCGGCCGCCTCGCCCGGGCGGATGCGCGAGACGCCGCCGTGCCGGACGCTGCTCACGTACTTCGTCCCGTCCGGCAGGATCACGAGCCCGTCGCCGCCGGGCTGGGCGGCCTGCTCCGTACGGACCAGCCGGCCGTCCGGCGCAAAGGTCAGCACGTCGGCGTTGCCGAAGTTGACGACGACGAGATGGCCCTCGGGGTCGAAGGCGATGCCGTTGGGCATGCGGAGCGGCGGCCCCTGGGCAAAGACCGACGCCGTGCCGTCCGGCGAGACCTTCCAGACGCGCCACGTCGCAGGGTCGGGGTCGTCACCGAAGTCGCCCGTCTGGGTGGCGTAGACCGTCCCGTCGGGAGCGACGGCCAGGTCGTTGATCCAGGGAGAGCCTTCGATGCGAACGTCGCCAGCCGGCATGCCCGTGCGGAGGTCGAACCGCCGGATGACGGCGACGCTGGGATCGTCCGGGCCCGTGCCGCCATCCCGGTCGGCCATATAGAGCACGCCCCCGGCGATCTCGCTGCCCAGGGGATCGTTCAGCACGAGCGGCGGCGTCAGGCGCGCCCGTTCGTCCGGGCCCTGCACGCCGATCCACCGGGCCGTATGCACCGACCCGTCGTGGTTGATGAGGGACACCCAGGCGTCATTGGCCTGGACGCGCTGCGGCACGCCGCGGTTGGGCACCACGAGCACGCCCCGCTCCGCGTCGTAGGTGCAGCTCTCGGCCCAGTAGATGGCCCCGTAGACCCGGACGTGGGGCGAGATGGGGGCGAAGGTGCCGCCGGGGTCCGGGACGACGGGCAGGCCCAGCGGGTTGCCGACGTAGTAGGGCCGCGTATCGGGTGGTTCCTGGGCCAGGGCCGGGCCGGGCATGCCGGTCCCGCAGACGGCCAGGAGAAAAAGTGAGAGGATGCGTTTCATGGATTGCCTCGCTGGATGGTGCCGGAGAATCAACCGCGCGGTGTGAGCTTCAACAGCTGGCCTTCGTCGGTGACGAGGTACAGCATCCCGTCGGGGCCCTGCCGCACGTCGCGGATGCGCTGGTTCCGGTCCGTGAGCAGGTGCTCCTCGCCGGTGACCCGGTCGTCTTCGATGACGAGCCGCACGAGCCGCATTGCGCGCAGCGCGCCGATGAACAGGCTGCCCTGCCACGCCGGGAACGCCGCGCCGTCGTAGAACTGCGCGCCCGACGGGGCGATCACCGGGTCCCAGAAGTACACCGGCTGCTCGAGCCCCTCGCCCTGCGTCCCGGCGCCCTCGGCCGGACCGCCGGCATACGTGATCGGGCCGCCCCGGTAGTCGATGCCGTAGGTGATCAGCGGCCAGCCGTAGTTCTTCCCTTTCTCTGCCAGGTTCAGCTCGTCGCCGCCGCGGGGGCCGTGCTCGATGACCCAGAGCCGCCCCTGTGCATCGAGGGCCGCGGCCTGGGGGTTGCGGTGGCCGTAGGACCAGATCTCGGGAAGGGCGTCCTCCCGGCCGACGAACGGGTTGTCCGGCGCCGGCGAGCCGTCCGGCCGGATGCGCAGCACCTTGCCGAGGTGGCCGTCGAGCCGCTGGGCGTGAATGCGCATGAGGGTGTCCGCGCGCTCGCCGACGGTAACGAACAACGTCCCGTCCCCGGCAAAGACGATGCGTGAGCCATAGTGGAAGTTGTTGTCATAGGTCGGCTGCGTCCGCAGGATGACGCGCACGTTCTCCAGGCGCCGGCGGTCCGCCGAGAGGACGCCGCGTGCGATGCTGGTGCCGTTGCCGCCCTCCCGCGGCTCGGTATAGCTCCAGAAGATGGTGCGGTCCGTGGCGAAGTCCGGGCTCAGGGCCACGTCGAGCAGGCCGCCCTGGCCCCGGTCGTCCACGGCGGGGACCCCGGCGAGGGGCGGGCCGACCTCGCCGCCGGCCGAGACGACCCGCATCCGGCCGGGCTTTTCGGTGACCAGCAGCGCGCCGTCGGGGAGCGGCTCGACGGCCCACGGGCGCTCGAGGGCCGTGGTCAGCACAACCACATCGAAGGCGACGTCCGAGGTGACGCCACAGGCGCGGGTCTGCCCCGGGAAGGCGGGCTCACGACCGGGCGCTTCCCGCGGGGCCGTCTCCAGCGGTTCGCACGCCGCCGCCTGCGTGGCGCCGGGCGACGATTCGGGTTGCGTGCAGCCGGCGACCAGCACCGACGCGACGAGAAGCAGCAGCGACAGGGGTTTCATCGGGTACCTCCAGTAGTTTGGATGGGGCTGTGGTTTCCGTTTTGTACCTGAAAGATAGGCCTAGCGGTCGATCATCCGCTGGGCACTCTCGGGATAGCGGGCGCCGCGGATCTCGATCCGGGCGAGGGCCTCCTCGATCTCCTGCAGGTCGCCGGCCGTAAGCGTGAGGTCGGCCGCCGCCACGTTCTCTTCGAGGCGGTGCCGCTTCGTCGTCCCGGGGATGGGAACGATCCACGGCTTCCGGGCCAGCAGCCACGCGAGCGCGATCTGTGCCGGCGTCGCCCCCTTCTCGCCGGCGATCCGCCGGAGCAGGTCCACCAGCGCCAGGTTCGCCTTCCGGTTCTCCGGGTCGAAGCGCGGGACGGTGTTCCGGAAGTCGTTCTCGGCGAACGTCGTCGTGACGTCGATCTTCCCCGTGAGGAAGCCCTTGCCCAGCGGGCTGAAGGGGACGAAGCCGATGCCGAGTTCTTCGAGCACCGGCAGGATCTCCTCCTCCGGCTCGCGCCACCACAGGGAGTACTCGCTCTGGAGCGCCGCGACCGGCTGCACGGCGTGCGCCCGGCGGATCGTCCGGACGCCGGCCTCGGAGAGCCCGAAGTGGAGCACCTTGCCCTCCTGGATCAGGTCCTTCACGGTGCCGGCCACGTCCTCGATGGGCACCTCCGGGTCGACGCGGTGCTGGTAGAGCAGGTCGATGCGGTCGGTGCGCAGCCGCCGGAGCATCCCGTCGACGGCCCGGCGGATGTGCTCGGGGCGGCTGTTGAGCGGCATCCCGCCGGACCGCATCTGGCCCGTCTCGGGGTCGATGTCGAACCCGAACTTGGTGGCGATGACGACCCGGTCGCGGACGGGCGCGAGCGCCTCGCCGACGATCTCTTCATTGATGAACGGCCCGTAGACCTCGGCCGTGTCGAAGAACGTCACGCCCAGGTCCACGGCGTGGCGGATGAGGGCGACGGCCTCGGCGCGGTCGGTGGCGGGCCCGTAGCCGAAGCTGAGGCCCATGCAGCCAAAGCCGAGGGCCGACACGTCGAGGCCGGTTCCGAGTGTGCGTGTTTGCATGGTTCGTGAGGTTCGATGGAAGGTATGGGGGACCATGGCCCCCGTACGTCCCGGTGCGATGCCGGGCCGGGATCAATGCTCGATGCGATGTTCGTCGCGTACGCTGCTGAAGGTCAGGGCCAGCAGTTTCCAGTCCCCCTCTATCGCTTTGTAGACCTCGGTGACGGTGAACTCGTTGGACACCTCGTTGCCCCGGACCACCGCCTGCAGGGTGATGCGACTCCAGAGCAGGGCCGTATCGCCGACGATCTCCACCGCCACGTCGTGGACGTCTGCGTGTTTGTAGTGGATGCTGCCGCTTCGGATGATGTCGAGCTCGCGCACCTTGCCCCAGGTGCCGCTCATGTGGACGAATTTGGACTGGTCATGAAAAAGGGTGGCCAGATCATCCACGTTCTGATCGGCCATCCATTGCCATTTCGTGGCGGAGAGATCCCGGAGGGTCTGTTCCACGCCGGTCGCCTGAGCAAGAGCACTCGACGGGGCGAGGATCAGGAGCAGGACGAGGATGCGGAGCGGTTTCAAGCGTGCAAGCACGTTGGGTCGGGTTTGAGGTGGAATGATCAAGTCGAAGCCCTATCGCCAGGGGACAGGTAGCCACATTTTGTCGAAAGATAGGACCGTCTGAAGGTATCCGGATTGAACGATCCTACACGATTCTTGCATCCTGTTACAAATCGCTCTGCCTCCCGGCCCACGACCCTGTCCGATCATCCGGGTGAAGCCGCACCGGAGACGACCCGGAACCCGACCGGCGCACGCACCACCTCCGATAAAGGCTGCTTTTTCACCACCCCCTGTGACTTTCTTGCCCGGAATGATTACCTTCTTTTAATTCATAAGTGAAATGTCATTTCAAATATAAAACAACCATATCAAGAAACTCCTGCCCTGCCCATGAAACGACGCGACTTCCTCCATCGCCTCGGCGCGACGGCGGGCGTGCTGCCCCTCATGCCCGCCGGCCTCGTCTTTGACGACATCGACGGCCCCGCCGGTGAACCCCCGGATGCCGCCACCCGGGCCCTGCTCGACACCCTGCGCGGCGAACCCCCGTGCCGGGCCGAGGTGCGCCTCGAACGCGGCGCCCCGCGCCTGTTCCTCAACGGCGAGGAAACCGCCCCCCTCTTCGGGCTGAGCACCTCGCTGCTGGCCACGGTGGACAACTACCGGCAGATGGGCATCCGGCTGCTCCAGCCCCAGCTCGGCCTCGCCTCCGCCTGGACCGGCCCCGGCCGGTACGACTTCACCCGCCTCGAAGCCTACCTGGCCCGCCTGCTCGAGCGCCACCCTGACGCCTTCTTCTTTCCCCGGCTCCAGCTCCAGACCCCGATCTGGTGGAAAGAAGCCCACCCGGACGAAACCGCCACCTACGGCCTCGACTACGACGAGCGATTCTATGACGTCATCCGCAAGCGGAACCTCCCCCTGGCCGAAGGCGACCACCACTTCACCAACTTCTACGGGGAAGCCTGGGAGGCTTCGTATGCCTCGGAAACCTGGAAGCGGGACACCACGGCGCTGCTGCACGCTTTCGTCCGCTTCATCGAGGCCAGCCCGCTCGTAAGCCGGATGATGGGCTACTTCTTCGTCCACGGGCGCACGGAGGAGTGGAACGTGCCGGGCGCCGACTGGCTGCCCGACTACAGCACGCCGATGGCGCGGGCGGCCGGTCCGCTCCCCTCACCGCGCGAGCGGCTCTACACCTGCTACGGGCTCCTGCGCGATCCGGCCCGCGAGGCCGCCGTGATCGACTTCTACCGCCGCTTCCACGAGGTCCGCGCCCGTCTGGTGGCCGACCTGGCCGCCGCCGTCAAAGAGGCCATGGGCGGGCGGGTGCTCTGCGGCACGTTCTTCGCCTATCTGATGGAGGTACCCCGCATCCAGGAAAGCGGCCACCTGAGGCCCCGGGCCGTCCTGGACAGCCCCCACATCGACCTGCTGGCCTGTCCCTACACCTACCAGTCGACCAACGACCCGGACGCCGAACGCTGGGAGAGCGACCTCTATGACGGCGCCGGCAACTGGCTCGGACGGGCACGGGGGGTCGCCGGGGACGGGGCCTTCCGCGTGATGCTCGCCTCCCTCCACCGGCGCGGCAAGCTCTTCATCTCCGAGATCGACCCCAGCACCTACCTCGACACCGGCAAAAGCTGGCCCGGCATCGGCGGCTCCGGCCACGAGACGAAAACGGGCACCCGCCGCATCCTCCGCCGGGACCTGGGCCGGGCCTTTGCCGAGGGCACCGGCGGCTGGCTCTACGACTTCGGACCGCACTACGACGTGCCGGCTGGCTGGTACGGGGATGGCCCCATCATCGAGACCGTCCGGGAGGTGGTGCACCGGTTCCACACGCGGTCACGCCTCGACCTCTCGCCGGTGGCCGAGATCGCCCTCGCCGGCGACACGGAGAGCTTCTTCGCCACCGAACACTGGCTTGCGGCCCGCCCGTGGCCCGGCCAGGGGATCCGCTACTCGGACTTCTTCAACCACTGGTTCCTCAACGCCCAGGCCCGTCCCCTCAACCGGCTGGGCGCACCGGTCGACCTCCTCTACCGTTTCGACCTGACGCCGGAGGACCTGCGCCGCTACCGCCTCGTGCTCGTGCCCAACGCCTTCCTCCTGGCGCCGGATGAGGTGGACCGGCTGCGGGCGATGCTGGCGGGCTCCGGTACCACCGTGGTCTGGTACTATGCCCCCGGCCTCCTCGGCCCCGGCGGCCCCGACCCGGAGCAGATGGCCCGCCTGACAGGCTTCACCTTCCAGGTGCTCGACGACCCCGGCCCCCTGCTGATCGAGATGGGACGGGAGGACGACACGCCCCGGCGCTTCGGGGTGATGAGCCCGGCCTACTACCATCCCCGTTTCGCCGTCACCGGGGACGACATCGAAGTCCTGGGCCGGTGGACGACGCCCCGCCGCCCGGCCCTTGCCCGGCGTGTGATGGACGGCTGGACCTCCGTCTACGCCGGCACGGCGCCGCTGCCCGTCGAGCTCCTCCGCCGCCTGGCGGCCGAGGCCGGCGCCGCGCTGTGGACCGACCGCCCGGCCATCGTCGCCGCCACACGGAGCACCGCGATGCTCGTCGCCACCGAGACGGGGACGCACACGCTCACCCTGCCCCTCCCCATGCAGCCCGAGGAGGGCGGACCGGCCCGTACTACCCACACCGCCCACCTCGACTTCGGCGAAGTCCGCCTGTTCCACGCCACGGCTTAGCCGGGCCTACCCCTCCCCACGAACACCGAACCCCTTCGACTTCATGACCGACCTGCTCGCACTGCGCGATCATGAACCCCCGATGGGCGACACGGCGGGCCATCAGCCCTTCGCCTTCGGGCGCGCCCTCTGGACCGAACGCCTGCCCGGCGAGGCGGGGGCGCCGGCACGACGCATCATCCATGCCCGGGCCGTCCCGCTCCATGCGCCGGCACGCCTGCACCGGCTGGGCCTCCGCACCGCACCCGGCCACCACAAGTGCGGCAGCCACGTCGACCTGGACCGTGTGACAGCCTTTCGCGTGCTCGTATGGGACGGGACGGCGTGGCGCGTCCACCGCGACGAGCGCGACCTGCCCGCCGCGACGGACGCGGCGCCGGCGTGGTACGACCTGGGAAGCATCGAGGCACGGGCCGCCCTCATCGAGATCCGCCGGTGCGCCATCGACGGGTGGTGGCCGTCGTGGAACCTGGCGGCCGGGGGCCTGATGCTGGAGGGCGAACTGCTCGAACCCCTGGCCCCGCCGGGTGAGCAGTTGCTGCAACCCGCCCCGGCCCGCACGACGACGCCGCTGCCCGCCGGCCTTTCGTCCGAACGCACGGACGGCGCCCTCCGCTTCCGCTCCGCCCACTTCGACGTCGCCTTCTGCCTGAACCGTGCCGGTCTTGCCCGGCTGGCCCCGGGTGCCCCGGAACGGCGGGCCGACGTGCTCCGCCACAATCCCGGCCTTTTCTTCCAGGGACCGCAACTCCACCCGGTGGGGTCGGCGCCGGTCGTCCAGCCGGCCCTGCGCAACCACGTCACGGGCACCACCACGGTCGACGGGAACCGGGTCGTCTACGAGCTGACGCTGGGCACGAGCGGGCAACACTACCGGCTGGCCTGGGAGGTCTGGCCGGACCGGCTCGTGCTCGAGGCCGAGCGCCACGGCGAACGCCCCCTCCGGGCCTGGCGATCGTGTGCCTGGATGCTGGGCCTCGACTGCACGGTCACGCCGGCCCATGCCATTGGGCGCCTGGTGCGCTCGGGCGAAACGGGCCTGCTCGACCTGCCCGCCTGGCTCCACTTCCCCGGGCACGGCAGCTTCCTGCTCGAAGCCTCCGGCGACGAGGTCCTCCTGCGCAGCGACGCTTTCCGCCCGCTCGACATGACGACGCTCGAGCTGAAGCTGGGCGAAGTCCCCCGGCCGGAGGGGGACTACCTCCTGCCGGCGGGCCGCTTCCACAGCCGCCTCACCTGGCACTTCTCGGACGCCTTCCCCGTCCGGGACACCGCCGGCACCGGCGACGAGCCCGGGCTCCCGTTGCGCGACGACGCCCCCGCCGAGGTCGTCCGGGCCATCCGCCGCTGCACACTCACCGCCTTCACGTTCCGCCCCGACACCGCCACACTGAGCAACAACGGTGCCTCCATCCACTGTCCCATCTGCATGGACAACTGGTCCGCCATCGCCCGGCGGGCCGGGAGCCTGCTCCCCGGCTTCCCGGCCATGGAACTGGTGCGCTATTCGCTCGAACGCTGGCTCGACGGAGGCCCCGGCTACACGAGCGGCTACCTCGGCTACGCCGGCCACGCCGCCGAAGACGAATACCTGATGACCGGCGCCGCCTGCCTGCTGGGCCTGGCCGACTTCCTCGAAGCCGCCGGCACCCCGGCCTGGGTGGCATGCTACCGGGAGCCCATCCGACAGCAACTCGACGCCATGCGGGCCCGCGACCTCGACGGCGACGGGCTGGTCGAGAGCCCCTACCGTACCGGCGTGAGCGGCACCGGCCAGTGGAGCACCTGCTGGTTCGACGTGGTCTCCTTCGGGTGGAAGGACGCCTTCACCAATGCCCTGCTCTACCCCGCCCTCGTGCGGCTGGCCGGCCTCCTCCCCCGCCTGGGGGCCGCCGAAGAAGCCGAGGGGCTCGAGGCGTGGGCGGCCCGCCTGCGCGCGCACTTCGCCCCGGCCTTCTACAACGAGGCCACGGGCTGGCTCGCCGGCTGGCGCTGCCGTGAGGACCGCCTGCACGACTACGCCTTCCTCCCCCCCAACGGTGCCGCCGTCTGCGCCGGCCTCCTCGACGACGACCTGGCCCGCGACGTCATCCGGCGCCTCTGGAAAGAAGCCCGGCGCCGGAACCTGCCCGACGCCTACCTGGGCCTGCCCGGCAACCTCTGGCCCATCCCCGACGACGACCTGGCCGGCATCATGCATGGCTATCCGTTCGGCTTCTACCAGAACGGCGGGCGCACCCACGCGCAGAGCCGCCACTTCGTCGGCGCCCTCTACCGGGTCGGGATGCGGCAGGAGGCCGAGACCCTGCTCCGGCGCCTGTGCGCCGGGCTGGCCGACGCGGCCGTCTTCGGCGGCTGCCGCAGCGGCCGCGACTGGCGGTACTGGGACGACCGGCCCTGCGGCTATGAAGGCCTTCTCACCGACCAGTTCGGCATCCTCGCCGTCGCCCTGGACGTCTTCGGCCGGGACTTCGCCCCCTCACCCGATCCGGGCCGGTAGCCGGAAAAAGCGGGCGGGCCGGATTCAGCGGCCCAGGAACAGGTCGCGGCCGGCTACGAGGGCCTCGATCTTGCGGTCGACGACGGAGCGGTGGAGCATCCAGAAGCCACAGTCCGGATGGACCCACCGGATGCGCTCGGGACCGGCGGCCTGCACGGCCTGCTCGATGCGGGCGGCGACCTCGTCGGGCGTCTCCACGTGGTTGACCTTGACGTCGATGACGCCGACGCCGAGTGTGATCCGCGCGTCGATGTCCGCCAGCGCGGCCAGGTCGTCCGCGGGGCGGTGCGCCAGTTCCAGCACCAGGTGGTCACACGCGAGGCTGTTGAGGAAATCCGTCAGCGCCTTCCACCGGCCCCGCTGGATCGTCTGCCCGCCATAGTTGCCGAAACACAGGTGCACGGCGCGCTCGACCTCCACGCGGCGGAGCACCCGGTTGATGGCCTCGGCGGCCAGCGGGGCCATGTCGGGGCTGCCCGGCACGTTGGCCTCATCCACCTGCACGCAGGCACAGGGCAGGCCGGCCACCTGCTCGGCCAGCACGTCCGCCAGCGCCAGCGTGAGCCGCTCGAAATCGCCGTAGTGGTGGTCGAGCAGGGTGCGGGCGAGCATGAAAGGGCTCGTCAGCGTGAACTTGAAGGGACCGCCGGCGACGGAGGCGGAGCGGGCACAGGCCGCCTGCAGGTCCAGCGTGCCCTCGTGCAGCGGGCCGCGGACCACCCCGGCCGGCTTGCGCCGGAAGGCCATCTCGCTCCGGGCGCGAAACGCCGCTGCGTCGGTGCGTCCCACGGCCGTCTCGATCCCGCCGAGGCGGCGGACGAAATAGTCGATCATCCCGTTCGTGTCCGGATGGTCGGGGTCGAACCGGTAGAGCTCGCCGTCGGTGGGCAGGTCGATCCCGGCCCGGCGCTGGGTGCCGATGACCACGGCCGTGGCATCCAGGATCGTCTGCTCGCCCGGCCAGGCCTGCACCCAGGGGATGGGGCTGTAGGACCCGACCGTGGTCGTCAGGATCTCCGGCTCGCGGGGCAAGGTCTGTCCGGGCAGGCGGGAAGGGGCGGTCTCGGGGGTCATGGTGTTCGCGTCCGGGACGGAAGTTCAGGGGTCGGTACATCTCAGGCGGCGGCTTCCTCTTCCGCAAGGGCCTCGAGCACGAAGCGCCGGAAGGCTTTCTGAAACGTGTTGGCGAGCGTGTCGCCGGGGGCCACGAGCACCCCCCATCCACCCCGCGCGGGGTTGATCGGCACTTCGCGCGGCACCTGGTTCTCGCACATGTAGCGATCCTCCTCCAGCACTTTCGTCGAGAAGGCGAGCTGTTCTTCGAGCCTCGGCCCCCGGAAGCCTTCCGGCTGGGCCAGTGCCCAGAAGACGGTGCACGTTTCGCGGGTGTTCGGGCTGGGGATGTGCACGAGCATCCGCTCGTCCCCGTCCTCGAAGGTCTGCCGGATGGTGGTGAAGTTGGGCAGGTAGCAGCGCTGGCGACGGAAGTGGGCACGCTGGAGCTTCGAGGGGGTGACGCCGGGCGTCCGCACGGCCGGGAACGGGGCTTCCATCTGGAAGCCGTCCGCCAGCCGGGTAATCTTCAGCTCGGGCAGGACCGTGTCGGCGGCGGCCCCGAGGGTGGTCCGGTGCGCGAAGGCGAAGTGGGTCATGTCCAGGTAGTTTTCGATTTCTCGCCGGAATCCGCACCGGAACGGCATGGGTTCGGCCACGAGGTACTGCCAGCCGTCGTGTCCTTCGAACTCGGGAATGTCGGGCAGGGGAGCCGCTTCCTCGTCGTCGAGGCGGACCCAGATGATGCCGTAGCGTTCCCGCACGGCGAAGGTGTCCAGCGACGCCCGGTCGAGGAGGTGGCGGGGCGGGTCGGGCAACGAGGGCACGCCGGTGCAGCGCCCGTCCCGTGCGAAGCGCCAGCCGTGGTAGGCACAGACCAGCTCGCCGCGCTCCATGTAGGCGCAGCTCAGGCGCATCCCTTTGTGCGGGCAAGCGTCGCGGGTCGCCAGCAGGCCGTCCTCGAACCGGGCCACGGCCAGTTCTTCGTCGAGCAAGGTGTAGCGCAACACCTGCCCCACCGGAAGGTCGCGCGACAGCCCCACCGGCTGCCACGTCTTGCGCATCGCCCGAAACGGCATGTCTTCGCTCAACTGCATGGCTGTAGGGGTTTGGGTTGAGGGGTTGGAGAGAACAGCTTCCGGGGTTGACCTGTCCCGTTCGTGTGGGGGTCAGAGCCGCTCCAGATGGAGCCCGCCGTCGACCATGATGACCTGGCCGGTCGAGTACGGCAGATCGCCGCGGACGAGCATGGCCACGGCGCGGCCGACGTCCTCCGGCTCTCCCCAGCGGGCCTGTACGAGCAGCCCGTCGGCGATGAGGCGGTCGTATTTCTCCTGCACGCCGGCGGTCATGTCGCTGCGGATGATGCCGGGCCGCACCTCGTAGACGGGAATGCCGTAGGGCCCCAGCCGGACGGCCCACAGCCGGGTGGCCATGGCCAGCCCCGCCTTCGAAAGGCAGTACTCGCCCCGCTCGACCGAGGCCATCGTGGCCGAGACCGATCCGATGTTGATGATGGCGGCCCGGTAGCCGGCATCGGCCTGCCGCTGTGCGATCATCCACCGGGCGACGGCCTGGGTGAGGAAGTACGGGCCCTTGAGGTTCACGTCCAGGACCCGGTCGAAGCTTTCCTCGGAGGCGTCGAGCAGGTCGCGGCGTTCGGGCGGGGCCATACCGGCGTTGTTGACCAGCACGTGCAGCCGTCCCTGGGCGCGGGCCGCCTCCATGACGGCCTGCCGCCCGCCGGCCGTCCCCATGTCGGCCGAGACGTAGGTGACGTGGGCGCCCGCGGCCCGCAGCCGGTCGAGGGCGGCGGCGACGCGGGCTTCGGCGCGGCGGCCGCACACGAGCAGGTCGTACCCCTCGGCGGCCAGCGCTTCGGAGATCCCCAGGCCGATGCCGGAGGCTCCCCCGGTGATCAGGGCCAGTGGCTTCATAGGCGTCTGTTCGATGGGATGCGGCGCACACACGCCGGGTACGTGGGGTCACGACGTCAGCGGAGGCACGTCGATCCAGGCCCGCCGCTGCCAGGAGGCCAGGCCCAGCTCGGCCAGCTGCACCCCCCTGGCCCCTTCGAGCAGGTCATAGGGGAACGGCTCGTCCCGGACCACGTGCCGGAGGAAGAGCTCCCACTGGGCCTTGAAGGCGTTGTCATAGGCCTGCTGGTCGGGCACCTCCAGCCAGCCGTCGAAAAAGTCGATGGGCTGGGGGACGTCGGGGTTCCAGACCGGCCGCGGGGTGTTGCCGTAGGCCTGCGTCCAGCAGCGGCGCAGCCCGGCCACCGCGGACCCACGGGTGCCGTCGACCTGTAACGTGAGCAGGTCGTCCCGGCGGACGCGCACGCACCAGGAGGCGTTGAAGTGGGCGACGATCCCCCCTTCGAGTTCGAACGTGGCATAGGCGCTGTCGTCGGCGGTGACGTCGTACGGGCGGCCGTGTTCGTCCCACCGGCGCGGGATGTGGGTGGCCCCCAGGCACGAGACGGCCCGCACCGGCCCGAAGAGGTTGTCCAGCACGTAACGCCAGTGACAGAGCATGTCCAGGATGATCCCTCCGCCGTCCTCCTTGCGGTAGTTCCACGAAGGGCGCTGGGGCGGGACGACGTCCCCCTCGAAGACCCAGTAGCCGAATTCCCCCCGCACGGAGAGGATGCGGCCGAAGAAGCCCGTCTCCCGCAGCGCGCGGAGCTTCATCAGGCCGGGCAGCCAGAGCTTGTCCTGCACGACGCCGTGCTTGACGCCGGCCTCGCGGGCGGCCCGGTAGAGGTCCAGCGCCTCTTCCGTGGTCAGCGCCGTGGGCTTCTCGCAGTAGACGTGCTTGCCGGCCTCGATGGCCCGCCGCACCCACACGGCCCGCCGGTCGGTGGTCTGTGCGTCGAAATACACCTCGTAGGCCGGGTCGGCCAGGGCCGCCTCGACGTCCGTCGTCCACTTGTCGAAACCGGAGGCGGCGGCCAGCCGTGCCAGCTTGACCGGGTTGCGCCCTACAAGCAGCGGTTCGGGCAGGATGATCTCCTCGTCGCTGAGGCGGATCCCCCCCTGGTCCCGAATGGCTTTGATGGAGCGAAGCAGGTGCTGGTTCGTCCCCATCCGCCCGGTGACGCCGTTCATCACGATACCCACCCGGTGGATGGTCGGGGTGCCTTCACGGACGGAGGGGGCCGTCTGGTCGATCTCGTTCATGTCGTCGTGGGTGCGTTAGGGTGTCGGTTACGGTCAGGCATGCGTCAGGTAGGCATGCTTGATCTTTTCCAGAAAGTCGTGTTGGTCCTCGCGCCAGTAGCTTTCCGAGAAGATTTCGACCTCGCGGTAGCCGTCGAAGCCGGCGGCCTCGACCCAGGTGCGGATACGCCGGAGGGGAATGCATCCCTCCCCCATCAGCCCCCGGTCCAGGAGCAGGTGTTCGGTCGGGGTTTTCCAGTCGCAGATATGGAAGGCGAAGAGGCGACCGTTCCGGCCGCTGCGCTCGATCTCGTCGCGCAGGTCGGGGTCCCACCAGAGGTGATAGACGTCCACGACGACGCCCAGCGCGGGGCTGTCCAGGTCGTCGGCGAGGTCGTTGGCCTGGCGGAGGGTGTTGATGGCGGAGCGGCTGTCGGCATAGACCGGGTGGAGGGCCTCGATGCCGAGGCGCACCCCGGCGGCCTCGGCGTAGGGCAGGATGCGTTCCAGCCCGTCCCGGATCTGGGCGCGGGAGGTCTCCAGGAGCTGGCCTGGCACGGCGCCGCAGACGAGCACGACGAGCGGGGCACCCAGCGCCGCTGCCTCGTCGATGATGCGCAGGTTTTCGTCGACGGCGGCACGCCGGGCGGCGGCCGTCGGTGCCGCGAAGAAGCCGCCCCGCACGTAGGAGACGATGGTCAGGCCGTGGTCGGCGATGATGCGGTGCGCCTCGGCCGGCCCGTGCCCGGCGACGGCCTCGCGCCAGACCGTGATGGCGGGGATGCCGGCACGCTCGTAGGCCGCCGCCGCTTCGGGCAGGCTCCACGGCCGCGTCGTGACGGTGTGGATGCAGAGGCGCGAGAGGTCGCGCGGCGGAGGCAGCAGCCGCTCCGCCTCGTGGGTGCCCGGCCGGCCGTCGGGCGTGCCCGCCGGAGTTGCTCGCGTTCGGGGCATGGGTTATCCGAAGAACGTGTAGTAGGGTTCCTGGCGGGCCAGGCGTTGCACGTAGAGGGCGACCTCGCGCAGGTGGTAGTCGCCCCACAGGGTGGCCTCACCACAGGCGACCTGCCGGCCGGGCGGCACGTGATCCCACCGGTTGGGCCAGTGGTAGACGGCATGCAGCAGCAGCCCGTGGTGTGCGGGATCGGTGCTCAGGTAGGGTGCGTCCAGCAGGGTGTCGAGCACGCGGAGGCCGGCGGCCCGGTACCGCGCGCCGTCCTCCCCGTGGCCGTCGAGGTACCGGCCGAAGCGCAGCAGTCCCTGCGCGGCGATGGCGGCGGCGGAGCTGTCCACCGGCTCGTACGGGTTGAACGGGTCGGCCGGGCGGCTCCGGTAATCTCCCAGGTGTACCAGCCCCGGCGCCCCGGTGTCCCAGTACGGCACGCCGCAGGACGGGGTGTGCTCCAGGTAGAAGTCGCACGTCGCCCGGGCGGCCTCGCGCATCATCGCTTCGAAGTCGTCCCGCCCGCCCGGCAGGTCCTCCTCCGCCGGCAACGTGTCCAGGAACTCGAGCTGTTCGGCGAAGCCGAGCATGACCCAGGCCAGCCCGCGCGTCCACGTCGTGAAGGGCGAATAGCCCTGCTGCGTGCTCGGGCACCGGTAGCGGCCGTCGTTCAGGTTGAAGATGCTCTCGTGGGCCACGCGCCCCCGGACGTCGTAGCCGTCGCGTCCCCGGCCGTAATAGACGTTGAAGCGGGCCGTCGTGCGCAGGTGCCGCGCCAAGCGTGCCAGCAACGAGATGCGGGTGTCGTTCTCCCCCATCAGGACGTGCCCCAGGCGGTGTGCCAGCGCCAGCACCCGCATCGAGCGGATGGTGTCCGCGAAGAGCGAGTGGGGACCGTTGAAGGAATAGACGTAGCCGTAGCCGTCCGGCAGCGCCGTCCAGCGGGCGGCCTGCACGGCGCCGGAGGCTTTCAGCGCCAGCTCGTAGAAGGCCCGCTCCCAGGGGTTCTCCGGAATCCGCCCCTCGTTCATCAGGCGGCGCAAGGCCCCGTAGGTGCTGACGTTGTTGAAGCCGTGGTCGTGCACGCCGGTATGGGTGACGTGCGCGGCCATGCGGGCCCGCGTCGGCCGCCGCCCCATCTCCAGAAAGGCTTCCTCTCCGGTGGCATCGAACTGCAGCAGGGCCGAGCCGTACTGGAAGCCCTCGGTCCAGTCGGTCCACCCGCGGGTCGTATAGCGTCCCTCGACGGTGTAGACGGGCGCCCCCTGCGACGGGTCGAAATCTCGATCGAGCGCCCGCAGCTTGGCCGCCGAGACGTCCCACATCCGCTCGATCCGCGGCAACAGGGACGCCGGCGTGAGCCGGTGGTTGAGGTCGATCACGTGGTCTTTCCGGGTTGAATGGATGCGTGAAACGGATCGGTGCGGCCACCCGGCCGCGTCACAGGAGCCGGAGGAACTTCGTGCCCCGCAGCGGCTCGCCCTTGCGGCTGGTGATCGTCGGCGAGAGCGGGTGTTCCATCTTCTCGTCGGCGGCGTAGGTGATGCCGTCGGGAATATAGATCGTCACGACGGCGCGGCGCGTCCGGTCGGTGGTGTTGGGGCGGGTGTAATGGAACGTGAGGCCATGGTGCCAGGTGCAGTCCCCCGCTTTCAGCTCGACGGGCACGGGGGTCCACTGCGCCCGCTGCTCGTCCGAGATCATGTCGTAGAGCCCGGGGCCGTCGCCGGCGAATGAGACGGGCGCGAACTCGCCCCAGCGATGCGAGCCGGGGATGAACTGCATGGCCCCCCGGTCGATGGTGACGTCGTCGAGGGCCATCCAGCAGGAAATCATGCCCGGCTCTTTCGAGGGCCAGTAGGGCTGATCCTGGTGCCAGGGCGAGGGTGCGCTCGGGCCGGGCGGCTTGATGAGGGCCTGGTCGTGAAAGAGGTGGATGGTCTCGCTGCCGGTAAGACGGGCGGCCATGCGGGCCAGGCGCGGGCTGGTCGAATAGGCGCGGAAGACGTCGTCGTGCTCCCACAGGTTGAGCATCTGGACGATCCGGTCGCCGCCCCCGGCCAGGTCGCGGGTGAAGGCTTTCTTGGCGGCGAGGGCGCGTTCGAGCGCGGCCCGCAGCGCCTCGACCTCCTCGGGGGAGAGCACCCCGTCGAAGCGCACGTACCCGTTGGCCCGGAAGAAGGCAACCTGCTCGTCGGTGACGTCATAGGGTCGCTGGAAGAGGGTGGTGGCGGTGGTCGTGCTCATGGCGGTTCGTGGTTCGGTGAGCGAATTCATCGGGGATAGACGAACGTAAGGTCGAAGATCAGCGCGCCTTCGAGGCCCAGCAGCGTCCAGGTACGGCCCAGGTCGTCCGAGGCAAAGAGTCCCTCCTCGACGGTAGCGGCCAGCAGCCGGCCGGGCACGTTGGCGTCGAAGACGATCTCGTAGAAGTCGTCGACGGGCAGGGTGTCGCCGCGCCGTTCCCAGGTCCGCCCGCCGTCGACGGAGACGAGGACGCCGGTGTCCCATCCGGCGGCGGCCATACGCCGGGCGTCGTGGGGGTCGATGGCGACGCCGTGGATGCTGTGTGCGGCCCAGGCCGGGGCCACGGGGTGCCAGGTCCGCCCGCCGTCGGTGGAGCGGTGGAGGCCGTGCCGGTAGGTGGCGGCGAGCCAGACGTCCGGCGCGGTGCGGCTCTGCTGGAGGTCGAGCACCTCCACGCCGGGCAGGCCGGCGCGCAGCCACGTCCGGCCGCCGTCCTCCGAGACGTAGACGCCGTCGTCGGTCCCGGCCAGGACGCGGTAGGCGGTCGTACGGTCCACCTCCACGGTCTCGGTGTACGTCTTGCCCGGCGGGATGCCCACGCTGGCTTCCTCCCAGGTGTCCCCGCCGTCCGTCGAGCGCCAGACGCCGTAGGCGGTGCCGGCATAGACGAAGCCGGGGGCGTGGGCGTCCACGGCCACATCCTGCACCTCGGTCATGCGCCAGTCGGTGACGATGCGCCAGGAACGACCGCCGTCGAAGGTGCGCAACACGCCGTTGCCGGCGGCCACGAAGAGCGTGTCCGGCCGGCCGGGCACGGCGGCGACGGCATTGACGCGCGGGTTGTTGTGTCCCAGGTGCACCCAGCGTCCGTCCGGCTCGCGCCGGATGAGGCCGCTCTCGTCCAGGCTACTGCCGACGACGTAGCCTTTCGACGGGATAAAGCCGCCGTAGAGGATCGCCGGGCCGGCGTCCGCCTGGGCCACGGCCCCGCGCGGAGGCACACCGAGCAACAACAGGAGCCCGACCGGAAGAAGGTGCATTCGTCTCATGGCGTGCCGGGGTCTTGCCGGTTGTCGGAAGGGGTCTCGACCCACTCGCGGATCGTGAGGGTGTTGAAGTCGAGCAGGCGACGCAGCGCGCCGTAGCGCATCTCGAGCCGGCGGCTCTCCGGTGCGGCCTGCAGGAACGGGCCGTCGTAAAGGGGCCAGGCGGCATAATCCACCGGGGTGCCGTTCAGACGGGGCGTCTCGCCATAGGTGAGCTCCATGGTGGCCCCGCCGAGCGTGGTGAAGCGGACCGACGGCACGGGGCGGGTGGAGACGTCCAGCGGCAGCGCCCGCACCGCCGCCCGGAACGCCTCCATGGAGGCGTAGGCCGAAGCCGGAGCCACCTGCACGACAGCGCCGTTCTTCAGATGCGGGCTCACCAGCCGCCGGTGCTTCCGGTTCTCGTCCCAGGCGTCGGGCTGCTCCTCCCAGCGGTAGGGTGCCAGCGGGTAGTAGGCGATCAGGGCCTCTCCGCCCCGGGCGAAGATCCAGCCGGAACGGTCCTCCTTCAGGTCACGCAGCTCGTCCGAAAAGAAGGCGTTGACGTGCGGGAAGCGCGTGCCGGGTGGGATGTCGTAGAGGGCGATGAGGGCATCCTCGTGCTGGAAAACCTGCTCATAGGGCGAGCCGCCGGTGAGCTTGTCCGGCGAATCGTACTCTTTCTTCGAGCGCACGACGATCTCGGTGACGAACTCCTGCAACTCGGCGAAGTACATCCCCAGCTCGACCGGAGACGAGTAGGGATGGAGGGAAAACAGGGTGTTGCGGGCCTCTTCGGGGTCGTCGGTGCGCCAGATCAGGCTCCAGGTCTGTTGCTGGATGGGCTGAAGGAGGCCGCCCTGTGTCGAGCCGAGGACGTACTCGGGCCGCACGTACGTGTATTTGTAGACCGGCGCGTTGCGTTCCCTGCTGTAGCGGATGCGGTGGCGCGTGCGCTTGAGCTCGCGGTGGACATAGGGCGCCCGCCGGTCGGTGGCGATGTAGTGCAGGATGGGCGGAGGGCGATAGCCGCTCAGGGCCAGAATCAGCGTCTCGCCGGTGGGCTGGAACGGGGTGTTGCCGAAGAGGAGCCAGGCCGTCGGGGCGGCGCCGGGTGCCCGGAAGGGGCGGATCACCTCGCGCTCGTAGATGCGGCTGTGGGCCCCTCCCGAGAGGCCGTCCAGGCTCTCCGCGGCGAAGTCGGCCAGCAGGTAGTCGAGCATCATGCGGGCGCGCTGCCGCATGGCCGGTTCTTCGGCGTAGGCATAGAGCAGGGCCATCGGCGTGAGATAGACGCGCAGGTAGTGGGGCGAATCGTATTCGCCCTGGCCGCGGCGGGTCGTCAGGTCCATCCAGGCGATCAGGTAGTCCCGCGCCTCCGCCATGTTTTCCTCCGAGCTCTTGCCGGTAAACCAGGACGAGCCGGGTTCGCCCGGATACTGCTGAGCGGCCAGGTAGAGCGCCGTGTAGTAGAGCGCCCAGTGGTTCTCGGTGTCGCCGCGGTAGGGCGTGTAGGTGCGCCAGAGGTCCCGCATGCGGCGGCGGGTGGCTTCGGGCAGCGTGCCCCGGTCGTTGTACATGACCGTGACGAAGGGGTACATCCAGAACATGTCGCCCCGGGGATGGGCCATGAGCGAGTCGAGGCGGGCCACGCACCAGGTGCCGCAGGTGCCGCGATAGAGGCGGGCGGCGACGTCGAGGTAGCCGCCGCGGCTCAGGTCGTCATCGGGGATGCGGGTGGCGAAGTACGTGATGAGGGAATCGCGGCGGGCCTGGAAGGCGCGGTCGAGGTCGCCCGGCGTCGCCTGGCGGGCCCGGGCCGTGGCGGGAGGCAGGAGCAGCCCGCATCCCATCATCAGGACCAGTAGTCGGCAGATCGGCATCGCGTATCTCAGGCTGGATGGCGGTCGGGAGCGTAGACGGGCACCGGGACGGCAGCCTGACGGGCCAGGCTGGCTTCGACGGCCTCGACGACCGCCAGCGCCTGCAGGCCGGCATAGCCGTCGGTCTCGGGCCGCTGCCGCGTGCGGACGGCCCGGGCAAAGGCCGCCATCTGGTCGACGTAGGAACCGTAGGGATCGTCGCCGGCGTCGAGCGTCTCGAGGACGGCCCCCGAGCGGTCGGTCACGGTGAGCGTGTGGGGCGTGCCGGCCAGGCTGCCCTCCGTGGCGGCGACGTGCCAGGCAAAACGCACCGGCGTGCAGTAGTTCGACACGAGGGTGGCCGTGGCCCCGTCCGGCAACCCCAGCAGCGCGGCCACGTGGTCCACGACGGGCGGGCCGGTCGTCAGCGCGGCGGCCCGGGCCTGCACCGTCTCGACGCGCCCCGCCAGGTAGTGCACCAGGTCGACGCCGTGGATGCCGAGCTGCATCATGGGCAGGAGCGGGCACGTGCCCGGGTGCAGCCGCCACGAACCGGCCGGCAGGCGCTGCGCCGTGTCGGAAGAGAAGTGCACCTCGATGCTGGCCACACGCCCCAGGGCCCCGCTCGCCAGCAACGCCCGGGCCCGGCGGGCGGGGCGCCCCCGGCGCATGTTGTGCCCGACCATCAGCACCCGGCCGGTCGCCTCGGCCGCCCGCACCATCGCTCGCCCGTCCGCCACGGTGTTCGCCAGCGGCTTCTCGACGAACACGTCGTATCCGGCGGCCAGGGCCGCCTCGGCCTGGGGACGGTGCAGGTGGTTCGGCGTCACGAGGACCACGGCCTCGACGTCGTCGCGGGCGAGCAGCGCCTCGTAGGACGGAGCCACGGCACACCCGAACCGGGCGGCGGCCGCCCGGGCCTCGGCGGCGTCGGGATCGTAGACGGCGACCACGCGCAGCGCCGGCACGGAGGCCACCGCCTGCTGGATCGTCCGCCCGTGCCCGCCCAGCCCGGCCATGGCCAGGCGTACGGGTTCGGCCTGTTCAGGGGGGGTCGTCATCGTCCGTCCTCCGGGTCTCGGGCGACCTCGCCGCGGATGCACGCCGCGAGGAGGCGCCGCAGGTTCGCCAGGGCCCGCTCCGAACAGACACGGAGCGGGGTGCAATGGGTCTCGATCGTCAGATGGGGCAGGTCCGTCTCGTGGACGAGCCACGGGAGGATCTCGTCCCACGGGGTCGTCCCCTCACCTACCGGCAACCAGGGAGCCTCGGGCCGCGCCGGGTAATAGTCCTTCACGTGCACGCCCGCCAGGTAGGGGCGCACCGCCAGGAAATCGGCACGGGTGGGCACCTGTCCCCCCCAGTGCAGGTTGGCCGGGTCCCAGTTGAGGCGGAGGGCGGGATGGCCGATCTCGTCGAGCATCGCCGCCGCCTCGGCCGGGCGGTCGATCCAGAAGTCCGGCTCGTTCTCGAGGGCCAGCACCATACCCGCCTCGGCGACCTGCCGGGCCGCCCGCTCGAAGGCCTGCATCGCCCGCATGCGGCCCGAGGGCAGTTCGCCCCGGTACCGCTGGAAGCCGAAGGCGATGAGCACCGGCACCTCGAACCGCCGGGCCAGTTCGATGGCACGGGGCAGCACGTCGTCCAGCTCGCGGCGCAGGCGGGCCTTGTCCGAGACCACCCCTTTGAACAGGCCGGGCGAGACCGCGGTGATCTGCGCCCCGGCCGCCCGGGCCGCCTCGACGGCCCGCACCTCCCCCGGCGTGAAGGCCGGGAAACGACCCGTGCGCCCTTCCCGCAGTTCGAACCGGCGCAGGCCCCAGTCCATGGCCGTCGCCAGCGCCTCTTCCACCTCGGGGGCTACCTCGTCGGTGATGATGCCCAGTTCCGGGATCGTGTCACGCATCGTCTCGTCCGGTTATGAAGGGTCCCGCCGCCGGTTCGGAGCCAGCACGGCGTTCATGTCCCGCTCGGCCAGGCGCAGCATCTCGCCGGCCTCCAGGCGGCCGTAGCAGAACTGTTCGATGTAGGCGCCGAGGATGTCGAGCGCCCGGCCGGCACGGGGAAAGCCCCCGGAGAGCCGGGCCGGCTGCTCCAGGAACACCCGCCAGCGCGGGTCGCCAGTGTAGGCGGGGCGGCGGGCCACCGAGCGGAGAGCCGGCACCACGCTCCCGCCTGCTGCATAGCGTACATACACCGAGTCGCTCATCAGGAAGCGGGCAAAGCGCCAGGCCGCGTCCGGGTGCGGGCTGTCCCGGCTGACGGCGAACATGTAGGCCCCGCCGCTGCTGAGCGAGGTGTCCCGCCGCGGGATCGGCGCCACACCGAAGTCCAGGTCCGGGTAGTTCTGCTTCAGCCACCCGATGACGTGGGGTTCGCGGATGAACATGGACACCCGTCCCTGCCCGAATCCCTGCTGATCGCCTTCGAGGGCCACGTCGTCGATGCGGCGCCGGAAGAGGACCTCGGCGTAGAAGTCGAGCGCGGCCCGTCCGGCGGGGCTGTTGATGAGGGTGCGCGTGCCGTTCTCGTCGAAGGCGCGACCGCCGGCGCTGTAGAGGAACGTCAACCACTTCTCGGCCGTGCCGGCCTTGAACCCCGTCTTGCGCAGCGACAGCCCCGCACGCACGGGCGTCCCGTCGGGACGGCGCACGGTGAGGCGGTCGGCCATCTCCAGCAGCTCGTCCCAGGTGCGGGGCGGGCGGTCCGGATCGAGGCCCGCTTCCCGGAAGTGCGTGCGGTTGTAGTAGAGGGCGGTCCAGACCACGTCGCTCACGACACCGTAGTACGTCCCGTCGAACCGGGCCGCGGTGCGGGCCATCTCGTTGACGCTGTTCGTGTCGACCAGGGCCACCACGTCGGGCGGGGCGGGCGCCAGCAGCCCCAGCGCCGCCAGCTCGGCCCCCACGTTCGTGTTGACGTGGAACAGGTCGGGCGCCTGCCCGCTGGCAAACCGCAGGCGCAGCTTGATCTCGAAATCCTTCAGCGAACTGCCCGGGAACTGCTCGATGCGCACGTCCACCTCCGGATGGGCCGCCTCGAAAGCCTGCTCGGCCCACCGGTAGAAGGCGACCTGCGACGTGCTGATGAGCAGGACGAAGACACGTACGGGGATGCGACCGTCGGAAGCCGGCTCCTGCGACGCGGCACCACACCCCATGCCGGTCGCCACCAGCAGCACCGGCAGCAGCCACAGCACGGCGGATCGTATGGGGGTCCGAAGGCGCTTCATCCCTTGATACCCGTCATGGTGATGCCCTGGATGAACTGCCGCTGCATGAAGAGAAAGAAGACGATGATCGGCGCCACGGCCACCGTCGCGGCCGCCATCATCTTCACGTAGTCCGGATTGTTGATGTCGGAGAAGCTCAGGATGCCCACCTCGACGGGCTTGAGCGTCTCGGTGTTGATCACGATGAGCGGCCAGAGGAAGTCGCTCCAGGACCACATGAACAGGAAGATGGCGTAGGCGGCCAGGGCCGGACGAATGAGCGGGAGCACCACCTGAAAGTAGATTCGCAGCGGTCCGCACCCGTCGATGCGGGCGGCGTCGAGCAGGGCGTCCGGGATGTCCTTGATCGTCTGCCGGAACAGGAAGATGCCGAACGGCTCCATCAGCCCCACGACCACGACCGCCCAGTACGTGTCCACCCAGCCGAAATCGACCATCATCTCGTAGAGCACGAGCATCTTGACCTGGAAGGGGATCATCATCGTCAGAAGGATGGCCCCGAAGAGGCCGTCCCGGCCGGGAAACTTCATCTTGGCGAAGAGGAAGCCGGCCAGGGAGCAGAAGAAGAGGGCCGGCACCATGCGCAGGCCGGTGTAGATGGCGCTGTTGAGGAAGTAGCGCAACAGGGGCCGCTCGGTGAAGACGGCCCGGTAGTTGTCCCAGGTCAGGGGGTCGGGCCAGAGCGCCCGGAGGAAGGCCATGAGGCGACGTGGCGTATTGAAGAAGGCCTCGGCGTCGGCGGGGGTCTTGAGCGAGGTGAGCACCATCCAGACGAGCGGCCCGACCATCACCGCGGCGCCGAGGAGCAGCACGAGGTGCACCCCGACCCGCCCCGGTGCGGGCAGGCGGAGGCGCCCCCTCCAGGCTCCGGTCCTCGTCGCAGGCGGCTGGTACATGGCGGGCTTCCTCCGGATCAGCGCAGGTCCCGGGCACGACGGACGGCCTCGGCGACCCGCTCGCACTCGTCTTCCTGGTTGAAGATATGGGTGGAGATGCGGAGGGCGTCGAGCCCCCGCTCGCTGACGATCCGGCAGCGCAGGCCGTGCTCCTGGAGCAGATAGCGGTAGAGGTCGCGGTACGGCACACCCTCGACCCGGATCGTCGTCATGGCAGCGGCCAGGTCGTCCGACGCCGGGGTGAGGATCGTCACGCCCGGGAGGGCACGGAGGCGGGCCTGCAGGGTACGGGCCAGGGTGCGGGCCCGTTCGGCCACGCGCGCCATCCCGATGGTTTCGAGGAACCGCACCGCGGCCCCGAGCCCCACCACCGAAGCCGCATCGCGCGTGCCCACCTCGTACCGGCGGGCCGAAGCGTGGTACCCGAAGCGGTCCGGCAGGTGGACGTCGCCGTCGTCGCCGTAGGCGCCCGTCTCGGTGGGGCGCACGGCGTCGAGCCGGTCCCGGCGGACGTAGAGCACGCCCGTGCCGTGCGGCCCGCCCATCCACTTGTGCCCGCTCGTGGCGAAGGAGTCGCACCCGATGGCATGCAGGTCGACGGGGATCATGCCGGCCGCCTGTGCCCCGTCGATGTGGAACCACAGGCCCCGCTCCCGCGCCAGGCGGGCGATGTCCTCGACCGGAAAGCGAATGCCCGTCGGCGCGGTGACGTGGCTCACCTGGATGACGCGCGTGCGCGGGGTGATCAGGGCGGCGATGCGCTCCAGGTTGCCCGCGGCGCTCGTCGGGTCCGGCTCGAAGAGGCGCACGCGGATGCCCTGCTCTTTCTGCCGGGCCATCCACGGAAAGGACCCGCCCGGGTGCGCGTGCGACTCGAAAATGACCTCGTCGCCGGGCCGCAGGTCGAGCCCCATGGCGACGGTCGCGTTGCCTTCGGTGGCATTGCGGGTGAAGGCGATCTCGTCCGGATCGGCACCCAGGAAGGCTGCCACCGCCGGGCGCGTCTCCTCGATCAGGTGGTGCCCGGTCTCCGACAGCGCCTGCAGCGACCGGGTGGTCTGCTCGACGGCCGCCAGCACGGCATACGGCGCCGGCCCCAGCCCGCCGGTGTTGAGGTAAACGCGCTCGAACGTCAGCGGGTACTGCAGGCGCACCACGCGCCAGAAATCCGGGTCGTCGAACCCGGGCAGCGGGGGGGCCGGCTCCCGCCCCGGCCGGATCGCTCCGGCCAGACCGGCCCCCAGCGCCGCTCGCCCGAGACTCGAGACGAAATGCCTGCGTGACTGCTTCATGACGTTTCTCACCGCTCGCGGTCCAACCGCATCTGTACGTAGGTCATGCCGGCAATGAGCACGAGCAGGACGACCGCCGCCGCCGAGGCATAACCCATCTCGTCATACTGGATCCCCTGCTCGTAGATATGATAGACGATGGTGCGGGTGGCATTCACCGGCCCCCCCTGGGTCATCGCCAGCACGATGGTGAACACCTGGAAGGACCGGATGACCGCCGTGATGCTGACGAGCACCACGATGGGACGCAACGACGGCAACGTCACCAGGCGAAACGTCTGCCAGGGCGTGGCCCCTTCCAGACGCGACACCTCATAGTACTCGGCCGGGATGCTCTGCAACGCCGCCGCGAACAGAACCATGTCGAACCCCAGGTTTTTCCACACCGTCAGCGCCATCAGGGCCGGCAGCGCCAGGTGCTCGTCGAGCAACCAGCCCTGCGGCGGCAGACCGGCAAACGTCAACAGGTAGTTGATCAGCCCGTTCGAGGCATAGAGCCACCGCCAGATCATCGCCGTGGCCATGAGCGAGGTGACGACGGGGATGAAGTAGAGCGTCCGGTAGAACCGCGCCCATCGGCCGGTGCCCTCGACCATCACGGCCAGCACCAGCGCCAGCACCACGCCGGCCACCACGCAGCCGGCCACGAAGAGCAACGTGTTGCCCAGCGCCGAGAGAAAGAGCGGGTCCTGGAACTGCCGCACGTAGTTCTCCAGCCCGATGAACGGCGTGTGCCGGCGCAACAGCCCGTAGTCGAAGAAACTCAGGGCGATGCTCTTGAGGATCGGGTAGTACTGGAAAACGAGGAAAAAGACGAGTGTGGGCAGGAGCAGCACGTACGCGGCTCGCACCTCGCCTCGTCCCGCTCGCCCCCCGATGCTAAGCGCCGGCATACGTCACCTCCACACTTGCGCTCCCGGTAACCGCTCGCTGCATCGCGGCATAGGTGCTTTCCTCCACCCGCTCCACCGTGAAGGGCACGTCCGCCCCGTCCCACCGGGCCGCCACCGGCCTCCGGCCCGGCGGCAGCAGCAGGTGCAGGCTGACCTCGGCCCCGCTCGAGGCGATCTCCAGGCGGATCGTGCGGGCCTCCGGGTCGTGTTCGAAACGATAGCCGAAGGTTCCGCCCCCGGCCGGATAGCCGACCTGCACGGCCGCCCGCCGCTCGCCGGCGGCCACCCAGCGCGGCGCCAGCCGCACCCGCCGGAACGAGTGCGCCCGGTCCACCACCCCGCACAGCCCTTCCACGAACGCCCAGAGCATCGCCGAGGCCCCCCAGCCGTCGGTGGCCGTCGCTTCGGGGCTGGTGCTGGTCTCGACAGAGGAGGGCGTGCCGTCCGGGAAGTACCAGAGGTAGGTGGCCTGCTGCGCGGCGATCATCGCGCGGTACTGCTCGAGGGTCTCGACCCCGTAGCGCTCGAAGCCGTGCTCGAAGGCGGCCCGGGCCAGCTCGCCGCCCACGAGCGGCATGATGCCGCCGTTGCAATAGGCCCCCGGCACGAGGCGCTCGTCCCCGAAGGTGCCGGCCGGAAAGGGCGGGTCGATGCTGAACCATTCGGCGAAGGCGCTTCCGGCCTCCCGCCGCCGCCGGTACTCCCGCAGGATGGACACGGCGATGGCGTGATCGGCCAGGCCCCGGTTGATCGCCATGGGGTTGCTCAGGCTCAGCTGCTCGGCCTCGTCGACGCCGGGGTCCGGCACCGGCCCGAGCCGGTAGAAGTGGGTGTAGAAACGGCCGTTGAACAGCAGCCGGTTGGCCTGCGCCCGCACCGCGTCGGCCCGCGCCCGCCAGGCCGCGGCGCGCTCCCCGGCCCCGATGTGGTCGTAGAGCCGGGCCAGCAGCAGGGCCGCCTCGTAGAGGCCGCTGTTGTCGCCGTGCATGATGCCCCAGAACGTCTCGTCGGTGATCTGGAAGTTGAGCCAGGGGTGGCGCCCGGCCGTGAAGTCGAAGTCCCAGGTGTCGATGGTATAGGGCCGCTTGACCAGGCCGTGGTGCGCGTCCCACCGCCAGGGGTGGGTCGTGGTGTAGACGAGCGCCCGGTCGAGCGCGGGCAGAAGCCGGGCGATCCAGTCGTCATCTCCCGAGGCCTGCCAGGCCAGGAAGGCCGCCTTCACGAACCGGTACTCGACGTCGGCCTCGACGGGTACCCGCACCCACGTCTCCCAGTTCTCCCGCCCGCCCATCGGACGGGTCGTGACGAAGTCGAAGAGGCGGCCGTTGCGGGCCTGCTGCCGGGCGAAAGCGTCCACGGCGCTCTGCACGTCGTCCGTGAAATAGCGCCCGGCCCGGAGGATGTCCGAGTGGTCGCGGATCCAGAGCGCCGGTGAGTCGGGGCTCCGGTACCCGCGCACCGCCTGGCCGTCGACGGCCAGGGTGATGACGTCGGCGGCCAGAAACGCGGCGATCTGTTCACAGAAGGGGCCCCATCGGCCCGAAGACGTTTCTACGGTCAGCAAGCTTCCGTCAGGCGGGTTGAGGAAACGGGGGGTCCGGCGGGCCGCGCGCCCGCTCCGACCGGCGCGGCGGCCGTCACATCCCGATGCGCAGGGTGAAGCGATGGACGTTGTCCAGGAGGTCCATCTGCGTGAAGGCGTAGTCGAGGCCGAGGGCGTAGTCCCCCAGGGCATACTGGAGGCCGGCCCCGAGCGAGACGCCTTCGATCGAGGTTTTGACGGGGTCGCGGGTGCTGGTGCCGTCGTCTTCGGCCCCGGCATAGTTGAAGCGGTAGCCGGCCCGGAGGAACAGCAGGTCGTAGAAGGACAGCTCGGCCCCGCCATAGACGAGCTGCTGCGAATCGAGCGGCTTGGTGGCGTCGACGGCCAGCATCAGGCGCATCTGCTCCCGGTTGACGGGGTAGATCGTCGAGCCGATGGAGAACGTCAGCGGGAGCGGGTTGTCCTGGTTATAGAAGGACAGGTCGGTGCCCAGGTTGCTCAGCCGGGCGGCCAGCTGCCAGCCGGCCACGCCGACGTGATAGACCGAACCGAAGTCGAAGGCCAGGGCCGAGGCACCGACGCCGTCGATGCGCTCGCTGATGTACTTGACCGTCGCCCCCAGGCTCAGCCGGTCGATCACGTACCGGGCGTAGGAGAGGCTGACGGCCAGGTCGGTGTAGTTGTACGTGGGCGCGGTCTCCGTGTCGGTCACGAGTTCCTGCAGGATGGGGTCGGTGTACCCGTTCTGCCGGTTGGCCGGGATGTCCGTCAGCCCGAAATACTGCACGCCCAGGGTGAGGGTGCCGTAGGCGGTGTTGTACCCGGCCGCCAGCGCCCCGGCTTCGATGTCGGCGATCCAGTCGACGTAGGAGAAGCTGACACTGCCGCGCCGGTCGCCGTGGAGGGCGGTTCCGGCGGGGTTCCAGAAGATCTGCCCGGCGTCCCCCGTCAGGGCCGTCGCCGCCGAGCCGAGGGCCACCTCGCGGGCCCCGATCCCCACCTCGAGGAAGGCGGCGCCGGTACGCCCGGCCTTGCGCTGCGCCTCGGCCGGCAAGACGACCAGGGCGGCCAGCAGGATGCTCAGAAAGAGGATTCGTTTCATGGCGGACCTCATGCGTCTCATCGTGAAGGCAGGAGCTAGCGGAGGATGGCAAAGTGACCGACGGCCTCGCGGTTGCCGTTGTCGTACGAGACATGGTAGATGTAGAGGCCGCTGGCGACCTCCACGCCGTCCTTGGAGAACATGTCCCAGGTGTACTTGCCGTCGGTGGCGCCCTCCACGGTCGTCTGGAAGATGATCTGCCCGGAGACGTCCAGGATGGTCAGGGTGTAGGATTCGGGCAGGTTGAGGAAGTCGATGCTGTGGCTCGACGGGTTGTCGCGCTCGTCGTTGAGGCCGGTGATCTTGTAGGGGTTGGGCGTCACCGTGATGAGCTGCGCCACGCGGTCGACCGGGGCCACGGGGGGCGTCACCGTGAACGGCCCTCCGATGTTCTTGCTGTTCTGCGTGCCGGGTGCCGGATAGTCGGCCGCCCGGATGGCGAACGGGTAGGTGTCGATCCAGGGCGCAAAGAGGCCGATCTGGCCGTCCGGCACGTCGCGGCTGTTACGCCCGTTCCGGTTGAAGTTGGACGACTCGATATGCCCGACGGGCACGGGGCCGAGCGGTCCGGTGAAGCTCCCCTCCTTGTAGGCGGAGACGTAGTACCAGTAGGTGAAGCCGGTGATGGCCTCGGTGTCCTCATAGCTGTAGTCGTACCCGCCCGTGGCGTCGTTGTACTGGGACACCTCGCTGACCGGAATCTTCGCGATGAGCTGGTAGGGTCCCCACTCGGCCGGCTGGTAGAAGTTCTGCGTGTCGCCGGCGAACTCGGCAAAGGCGTCGAAGTAGGGGTTGCCGGCATCAGCGAACTGCTTGATGCTGCCGCCGGGCTCATGGAGCCGGTGGTAGTTGTCGACGAGGGCAAAGCCGTTGGCGCCTTCCTCCTGGCTCGGGAACCAGCTCTCACGCTGGAACTGGGCGGCCCGCCAGATCTTGTAGCCGTCGACGTCCGGGTCGATGCCGGAGACGTCGGTCCAGCGGATGCGGGCGGTGCCGTTCGTCGTGCTCTCCACGCGGATGTCGGGGGCCGGCGGCACGGGCAGCGCGTCCCGCACGTTCCAGCCGCGCTCCCAGGCCCACCGGGCCGCCTTCGCTGCGTCGGCGACGCCCTCCCAGCGGAAGCCGCCCGTCATGACGAAGACGAGCGTCATGGATTCCCCGACCTCCAGGGCAAAGGGTCCCACGCCGTGGTTGACGTCCTGCCCGAAGGTGTACTCCTGCGTGAAGCCCGTTCCCCCGTAGAAGTTGCCCGAAGCCGCCTGCGGGTTGAGGCGATCCTCCCAGATGGGCTGTTCGATGGCGGTGGGACTGACGTCCACGCTGGCGTGCTTATAGTCGCCGTCGGGACGCACGCCCGGCGCCGCCTGCCCGAAGGTGGTCACGTCCCCGGGGGTGCCGCCGGAGAACAGGTTCGGGTTCGGCGCCCGGTTGCTGTTGTCGAACGTGGTGCGTTTGCCGTAATCGGCATACCAGGTGGCCGTGGCGGAATAGAAGGCCAGGTCCGCCCGGTTCAGGTTGAACAGGCTGGGGTCCTGGTTCGTGGCGGAGGTATACCAGCCGGCCTCACCCCCGACGCCGACGGGATGCGTGCCGAAGAGGGTGCGCTTGTCCGGCGCGCCCGCCAGGGCCGCCAGGTTGTTGTCGTCGATGGCGCCCTGCTTGGCCCCCAGCCACATCACGGCGTTCCAGACGTCGGTATAGCCTTCGAGGATGGCGCCGTCGTTGACGCCGATGAGGCGGGTGCCCGGCGCGGGCGTGGTCCGGCCGTCGGTCCGCGAGGGCGGAACGTTGGCGTACCAGACGAACATGGGGGGATCGTCCGCGACGGCCGGCACCAGGTACCCCATCGTACGCCCGGCGCCGAAGCGGTTCGAGCGCCCGGCCGTCTGGGTGATGCGCACCGAGATGGACGGGATCATCCAGGCGGCCGCCGCCACGGCGTCGATGGCGTGCCCGGTCAGCTCGGGTGTGCCGTCCCCGTTGGCGTCCACGACGCCCGTGTTCGTCATCGAGATCTCGAGCACGACGAAGTCGTTCAGGTTCTGCTCGTTGATCGTGTACTGGTGGGCGCGGAGCTTGAAGTCGATGCCGGCCGTGGTGGGCCAGCCGGCTTCATAGACGAGGTGGGTGCGCGTCTCGTCGGTGAAGCGGGCCTCGCGCCGGTAGTTGCGGGCCGGGTCGCCGGCACCGGGCACGTTCGGCGTGTAGTAGGCGAACATGTACCGGTCGTCGGGCGTGGCGTCGTCGGCCCGGAGGATGGGCGTGGGCCAGCCGTCGGCCTCGAAGACGGGGAAGACGAGCCGGGTGCCGTCCCGCCAGTTGCTCGTCAGGTCGTAGCCGCCGGGCCAGACGCCGTTGGGTTCGAGCCAGTTGGTGCCGTCGGGGCCCAGGGTGATCCAGTGCAGCGCCCCGCGGTCCCGGTTCGGATCCTCGACGCCGTTGTCGGTGGCGGTGTTCATGGGCTTGATCGTGTTCCAGAAATCCCCGGCGACCATGTAGCCGTCACCGGGGACGGTGGGCCGGGACGCCGTCTTGAACAGGGACGAGGGGACGTCCCGTTTCTGGGCCTGCACCGGCCCCACCAGGGCCAGGCAGAGGCCCAGCAGGCCGGCCAGGCGCTGAATTCGTTTCATACGTTGCATGGTCCTATCCTTGCCAGTTGAAAAGAGCACGTGCGCGAAACCGGACGCCGGGCCGCGCCAGACGACCCTGCACGTCCGGGGCGGCTAGAAGCGCAGCCGGGAACCGAAGTAGATCGTACGAGCCGGGCCGTAGAGCGCGACCCCGTCGTCGCGGATGAGGCGGGTGCCGGGCACCCCGGTCTCCTGGAAGATGACGGGGCCCGTCGGGGTGTTGTCCTCGTAGGCGACCACGTTCTGCCGGTTGGTCAGGTTGGTCACGTCGAGGAAGAGGTCCAGGCCCAGCCGGTTCGTGAAGCGGAAGTCCTTCTCCAGGCGCAGGTCGATGCGGTAGTTGGCCGGCGCCGTGAGCAGCTCCCGGTCGCGCGGGTCGGCGCCGATGGCTTTCGGATACTGGAAGCCGCTCTCCAGCGTGCCGATGAGGCCGGCGGAAAGGCCGGCGGGCAACCCGGCCACGCCGCGCAGGATGAACCGGTGGCGACGGTCGTAGCCGCCCGTGATCGTCGAGCCGCCCTGCACGTTGATGGCGAAGTTCTGGAAATCCTTCGCGTCCTCGAAGGGAATCTGGGTTTCGCCCGTCTCGGGATCGTAGCGGAACTCACGCAGGTTCTGCCCGGTGACGCGCGACTGCTCGACCGAAGAGAAGGTGTAGGAAGCCGTCAATCCCAGCGTCACCTCTTCGGCCAGGCGCAGCGGGGCGCGGCGCAGCACCAGCTCGATGCCCCGCGCATCCGCATAGCCGGTGTTCGTGACGTAGGTGTACTGGCTGAAACCCTGGATCGTCGGCTCCCCTTCGGGCGTGAAGTTGAACGCCGTCATCGTGAGCGTGCCGTAGTTGTCGATGCTCCGGGCGTACGCGTTCACGTCCACCCCCCAGCCCGGCGCGAACTCCCACTGCACCCCCAGCTCGTAGTTGTTCGACGTGATCGGGTCCATCTCCGGATCGACCAGGTTGAAGAACTGGCTGGTGGTGTGGATACCGCCGTAGTGCTGGTAGAGCGTGTTGAAGGGGAAGAGCTGCTGCGAGCGCGAATAGGAGAAATACATCGACGCCGTCTCCCCGATCGGGTGCGAGACGCCGATGCTCGGGTTGAACAGCACGTCGACGGGCACCGCCTCCCCGCGCCGGACGAAGTTGCGCGCCACCGTCTTGCCGCGGAAATCGACCGTATCTCGGACGAACGGATAGAAGTGGTTCTCGATCTTCTCCATGTCGCGGTCGGCAAAGGTGAGCCGGGCGCCCACGTTGATGATCAGGCCGGCGTACTCCATGCGGTCCGACGCATACAGGGAAAGCTCCCACGGCTTGCGGTCCCAGTAGTCGATCCGGAACGGCTCCTCGGCGTCGTTGAGGATCGCCCCCGGCCCGGGCAGACCCTCGACGTGCATGTAGTCGAACGACCGCTGCTTGAACTCCAGGCCGGCCTGCACGAAGTGGTTGAGGGTGACCTGGCTGGCCACGTCCACCTTGACGGCATTCGTGACGCTCTCGGCATCCTCGTAGAACGGGGCCGGACGCGCCAGGCGATACCGCGTGCCGTTGGGCAGGTTGATGCCCGTTTCGCTGAAGTTGTCCGTGACGATGTCGACGAACATCTTCGGGTTGTTGGCCTCGTCCCGTGTGGCGCTCGTGCTGATGTACTTCTCGACCACCGCCGGATCGGTGAAGTCCAGGAAGTCGCCGTCTTCCCCGATCTCCTGGAAGCCGTCGCCGTCGTCGTCGACGTAGCCGTAGCGGGTGCGGTCGTAGGTGCGGTAGACCTGCACGGTCAGGTAGGCGGTGGGCGAGAGCACGTGCCGCAGGCGCAGCGAGCCGACGTAGCTGCCGCCGTCCTGCTGGGAGACGCCTTCGAGGTAGAACCGCCAGAACTCCATGTAGTCCGTGTTATTCCAGCCGCCCCAGAGCCCCTTGTCTTCGAAGAGCCCGATGGCGGTGAGGCTCGTGCGGTCGGAGAGGCGGTAGGTCGACTTGAGCTGCCCGTTGATTCGTTTGCGGAAGTAGTTGGGCAGATACCCGTTGGTCTGGAAGAACTGCCCCGTCGTGCTGAACGTCCACCGGTCGGTGAGCGAGCCGCCCAGGCTGAAGCGCAGGTCATACTCGGGCCGGTCGCCCACCTGGTACTTGTCGGGTGTCCAGGTATAGAGGGCTTTCTTGAGTGGATCCTCGACGAGCTCCCGCTCGGCCAGGTACACGTCGCCGTCGTGATAGAAGTCGAGCGAATCGGGGCCGGGCCGGGGGATGGAAGGGGCGATCCGTGCCGAGAACGAGCCGCGGATCGGCCCGCGCCCTTCGGCCAGCGTGACGGCGACGACGCCGCCGGACCCCGAGGCATACTGCGCGTTGGTGGCTCCGGCGTTGACCGTCACCTCCTCGACACCCTCCGGGTTGAGCGAAAGGATGCTCGGGTCGGTCCGGTCGGCCTTGTTGGCGTTGCTGTAGGTGGCGCCGACGTAGTTGGTGCCGCTCGAGAGCGTGTAGAAGGCGTCCGTCACGTCGATGCCTTCGACGAGCGTGCGGGTTTCGAAGCGCCGGCTGCCCCGGATGAAGCCGTCATAGGCGTTGGCCGTGCGGGCGATGACGTCTTCGAGGCGCGTCACGGGCAGGCGGGCGATCTCCTCACCGGTGACGAGCGCCCGCGAATTGGTCTGGTTCTGATCCACCACCGGGCGCACCGCCTCGATGACCACCTCCTCGCCCTGGATGACCTCCTGGGTCAGCCCCACATCCAGCGTGACGGTACGGTTCGAGGTGATGCGCACATTCTCCACGATGCGGGTGGCATACCCGATGAAGGAGAAGCGCACCGTGTAGGCGCCCGGCGCGATCCCGATGAGGACGTAGTTGCCATCGACGTCGGTGGCGGTGCCCTGCCCGGTCTCCAGCAGGACGACCGTGGCCCCCGGAATCGGATCGCCGGTCGCCGCATCGGTCACACGACCGGCCAGCTTGCCACTCTGTGCATGCGCTACCGGCGGAAGCGCTCCCATCAACAGGAGCGCCAGCAGATACCGGAGGCCTTTCCAGGCGGGTGTTCCTTTCATGAGAAAGCCTCTACTCGTTTGGTGGATGCAGGAAGGTTTTCTATGGAGGGAAGCC